>NZ_BAAARV010000007.1:66936-121397 GCF_039532525.1 Dactylosporangium salmoneum
GCGGCCGCCTCGGCGGGCGGCTGCGGGCCGTCGTGGCCGCCGCCGAGGAGCACCACGGCCGTGACCGCGAGCGCGACGGCCAGCACCGCGGCGGCGCCGACGAGCAGCGGGCGGCGGCCGCCGGGTCCTCGCCGAAGTCGTACACGTCGACCACGCCGGGGTGGCTGATCGTGGCCATGATGCGGGCCTCGGAGCGGAAGCGGTCGACGAAGTCGTCGGAGGCGCGCAGCAGCTTGATGGCGACGGTGCGGCCCAGGATCTGGTCCACGCCCTGCCAGACGTCGCCCATGCCGCCGGCGGCGATGTGCCGGGTGATCTCGTAGCGCCCGGCGAGCACCGTTCCCACATCGACCAACGCGGCCTCCCTCCTGCGCGTTTCGCCCGGTCCGGCCCGATACGGCTTCGCGCTGATCGACCCGGACCAGGCGCACTCTACGGGCCCGGAGACGATCTTTCGTCCCGGAGCGCGGCCGACCGCGGAAGGGGGCGCGACTGCCTTCGTAACAGTTCGCGACCAGGGATTCAACGAAAAGTTAACGAATTTCCAACGCCGCACCAGCACGATCGACCCACTGCGATGCATGGGGGAGGTCGGGTGCTGTACGTCGCGCTCTTCGGCAGGGTACTCATCGCGACCGTGTTCGCGGTCTCGGCCTTCACCAAGGTCCGCAGTGCCGCCGCGTTCGGGGCGTTCCGCCGCTCCACGCGGCGCATGGCGATCCTGCCCGAGCGGCTCGTACGGCCGGTCGCCGTGCTCGTCGTCGGGTGCGAAGTGGCGATCGTGCTGCTGCTGGCCGCGCCGACCCGGATCACCGGGGCGCTCGGGCTCGGGCTGGCCGCAGCCCTGCTGACCGGGCTCGCCGGGGCGATCGGGCTCGTCGTGTGGCGCGGGGTCAGCACCACCTGCCAGTGCTTCGGGCACAGCGCGGTACCGCTGGGGAAGTTCCACATCTGGCGAAACCTCACGCTGATCGCGATCGCCGCCGTGGCGGCCGTGGCCGGGCTCGTCACAGACACGAGCCCGGACCTCGGCGGGGCGCTGCTCGCCGGGCTCGCCGGCGTCCTCGGGGGCGCGCTGGTGACCGTGCTGGACGACGTACGACAACTCCTGCTCCCGCCAAAGACTTCTGCCGCCCGGCAGAGGAGCCCACAACCCACGTGGAGGCGATCGACATGAAGAAGCTGACCCACAGCCTGCTCAAGCTGGTGGTGCCGCAGGCGGACGCGAAGGCGACCCCGGTGCGCGGCACCTGCGGCTTCGGCTGCGGCAGCAACGGCGTCCTGAGCGCCAAGACGGCCGACGGCCGCCGCCCCTGCTGCTGAGTCGTTTCGGTTCCCACACCCGGGCCCGGCGGTGCGCCGCTGGGCCCGGCCCCACCCTAGGAGGCGTCCCGCGATGATCATCGCGCTCACCGTCGTGCTGACGCTTGTCGTCGCCCTGAACATCGTCCTGACCTTCGCCCTGCTGCGCCGGGTGGCGGGCCACGAGGTCCGGCTCGCCACGCTGGAGAAGGGCGCGCCCACGATGGCCGACATCGGCGAGCGGATCGAGGACTTCGCCGCCTCGACCACCGCCGGGGAGGTGCTCACCCGCGACGACCTGGCCCCCGGCACGGTCATCGGGTTCTTCGACCCCGACTGCGAGCTGTGCCAGTCGCACGTGACCGCGTTCACCGCCACCGCCAACGCGCTCGGCGACCGGTCGCGGACCCTCGCCGTCATCCGCGAGTCCGAGGAGGCCGACCTCATGGTCGAGGCGTTCGGACCGGGGGTGCGCACGCTGATCGAGCGGCGCCGCGGGCCCGTCGCCCGGGCGTTCCACGTGCTGGCCACGCCGTCGTTCTGCACCGTCGGCCCGGGCCAGACCATCGCCAGCCACGACTACCAGCAGCCCGAGCTGGTCGCGACGGCATGAGCGAGCAGCGGCTCGGCCTCGCCCCGGCTCGGATCGCCGCGCATGTGCGCGCCGCCGTGGGGCTCGCGGTTGGCGCGGCGCCGGGCCGGACCGCCGTCTTGACCGCGGGCACCCTGCTCACGGCGGCCCTGCCGGTCGCCGCCGCGCTGCTGACCCGGGCGGTCGTCGACGGCCTCGCCCGGGGCGCCACCGGCACCGGCTGGACGGCGGCCGTCGGCGCGCTGGCCGGCGTGGGGCTGCTCCTCGGGCTCGCCCCCGCCGTCCTGGCCTACGTCCGGGCCGACGTCGAGCGGGCGGTGGCGCTGCTGGCCAAGGACCGGCTGTTCCGCGCCGTCGACCTGGTGGTGGGGGTGGCGCGGTTC
This sequence comes from Dactylosporangium salmoneum, assembly GCF_039532525.1. Taxonomy (NCBI): domain Bacteria; kingdom Bacillati; phylum Actinomycetota; class Actinomycetes; order Micromonosporales; family Micromonosporaceae; genus Dactylosporangium; species Dactylosporangium salmoneum. The sequence goes on from NZ_BAAARV010000007.1 coordinate 69,214, forward strand.
GAGGACCCGGAGTACCTCGACCGCCTCATGCTCGCCGACGAGTCCGGCGGCCGCGGTCCCGGCCAGGTCATCGACAGCGCGTTCGGCGTCTTCGCCGCCGTGCTCACCGTCGGCGGTCTCGTCGCCTCGCTGTGGACGGTGAGCCCCGCCGTCGCCGTCGCCGTGCTGCTGTCCGGCCTGCCGGTCCTGGCCGCCGAGCTGATCCTGGGCCGGGAACGCGCCTGGACCGAGTGGGACATCAGCCCGGCCAAGCGCCGCGAGCTGTTCTACCGCGACATGCTCGCCACCGAGCAGGCCGCGAAGGAGGTACGCCTGTTCCGCCTCGGCGGGTTCCTGCGCGAGCGGATGCTGCGCGAGCGGCGCACCGCCCAGGCGGCCGAGCACACCACCGACCGCCGCGCGATGCTCGTGCAGGCCGGCCTGGCCGCCGCCGCAGCCGTCGTGGCCGGCGCCGCGCTGCTGGTGGTGACCGCCCAGTCCCGCGGCGGGCGGCACAGCGTCGGCGACATCGCGATGTTCCTCGCCGCGGTGCTCGGTGTGCAGACCGCGCTCGCGACTGCCGCGACGCAGGCGGCCAAGGCGATCCAGGCGCTGCTGCTGTTCGACAGCTACCGGGCCGTGCTCGCCGACCCGCCCGACCTGACCGTACCGCCGGTCTGCCTTCCCGTCCCGCCGCTGCGCACCGGCATCGAGCTGCGCGACGTGTGGTTCCGCTACGGCCCCGGCCACCCGTGGGTACTGCGCGGCCTCAACCTGACCATCCCGGCCGGCCGCGCGACCGCCCTCGTCGGGCGCAACGGCTGCGGCAAGTCCACGCTCGTCAAGCTGCTGTGCCGCTTCTACGACCCCACCCGCGGCGCGATCCTGTGGGACGGCGTCGACCTGCGCGAGCTCGACCCCGCCGACCTGCGCGCCCGCATCAGCGCGGTCTTCCAGGACTACATCAACTACGAGCTGAGCGCCGCGGAGAACATCGGCGTCGGCGACCTGCCCGCCCTGGACGACCGCCCGCGGATCCACGCCGCCGCCGACCGGGCCGGCATCCACGAGCTGCTCGCCGCCCTGCCCAACGGCTACGACACGATGCTGGGCCGCCGCTTCAACGCCCCCGACGCCAAGGGCGTGGACACCACCGGCGTGAACCCCTCCGGCGGCCAGCGCCAGCGCATCGCCATCGCCCGCGCGTTCCTGCGCGACGCCCGCGACCTGGTCATCCTCGACGAGCCGAGCGCGGGGCTGGACGCGGCCGCCGAGCATGAGGTCCACGCCCGGCTGCGCGCCCAGCGCCAGGGCCTGACCAGCGTCCTCATCTCCCACCGCCTCAACGCCATCCGCGAGGCCGACGAGATTGTTGTCCTCGCCTCCGGCGCGGTCAGCGAGCGCGGCGACCACGAGTCGCTGCTGGCCACCGGCGGCGAGTACGCCACGTTGTTCGCGCTGCAGGCCTCGGGCTACCAGACGGCGAAGGCGTGAGTCCTATGTGGATGGTGCTCCTGATCGTCGCCGCGGCACTGTTGCTGGCCGCGCTGTGGTGGGGCCGGCGCAACCTCGTCCTGGTGCGCGTCGAGGGGCCGAGCATGCTGCCGACCCTGGCCGACGGTGCCCAGGTCCTGGCCCGCCGCACCCGCCGGGCCGCCACCGGCCGGCTGGTGCTGCTGGCGCCGCCGGCGGAGCCTGGCGCCGTACGCCCGTCCGACCCCGGCCGGCTGTGGTTCGTCAAGCGCCTGGTCGCCGCGGCCGGTGAGCCCGTGCCGGCCGACCTCGCGGGGTGGGCGCCTCTCGCCGCCCATCCCACGGTCCCGCCAGGCTTCCTGGTCGTGACCGGCGACAACCCGGACGAGAGCTACGACTCGCGCCAGGAGGGCCCCATCCCCGTGACCCGCCTGCGCGCCGTCGTCCTGCGGTCCCTGTAGCGCCTGGGCTACGTCTCAACACGGTCACGGCAGCAGAGTATCGATCAAGGGCCAGGTCCAGCTGTCCCGAAGTCGCTTTGCGTCCACCTCGGCACCCGGCGAACGTGCCGCCTCCCGTCCCGCGATGCAAACTCGATAGCACCGCGGAGGCGGGCCATGCCACCATCGACGACGGGTCGCTAGCTCAATTGGTAGAGCATTCGAATGCGTAGCGCGTCCGCTCTCCGCCTGTGCGGGCATGGAGGCGCTTCCTTCTCCTTCTAATCGAAGTGTTCGGGGTTCGAGTCCCCGGCGGCCCACCAGTGCCTCCATGCCAGGCCGGCGCCGAGTGCGCTGGCGAGCCGGGTGATCGTCTCCCGCTCGACGTCACTGTCCCACCACGGGAGCGCGATGGGCGGCCATACCCCCCGGATGACCGCCCATCGCCGAACTGCGTCGTCAGACGGTCAGCGTCCACCCCTGCAGGGTGCCGTAGGCGTAGTTGCCGCTCGAGCCGGAGGGCGAGACCAGCAGTTTCCAGGTGCCGTTGCGCAGCTCCAGTGACGGGTTGACCGGGTACGTCTCGTCGATCGGGGCGGTGTGGTCGTACGGCGCATTGCCCAGCAGGTAGCGGGTGCCGTCCGGGGCGATCAGGTAGAACGAGAGGTAGTCGACGTCGTTCGTCGGCGTGATGCGCACCCGGACCGTCGAGTGGTTGGACGCGTTGCCGCCGACGCCGCTCACCGTGATCGGGCTGGACACCTGGCCCGTGCTCCAGATCGTCTGCGCGGTGTTGTTGCTCGCGGTGTAGGCCGTCGCCGGGCCGACCGGCGCGACGTTCAGCGACCACGAGTCGAGCACGCCCGCCGGGAACGGGGGCACGTAGTACGGGCTCGGGACGATCTGCAGCCGCCAGTGCTGGTACGCCCCCTCGGAGGAGACGTCGACGGTGTAGACGGTGTTCATGGCGTCACGCTCGTCGTCGGCCGGCTTCAGCAGGTACTTGTCGTTGTTCTCGGCGACCAGGTACACCAGGAATGCCGACAGCGAAGGCTGGTTCAGGTGGACCTCGACCGTGGTGTTCGCGGCGGCCTTGCCGTTGCAGGCGATGGGGATCATGCTGGTGGCGACGAAGCTGCCGGTCGCGACGTCGGAACCGTTGGTGCCGTAGCAACCCGTCGGCGGTTTGGTCAGGTCGACGGCCACCTGCCAGGAGTCCAGCGTCGCGTTGCCGAAGAAGCTGCGGTTGGCGACGGTGAGCGTCCACGTGCCGCTGCGCAGTTCGTTGGAGGCCAGGTACAGCCGGATGGTGTAGTTCAGGCCGATCGGCGTGCAGCTCAGCGAGCAGGCCACCGGGTGGTAGCCGGTCCCGGCGGGAGCCAGCAGCGCGATGTCCAGCGCGCTCATGTCGCTGCCGGCGGTGAAGTGCAGGTCCAGCTTGATCGTGCTGCCGGTGAACGACGGGTCGCAGTTCTCGATGCTCGTCGTGCTGGAGCCGCTCTTCGAGCCGATCACGGTCAGGTCGGTGGTGTTGACGCCGACGCAGGACGGCCCGCCCGGCGACGCGGCGGCCGGGGCGGTGGTGGCCACGGTCAGCGCGGCACCGAGCAGCGCGGCGCCGACCGTGGTGGCTAACAGGCGGGTGAAGCGGTGCATGATGGTCGTCCCCTCGGATGAGTCGTCGGGCAGACCCTAGGGACGCGGCGTTCCGTGAACGTTCCCGTCCTGGTCAGCGAGGCCGGCGAGGCCCGCGGCGCCGGCCGCCTGACGGCGGGAACGACGGGCCCAGTAGGCGTGCCCGACCCGCTCGTAACCCGCCGCGGCGGCGGTGAACGCGGCGCCCGCGGCCCGCGGGTCGCCCTCGACGAGCGCGGCGCTGGCGGCGGACGACGAGGCCATCGCCTGCCACGCCGAGCCGCCGAACCGCTCGGCGATCCTGGCCGCCGCGACCGCGTGGGCGCGGGCCGGTTCGCAGTCGCCGAGCGCGGCGTAGGTCTCCGCGGCGATCGGGTGGAGCAGCGCGCCGCAGGTGGGGCAGCCGCCGTATCGGGCCGCCGCCGCGGCCGCGGCGCGGATCGACCGGGCTGCCTGCTCGGGTTCGCCGCGCTCCAGGCGGGCGAACGCGGCGGTGGCGTGGATTCGCTGCCACACGTGCCGGGCCATCGGTGAGACCGTCGCGATCGCGGACGCCCTGCGCAGCGCCGGGCCGACCTCGTCGTAGCGCTGCTGGCAGACGGCGACCTCGGCCAGCCGCTGCCACGGCAACGCGCCGGAGGTCGAGCCGAGCGACGCGTGCAGTTCCGCGCTCTGCCCGAGGCAGCCGGCCGCCTCGTCGAACTGTTCGTGCAGTAGCAGCGACTCGCCGAGCAGGCACCAGGCGAACGCCTGGACCCGCACGACGCCGGCGTCGGAGGCGTGTGCGAGCGTCGTCCGCGCGTACTGTTCCACGTCGCGGCTGAGCTCGTCGGAGTACAGGTGGAACTGTCCGATGCACTGGTGGATGTCGAACGGCCCGACGAACGTGTCGGTGTCGAGCTGCCCACCGGCGCGGCGCAGTTCGGCGTCGAGACCGCGTCGCCAGTCGCCGCGCACGTGCGACACCATGGCGATCGCCTCCTCGGCCCGCGCCCGGTCTTCGGCGGTGCCGTGGACGGCGGCGAGCGCACGAGCTCGTAACGCGTTGTGCAGGGCACGGTCGAGGTCGCTGTTGAGGCAGTCGACCTCGCCACGCAGACATGCCAGCCGCGCCGCCTCCGCCGGGTCCGTCGTCATCGCCTCGGCCCGCGCAAGGTGCGGCTCGGCCAGGGCGACCTGGTGGCGGTCCAGGTGGGCCGACGCGAGGAGCCGGTGCAGCCGGGCCGCGTCGGCCTGCCCCGTCGTGCGTTCCAGCGCCGAGGTGTACGCCTTGACCGCGCCCCGCGGATCGCCGGAGACCATCCGCAGCGTGCCGACGCGCTCCCACAGGGCGGAGGTCAACGCGGGCTCGGTGACCTGACGAACCCGCACCTCCTCGTGCATCCGCTGCGCCTCCGGGCCCGGCTCGATACCGAGCTCGACCTGGAGGACCCGCCTGAGGACCTCGTACTGCCGCAGCGCCTCGGCCCGACGCCCGGCCAGGGCGAGCACCCGCATCAGGCACACGTGCGCGGACTCGATCAGCGGGTCCAGCTCGATCAGGGTGTGGGCGACCCGAGCGGTCTCCTCCAGCAGCCCGGCCGCCTCAAGGATGCCCGCGTACTCCTCCAGGATCGCGACGTAGTCCCGGCGTAGGTCGAAGCGGTAGCTCGCGGTCCACTCGTCGTCGTCCTCGGGCAGCAGACCGTCGCGGTAGAGCTCGACAACCTCCGCGTATGCCTCGAGGTCGCGGCGCTCGCGGGCCTGCACGACCTGCGTCCGGAACGCCACCACGTCGACCCAGATGTGCTCGACCGGCAGGCCGAGCAGGTCGCCCTCGGCGACGATCGGGTTGGTCTCGTAGTGCTGCTCGGGGAGCATGTGCCGGATGTAATGCACGGTCTTGCGCAGGTTTGCCGCGGCCGCCGCCGGTGTCAGGTCAGGCCACAGCGCCGCCGTGATCTGGTCGCGGCGCAGCCGGTGCTTCGGCGCCAGGCACAGCAACTTGATCAACGCGGACATCTTGCGTCGGTGCCACGCCTCGTCGGGCACCACCAGCGCGCCGATCGTGACACGGAAACCACCGAAGAGCTCGAGCCGGACCAACGACGTCCCTCCAGATAGCGCTGAGGTTGTGGGCGGCGAGCCGCCGCGACCGGGCGTGGTCTTCGCACAGCCGGATGGCTCCTCCTGACATTGGGCACCGACGGTGAGAGTTCCGGTGCGTCAGGAGAAGGACGGGCAACCCCGATGCGCCGATACGTCAGTTGGCCGACACTTACAACGCACGCCGCAAGGCTCGCACGTACGACGGCAGTGGGTGAACCCGGGACTTTCCCCGGGTGCTTGTGCCGACGTCCGGTGTTTACGGTGACCTCGTGTTGAAGCACTCTCACCCCGCCATCCGCGCCCTCGCCGTCGGTCTCGTCCTGGTCGGCGTCGGAGGCTGCGCCGGACACGACCCGGAGGGCGCCGCGACTTCACACGCGGTGGACGGGTCGTCCACGGCCGCCGCGCGGCCGGACGCGGCGTTGCGGAAGCTCAAGTACGACTGCGGGACGATCATGCCCAAGACGACCGCGCTGATGCGGACCACTGAGGTGCTCACCGACACGTACAACGAGCCGCACCCGGGCGCCATGCCGACAACGGAGGCGCAGTGGCAGTCGAAGAACTTCGACTCCTACCCGGGCACCGTGTGCGGCTGGGGTGCCGGGGACTCCACGGCCACCGCTGACGGGCTGAGCGACCAGTCGAGTCTGGAAGTCCAGATCCTGCAACCCGGCGACTGGTACCGCGACCACGTCCTCTTCCTCGACGAAGACGGCGGCGGCGGTACCGCGTTCTCGTGCTCACCGACGACGCTGACCGGAGCCGTCCGTGCGACCTGGTGCGCGACCGCCGCGAAGTCGCCGATCTACAACTACGCCGCCGACCTCGGAGTCGCACTCGTAGAGGTCAAGGTCAACACCGACTACGGGTCGCACCCGATCGACGGCGCGGCGCTCAAGCGCCGCAGATGGTCTCCGGCCTGGTGGGACAGCCCGTATCCGAGCGGCGTGCGATCGGGGTCGAATCCCACCCCGTCGTCGACGACCGTGATCTCCCAGCCGTCCGTGTCCGCCTCGACGTCGGCGTGGACGGTGACGGCGTTGGCGCCGGCGTGGACGCGGACGTTCAGCAGGACGGTCCGCACCGCACGCATGACGGCGGCGGCGAGCTCCGAGCGCCGCGCCGCCAGCACCGCCTCGGCCCGCGCCTGGTCGGCGAGGCCGGCGAGACGGCGCAGGTACGACGCGACCAGCCGCGCGTACGGCCGCGAAACCCGGCGACGCGGCGCCACAGCGATTGCCCGATCACCAACGGCGACTCCTCCCGGCGGGACCGCCGCCGTCATCGACAGCCTCGCCAGCCAGGCATGGCATCGGCAACCCCGGACCATTCCGGGGTGGCTGTCAGCGATCTTCCTCAGCATCATCGGCGCATGATCACGAGGCGCCGGTCATGCAATGCGCGGTGGTCTCGCAGAAGCGGTCACCGGTCGCCGGTGGCAGCATCATCGGCGAGGATGCGGTGTGCCGCCTGTGCGAACGAGCAGGGGAAGTCGACCAGCCGCGCCCACGATGCCAGGCAGCCTTCGCATATTCCGTCCCGTTCGATGTGGGTTTCAAGGAGCGCGAGGGCTTCGCTCCGGTTTTCGGGTGCCCTGTAGTCCTTCATGACCGTCCTTGAATGAGGATGCTGAAAGATCACGTCACAGGGGGCTCGATCGCGGCGCGGCCAGTTGCCTCCAGGTGCGCCTACCACGTCCAGCCACGTGGAATGTGTCTGGGTGAATGGGCGTGAATGGGCTCGCCCGGGTTACCGAAAACGGCGCAAGTATCGGGAATGCGTCAGATCATTTGCGGCGCACGAGGTTCTCGCCCGGGCAGGGTGAGAGAGGAGGGTGAATCCGCATATCACCCCGGACGAACTCATCGGCGCACGGCAATGGCCCTTACCGTCGGTGCATGCCCCCCGACATCCCGTTGACGATGCTCGTTGTGTTGCCAGTACGGTTGATCCTCACGTCGAGCCGGGCGCCGATCAGCCGTTGCGGGTGCCGGCCCCCGACGGCGACGAAACGCGCGCCCGGCCGCGATGACGTCGAGTACCGCGACACGAACACCGGCCCGGGCCGGCGGCCCGTGGTGGACGAGGCGGCCGGCGAATGACGTACGCCGACGAGACGGTGTTGGGCATGGGCGATCCGGAGATCGACGAAGAACCTCCGCTTATGGTACGTCCCTACGTCCGCCTTCGTCAGCACACGGAAGACCCCGCAAACGAGGTCAAGGGCGACCCACCGCCGTCGGGTGACCAACCCGAGCGTCACGACCGGCCCGCGGCGCCGCCCGACCGCACGGGTCCTGCCCGCTCACACCGGCGGATCGGCTCGGCCCTGAAGAGGCACGCCTCGGCGGTACATCGCGGCCGACGTCGCCTGCTCTCCGTCAGTTCGGGCGCGCTGATCCTGCTGGTGGGCATCACCGCACTGGTACTCGCCGTCGGCGACCGGCCGGCGTCTCCGGCTGTCGACGCGGACGGGGTCGCAGTACCGAAGCCAAGTCACTTCACCACGGGCGCCGCGCAGGCCCCATCGCCGTCGCCGACATCGAACACGCCGTCAATGGCCGCAGCCTTGTCCTTGTCCGAGGCGCCGCCCGCATCCGCACAGCCACCCCGTCCATCGGACAATGCCCAGCCGAGCGGTACCCCCGTTCTCGGTGAGCAGCCCACGCCGGTGCAACCATCGTCGGCCGGCGCTCGCACCGGCCGGATCACCGGCGCCTCCGGGCTGTGCCTTGACGGCGGCGCCGGCCCGCACGCCGACAGGGTCCGCAGGTGGAGCTGCGACGACGGCGCGGGTCAGACGTGGACCGTGGCGGGCGACGGCACCTTGCAGACCCAGGGCCGATGCCTGCAGGCGGCGAGCGGTCAGGTCACCCTGCAGACCTGCGACGGAGGCTCCGCCCAGCAATGGCGGTCGGGAGCCGCGGGCTCGCTGATCAATCCGGCGTCGGGGCTGTGTCTCGGCAAGCCGGACGACGACGATGAGGACGGCAGGACCTCGCTGCGCATGGCCGCCTGTAACCAGTCCGGCGCCCAACGGTGGTCCTTGCCGTAGCCCATCGCCGCGGTCGGTCGTGGAGGTGCTCAACGCGACCGCGGCGGCAGCCGACCAGCCGGGCCCTGGGTATCTGTGGGTGCCGGCTGTCGCTCGCCCGCGGTTTCGCCCCCGACCTCGCTCGGGGCACGCCCGCCTCTGGCTACGCTCGGCGCATGTTGGTCCGCGGCGTCAAGATGCGCTGGATATACCTGCTGGCGGCCGCGTTGTTGCTGGCCGCGCCCCTCGTGGCGGACGCCGAACTCACCGGCCGCGGCGTGCGTCCGGTCTCCGCCGGTGCCCATCCGTCGGCATTGCCGAGCGCCGGCGCGAGCGCGACGGCATCGCCGAGTGCCTCGCCGTCCCCCGGTGTTTACGCCGACCGCTTGCCGCGGTTCGACAAGGCCCCGCCCGCTGTCCGCACGGCCGCGGTCGCCGAGGACGGCGCCGTGCCGTGGGTCGCTCGGGTGCCGACCGACCAGCGGGTCGCGTTCCTCACCATCGACGACGGCTGGGTCAAGCATCCCGAGGCGGCCGAGCTGTTGCGGGAGGCGCACGTGCCGGTGACGCTGTTCCTCACGATCAACGCGATCAGCGACAACCCGGAGTACTTCCGGACGCTGCAGAACCTCGGCGCCGTGATCGAGGCGCACACGATCACGCACAACAAGCTGTCCGGTCTGTCGTACGACGCGCAGCGGCGGGAGATCTGCGGCTCGGCCGACCGGCTCGGCGAGCTCTACGGCCGGCGGCCGGTGCTGTTCCGGCCGCCGTTCGGCGAGAAGGACACGACGACGCTGCGCGCCGTGCGCGACTGCGGGATGAAGGCCGCGTTCTTCTGGAAGGAGTCGGTCAACCAGGGCAACGTCTGGTACCAGGAGGTCAAGGTCGTCCAGCCGGGCGACATCATCCTCATGCACTTCCGCGACCAGTTCGTCGAGGACTTCATCGCCGCGCTCCAGGGCATGAAACGGGCCGGCCTGACGCCTGCGCGGCTGGAGGACTACTACTCCTGATCTATCGTGCGGTGAGGGGCCGCCATGAGGTTGGCCGGCCCCCCGGAGTGCGGCGATCAGCTGGGGATCCAGTCGAAGGTGCCCGGGTTTGGGCCGACCCGGCCGATCGCGCCCTTGTCGAGCGCGTCGATCGTGGCCATCTCCCGGTCCGTGAGGACGAAGTCGAACAGTGCGAAGTTCTCGCGCATGCGCTCCGGGCGCATCGACTTGGGAAAGATGATGTCGCCACGCTGGATGTGCCAGCGGAGGACGACCTGGGAGGCGGCCCTACCGTGGGCGGCGGCGATCTTGGCGATCGTCTCGTCGTGCAGGACCGCGCCCTGAGCGAGCGGCCCCCACGCTTCCACCTTGATGCCGTGGGCGAGGGAAGCCTCGCGGGCGGCGGTGTTGGGGAAGTACGGGTGGGCTTCGATCTGGTTGACGGCCGGCGCGACGCCGGTCTCGCCGATGATGCGCTCCAAATGCCCGGGCTCGAAGTTGGATACGCCCGCCGAGCGCAGCCGGCCGTCGGCGACCAGTTCGGTCATGGCCTTCCAGGTGGAGACGAAGTCGCCGTCGTAGCGGGAGGGCAGCGGCCAGTGGATCAGGAACAGGTCGAGGTAGTCGACCCGCAGCCTGTCGAGGGTCTCGCCGAACGTGCGGCGCACGTCATCGGGGCGGTGTGCGGCGTTGCTGAGCTTGCTGGTCAGGTACAGCTCGTCACGTGGGAGCCCGGACGCGGCGACCGCCGCACCGACGCCGGCCTCGTTCTCGTACATCTGGGCGGTGTCGATGTGTCGGTAGCCGACTTCGAGGGCGCTGCTGACGGCCGCGGCGGTCTCTTCCGGCTGCACCAGGTACGTGCCGAAGCCAAGCTGCGGGATCGTCGTCTTGTCGTTCAGCGTGATCACGGGAACCATGTCTCCACGGTAAGAGGGGCAAATGCGGGCAAACAGGCAACCGCACGCAGGTACGCGAGTTCCTCGCCACCCGCCGGGCAAAGATCACCCCCGAGCGGGCCGGCATCACCTACAGCCACGGGTCACCGTCGGGTCCCCGGTTCGCGCCGCGAGGAAGTCACCCATCTCGCCGGCGTGAGCAGAGAAGCTCACTCCGAAGGGCCCGGGAGGCTGACTCCCCGGCCCTTCGGGGCGCGAGACCACGTGCCGGGCCACCTGGGCGGTGCGGGGCTGGCCGTCGATCTGGGCCAGGACCGCCAGCAGGGCCGGGTCACCGTCCACATAGGCTTGGTACTCGGCGTTGGACTTGTGGGGGTACAGCGTGTCCTTGCGCCCTGTCAGCGCGGGCGGAACCACGGATGAGATGCCGGTGAACAGCGCCAGGCCGGCCGGCGAGCCCGGGCGCGGTACCGATTCGGGGAAGATGGTGTCGTGGACTACCTGCCGCCGATAGCAGATCCGGCACCTGACACCATCAGCCGCTACGTGGTCGTCGCGCACAGGCCGGGAAGCCCTCGCTACATGGACCTCCTCGGTGGCCGCCTCGGCCGGCCGGAGAACACCGCGGTGCTGCACGGCCTGCGGCACGACGCCGAGCGGATCAGCGATGAGGAACTGACCTTTCTGCTGCAACCCGGCAGGATGCCCAACTGGCGACCGCGGTTGGTGGCCGCCTACCTCATCGGCATCGGCCGGCGCACACAGTTCCGGGAGACCATCGGTGACCTCCTGCTGGCCAGCGAGGTCTGCTACAGCGGCCAGGGCTACTGCTTCGCGCTCGCCGCCTTCGGCACGGACCAGGACGCCGAGATCCTCGTCGCCTACCTCGACCGCTATCTGCCGAGGGCCGAGCTTCGCTACGACCAGCACTGGGCGCTGGGCGCACTGCTCCACCTCGACAGGCAACGCGGCACCAGCCACGCCGAGCGCTATCTCGCCTCCGACGGCTTGTGGGAACGCTGGGCCGGCGCCGTCTCCCATCCACCGGACGTCAGCACCTACCGGGACTGCATCGCCAAGCTGTCCGCCCTGTGACGTCCGGGCCGCACTATCCCGCCAGGTGGCCCCAGCGGGACTCGAGCTCGCGCCAGGTGCCCTGGGCCGCGGCGGCGCCGCCCTGCAGGACCACCACCCGGTCCGCCTGGGTGAGGGCGGCCCGCTTGGAGGTCGAGCCGATCACCGTGACGCCGTGCTCGCGCAGCGCCCGCCACAGGGCCAGCTCCGTGGTCACGTCCAGGGCCGAGGACACGTCGTCGGCGATGAGCAGTTCCGTGCGCGGGGCCAGGGCGCGGGCCAGGGCCAGGCGCTGCAGCTGGCCGCCGGACAGCCGGGTGCCCTTGTGGCCGATGAGCAGGCCCAGGCCGGCGCCGGCGGTTTCGAGGTCGTGTTCCAGCTGGGCGGTGGAGACGGCACTGTGGGCGTCGACCTCGTGGCCCAGCGCGATGTTGTCCGCGACCGTGCCCGACAGCACCCGCGGCAGCTGGGCCACGTAGCCGATCTGGTTGGGGCGCAGGAACATCTCCGGCTCGGTGACCGGCTCGCCGTTCCAGCGCAGCCGGCCCGTGTGGTGCACGATCCCGGCCAGGGCCCGCAGCAGCGACGACTTGCCCGACCCGACCGGGCCGACGACGAGGACCAGCTGGCCGCGTTCGATCGACAGGTCGAGGTCGCGCACGGCGACGGTGCCGTCCTCGTGTACGGCGGTGAACCCGTCCAGCTCGAGCCGGCGCAGCGGGTGGCGGGGCGCGGCGACCGGGGCCGGGGCGGTGCCCTCCGAGAGGTCGACGCCGGGGACGGCGGCGGCGTACTCGACCACGCCCGCCATGTCCACCGTCCGTTGGGTCCACACCCGGGCCGACGGCAGCTGCGAGACGAGCGACGCCGTCGTCCAGGCGAACCAGCGCGCCGAGCCGAGGGTCGACACGGCGACGAGGGCGGCGCCGGCCGAGATCTGGCCGGACAGCAGCAGGGCCCAGGCGCCGATCGGCAGCAGGCCGCTGGCGAGCGCCGGGGTGGAGCGGGCCCACACCTGCACCGCGATCTCGCGGCGCTGGCGCTCGCTGCGGGCGCCGTCGAGGCGGGCGAGGTGGGCGAGGACGGGTGCGGTGGCGCCGGAGAGCTTCACCGTACGGGCGGCGGAAATGCAGGACACGAGCGCCGTGGCGAACGCGGCGCGGGCCGCGACCGTCTTCTGCGCCGAGGCCTTCAGCGCCGGGCCGAACAGGGTGGCGGCGAGGCCGGAGAGCACGATGGTGGCGGCCATGAACAGGGCCGGGACGAACGAGCCGGACACGACCGTCATCGCCACGAGGACCCACACGCAGATCCACTGGTCGATGAGGTTGTCGGCCAGCACGACGACCCGCTCGGTGTCGCCGCCCTGGGCCACCACCTCGGCCGGGGTGTGCTTGCTGACCCGGCGGGCGCCGGTCTGGCCGTGCACGAGGCGCAGGCTGATGCGCAGCAGCTGGCGGACCCACCACTCGGGGAAGAGGCGGCCGGTGAAGTACGGCAGCGGCATCGCGATCAGCAGGGCACCCGCGATGGCCAGGGCGGGCCACCACACGTCCCCGCTGCCGTCGACGAGGTCGGCCCACAGCCACGGCAGCACGGAGCCGTCGAGGCCGACGACGGTCATGAGGGCGAACAGCACGACGGAGACGAGGCCGAAACGCCAGTCGTTCGTCGCCAGCCGGAAGATGTTCCAGAAGGTGCGCGCCTTCGGCCGCTCGGGCAGCGGCGGCGGGTCGGCCTTGGCGGCGGCGGTGGTCACGACGGTCCGGACGACGGGCGGCGCGGGGGAGTCGGCGGTCTCGGCGGTCTCGGCGTTGGACGTGGCGAGCAGCTCGGCGAAGCGCGCCGACGCGGCGAGGGGGCCGGCCTCGAGCACGGCGCCGTCGGCCATCACGACGACTTCATCGCACTGTTGTACCGAGGACAGCCGGTGCGCCACGATGATGCCGATCCGCCCGGTGAGCAGCCGTGCGGTGGCCCGCTGCACCTGCGCCTCGGTCACCGGGTCCAGCCGGGCGGTGGCCTCGTCGAGGATGACGACCTGCGGGTCGCGCACGACGATGCGGGCGAAGGCGACGAGCTGCTCCTGCCCGGCCGACAGCACGTGCCCGCCCTCGCCGAGGCGGGTCTGCAGCCCGTCGGGCAGCTCCGCGACCCAGCCGGCGAGGCCGAGCTCGTCGATGGCCCGGGCGGCCGCGCCGAGCAGTTCGGGGTCGAACAGCGCGATGTTCTCGGCCAGGGTGCCGGCCAGGATCTCGGTGCGTTGCGGTACCACGGCGATCCACCGCCGCAGCTGCTCCACGTCGAGGTCCAGCAGGTCGGTCCCGCCGAGGAAGACGGCGCCGCGGGGCAGTTGCACGGCCCGGGTGAGGACCTTGGCGAGCGTCGACTTGCCCGAGCCGGTGCGGCCGATGAGGGCATAGGAACGGCCCCGGGCGAACGTGAGGGTCACGTCGCGCAGGGCCGGGCGGTGGGCGGTGGGGGAGTAGCGGAACGTGAGGCCGCGTACCTCGAGATCGCCGGCGGCGGGGGGAAGCCCGCCTATCGGTTCCTGTTCGGCCTCCCGCAGCAGCTGTACCCGGGCCCAGGCGCCCAGCGCGTACTGCAGCTCCGGCACCATCCGGCTGGTGTGCTCGACGGTCGCGCCGAAGCCGAGCGCGAGCAGCCACACGGCGCTGAGCCGGGCGACGTCGATGTGTCCGGTGGCCAGGCCCCACACGCCGCCGAGGACGACGAGGGCGATGCCGAGCCGGACGAAGGCGGAGGCGACGGAGGTGACGGCGGAGGAGCGGACCCAGACCTTGCGGCCGCGGGAGAGCACGGTGGCGGCCCGGCGGGCGTAGAGGCGCAGCACGTAGGGGCGGGCGAGGGTGGTGCGGACGTCGTCCTGCCCGTGGATGCTCTCTTCCATGACGGCCGCCAGGTCGGACCAGGCCTCTTCCTCGCGCATGCGGGCGGCGGCGATCTTCGCGGTCGGCGCGCGCAGGGCCAGGGTCAGCACGACGGCGATGACGATCATCGCGAGGCCGGCCGGCCACCACACGAACAGCGCGGTCGCCACCGACAGCACGGTGTAGCAGGCGGCCTGGGCGATGCGCACGCCGGCGTTGCGCAGCTCGGCGCCGACCTGGTAGACGTCGCCGTCGATGCGGTCGAGCAGCTCGCCGACCGGCGTGGTCTCCAGCGTCGGCAGGTCCTGGCCGAAGGCGACCCGGCACAGGCGGCGGCGCACGTCGGCGGCCCAGTCGGCGGTGAGCCGGGCCATGACGAGCCCGACGGCGAGGTCGGTGAGCACGGCCGCGGCGAGGGCGGCGGCGAGGACCGCGAACATGGCCCATGACCTGTGGATGAGGACCGCGCCACCGACGGCCGAGGCGGCGGCCTGCCCGGCCGCGCCGAGCACGACGAGGAGGGCCACGAGCGCCGTTCGGCGCGGTGATGTGGCCCATAGGTCACGGATGAGGCGCATGGTGAGTCCCCCGGGGTGAAGCGCAGCGGTGGTCCTAGCCTGCCCTTCACCCCGGGGTAGCTCAACGCATTTACAGCGGGACGGCGAGCACCTTGCCGCTGTCGGGGACCGGTCCCTGGGGGCCCCATCCGGCGGTGAGGGCGAACAGGGTGCCGTCGCCGACCGCGCACGAGAAGCTGCCGTCGGGCGTCTCCACGACCCGGTCGACGGCGCCTTGCGGCGAGACGCGGACGCACCGTCGGTTGGGCACGTCGGCGTACCAGATGAAGCCGGCGTCGAGGCAGATGCCGTCCGGCGCGGAGTCGGGCACGCTCGCGAGGACGCGCCGGCCGGTCAGCTCGCCGCCGGGGCCGATGGTGAAGGCGGTGAGCTGGCCGGCGTAGGACTCGGCGACGACGAGGTCCCCGCCGGCGACCACCATGCCGTTGGGGAACATCAGGTCGCCGGCTACCTGCCGTACGTCACCGTCGGCAGTGACCAGGGCCACCAGCCCGGGCCGGAACTCCTCGCCGGGGAAATCGAAGCCGATGGAGTTGACGTAGGCGTTGCCGCGCGCGTCGACGGCGATCTCGTTCCACGGTGCGTCGGCGACGGCCCGCAGGTCGGCCACGGCGGTGAGCTCGCCGCCGGGCTCCTGGCGCAGCAGCCGCCGGCCGGAGCCGTCGACCACGAGCAGCCGCCCGTCGGGGAGCCAGTCGAAGCAGATCGGCAGCGCGTCGAGGCGGGCCATCACCTCGGCCGGCCCGCCGGGCTTGATCGCGAGGATCTCGCCGGCGCCCCAGTCGGCCAGCCAGATCCGTCCGTCGCGCCAGCGCGCCGACTCCGGGATGCCCAGGCCGCTCAGCAGTGTGTCGGTCATGGCGGTTCCTCCGGGAAGAAGTCCAGGATGTTGTCGAACGTGGCCTTGCGCCCTTCGTCGGCGGCCGCGGTGAGCTCGTCCGCGTCGAGCGCGGCCCGGACCTGCGCGGCCACGCCAGCCGTCCACGGGCGGGTCTGGTCCGGCCCGCCGCGCAGCACCTCGGCCGCGGCCAGGAGGGTGGCGGCCCGCCGGGGCTCGCCGGCGAGGAGGGCGGCCTCGGCCGCGTCGTCGAGGACCGCGCCGATCATCGGCGCGTCGAACGCGGCGAGGCCGTGCCCGATCGCGGTGCGGGTCACGGCCCGGGCCGTGGCGTGGTCGCCGTCGTGGGCCAGGACCAGGGCCCGGCCGCTGTCGAGCATGCCGACCATCTGCGGCGAGACGCGGTTGCCGACGACGAGCTGCTGGGCCCGGGCGAAGCGGGCGCGGGCCCGGTCGAGCTCGCCGGCCCGCAGCGCGCGGTGGGCCCAGGCGTACTCCACGAAGGCGATGCTGTCGGGCACCCCGGAGCGCAGGGCGGTGCGGCGGGCCTCCTCGAACACGGCGTCGCCCTTGTCGGGGTCGCCGACGAGGTAGTACTCCTGGGCCAGGCGCACCTCGGTCACCGGCCGGTCCTCGGTGGAGCCCAGCGCCCGCAGGTAGGCCAGGGCGTCCTCGTAGTAGGCGATGGCCTCGGCGTGGCGGCCTCGGCGGGCGACCACCTCGGCCAGGGCGGACAGCGCGAAGGACATGCCCCAGCGTTCGCCGATGCCACGGAAGCAGGCCAGCGACGACTCGAACGAGGCCAGGGCGTCGTCGATGCGGGCCCCGACGTTGAGCACGGTGTGGCCGACGAGCAGCCGGCCCACGCCGGCGATCCACGGGTCCGGGTCGTCGGCCAGGGACCCGATGCGGTCGATGACCTGCGGCACCGGCCCTTCCCGATAGAGCCCGGCGATGACCTGGAAGAGCCGGAACATGGGGTGGCTGCCGTCGTAGTCGATGGCGGCGCGGAACCATTCGTCGAGCAGCTCGGTGTCGCCGAGCCCGTCGAAGCCGTTGACGGCGGCGGTGCCGCAGGCCATGGCGTAGGCCTCGGGGTCGACCGGGCCGGGCAGCGCGAGGGCGTCGGCGGCCAGCAGGGAGCCCTCGACCCGGTGGCCGCCGAGCCACCAGTACGAGCCGACAGCCGCGGTGAGGCGCACGGCCAGGTCGGCGTCGCCGGCGTCGATGGCCCGGCGCAGCGCACCGTGCAGGTTGTCGTGCTCGGCCTCGAGCACGGCGAGGGCCTGCAGCTGGCGGCTGGTGCGCAGGTCGGGTTCGAGGCGTTCGGCGAGGGTCAGGAACCAGGCGCCGTGGCGGCGGCGCAGCTGGTCGGCCTCGCCGCGCTCGTCGAGGCGTTCCAGGCCGTAGGCGCGGATGGTCTCCAGCATGCGGTACCGCCCGTCGTCCCCGCCGAGCAGCAGCGACTTCTCCACGAGGGTGGCCAGGAGCTCCTCCACGTCGCCGAGGCGCCCGTCGGGGTCGCAGACGGCGGCGGCGGACGCGGCGGTGGCTCCGCCGGGGAAGCTGGCCAGCCGGCACAACAGCGCCCGCTCGGGCTCGTCGAGCAGGTCCCAGCTCCAGTCGACGACGGCGCGCAGCGTCTGGTGGCGGGGCAGTGCGGTGCGGCTGCCGCGGGTCAGCAGCCGGAACCGGTCGTCGAGGCGGTCGGCGATCTGGGCCGGGGCGAGGGTGCGGCAACGGGCCGCGGCCAGCTCGATCGCGAGGGGCATGCCGTCGAGGGCCCGGCAGATACGCACGGCCGCCTCGACGGTGCCGGCGTCGAGGACGAACCCGGGCCGCACGGCCGCCGCCCGGTCCCGGAACAGCCGCACCGACGGGTACCGCTCGGCCTCGACCTCGTCGGCGCCGGGCGGGGGCAGGGGGAGGGGTTCGACGCCGTACAGCGCCTCGCCGGTGATCCCGAGCGGTTCCCGGCTGGTGGCGAGGATGCGCAGGTGCGGGCATTCGCCGAGCAGCCGTTCGGCGAGCGTCGCGGCGGCGGCGATGACGTGCTCGCAGTTGTCGAGCACGAGCAGCAGCCGCCGGTGCGCGAGGGCGTTGGCCAGCCGGCCAGGCGCGTCGGTGCCGTCGTGCTCGGCCGTGCCGCCGCGCAGCCCGGGCCCGGTGGTGCCGGCCGGGTCGCGCAGCCCGAGGGCGGCCCAGACGGCCTGGATGACCTCGGCCGGCCCGGTGATCGGGGCCAGCTCGGCCAGCCACACCCCGTCCGGGAACTCCTCACCGAGCGTGCGGCCGGTCTCCACGGACAGCCGTGTCTTGCCCGCGCCGCCCGGCCCGACCAGCGCGACGAGCCGTCCGGCGCCCACGAGGCGGCGGACCGCGCCGATGTCGGCGTCGCGCCCGACGAAGCTGGTGAGCGCGGCCCGCAGGTTCCCCGCGACGGGCGCCCGGCGTTCCCGCTCCGCCTCGCCCCGGAGGATCCCGAGGTGTACGTCCATGAGCTGGGCCGACGGGTCGGCGCCGAGCTCGTCGGCGAGCCGGGTCCGCAGCCGCTCGAACGCGGCGAGGGCCTCGGCCCCGCGCCCGGCGTCGGCGAGGGCCCGCATGAGCAGCGCGACGAGCCGCTCGCGCAGCGGGTGCGTGGCCACCAGCGCCTCCAGCTCGGCCACCACCCGCTCCCCGATGCTCAGCTCCGCGTGCAGCCGGTCCTCGGTCGCGGCCAGCCGCAGCTCCTCGAGGCGGGCCCGCCAGGGCCGGGCGAACGCGGAGTCCCCGGCGTCGGCCAGCGCCGGCCCGCGCCACAGCTCCTCGGCCCGCCGGAAGAGCTCGGCCGAGGCCGCCGGCTCGTCCTCGGCCCGGGCCGCCCGCACGAGGTCCTCGAACCGCACGTGGTCGAGGCCGGCCGGGTCGACGTCGAGGAGGTACCCGCTCGGGCGGGCCTGCAGCACCCCGTCGGGCAGCGCCCGGCGCAGCCGCGACACCAGGGAGTGCAGGGCGTTCCCGGCGCCGGCCGGAGGGTGCTCGCCCCAGACGCCGTCGACCAGCCGGGCGGCGGGCACGACCCGCCCGGGCTCCAGCGCCAGAAGCGTGACGAGCACGCGCAGGCGCGAGCCGCCGACCTCGACGGGCGCGCCGTCGCCGGTGTGCACCTCGAGCGGTCCCAGCAGGCCGATCCGCAAACGACCCCTCCCCGTCGCACGGCCGGCCGTGGTCGACGATGCCGGTCGTGGCCCTTCCGCCGATCCGGACGGAACGGCTCGTGCTCCGCGAGCCTACCGTCGCGGACACCGCCGACGTTCCGGTGTTTCGCGGCGCGCTTTCGTCGACCACCTGCTCCTTTTGGGCGGTTCATGGATGGCTGGGCGGTTCGGTGGGTAACAGTCGTCCGTGCGCATATTCTTCGACCGAGTGTTCACGTGGGCCCGGACCGACACCGGCGATCTGCTGCGCCACGCCCGCCCCCTGCACGGCATCCTCGGCTGGTGGGCGTCGGCGAGTTTCGGCCTCCTCGGCGTGCTGCTGGCCGCGCTGTGGCCGATGCCGATGCGCGCCCTCGGCCCGGCGGTCGTCGGCGCCTGGCTGCTGTGCACCGCCTTCGCCCGGCTCGGCGGCACCCAGCTGCTGCGGGCCTGTTACGGCGGTCTGCCGGTCCTGCTGCTCGGCGCGGCGCTGCCCGCCACGGCCGGCATCATGATCATCCGCCAGCCCGACCTCGACTCGGCCACGATCGCCGCGGCGGCCGCCCTGGCGTTCGGTATCCCCGCCGCGGTCGACGGCGCCGTCTCGGGCCGCTATCCGCGCCCGGCCCGCGACCTATTGCGCGTGCGCGCCGCTGCCGGGATCATCGCCGCTATCGCGGTTCCCGCCGCCCCGGTCGCCGGCATCATGATCGCCGCGGCCGCGGTGGGCCTGGCCGATCTCGCTGTGGCTGCCCGCCTGATGCCCGAGGTGCAGCGGCTGGCCGACCTGCCTTCCCCGCGCGGCTCGATTGATCTCGTCCGCGAGGGCTCCGTGGAGGATCGTTAGGGTCCGGGCAGGCGGTCGCCCTGCCGGACCAGGCCGTTCTGGTAGGCCAGGACCACGAGCTGGGCGCGGTCGCGGACGTTCAGTTTGGTCATGGCCCGGTTGACGTGGGTCTTCGCGGTCAGCGGGGACAGGAACAGCCGGGCGCCGATCTCCTCGTTCGACAGGCCGTGCGCGGCGAGGATCACCATCTCGCGTTCCCGCTCGGTGAGCTGGTCCAGGCCGGTCGCCGTGTCGGGTGCCGGTGGGCGAAGCTGCGAGAGGAAGCGGCTGACGAGTCCCCGGGTCGCGGCCGGCGACAGCAGCGCCTCGCCGGCGGCGACGACCCTGATCGCGGCGAGCAGGTCGTTCGGCGCGACGTTCTTGCCCAGGAAGCCGCTCGCTCCGGCCTGCAGCGCCAGGACGACGTTGTCGTCGTCCTCGAAGGTGGTGACGACCAGGACGCGTACGCCGGCGAGGCTGTCGTCCGAGCAGATACGCCGGGTGGCCTCCAGTCCGTCGACGTTGGGCATGCGGATGTCCATGAGCACGACGTCGGCGCGCCGGCTGCGGGCGAAATCGACGGCTTCGCGGCCGTCGGAGGCCTCGGCGACCACCTGCATGTCCGCCTCGGCGTCGATGATCATTTTGAAGCCGGCGCGGATGAGTGCCTGGTCGTCGGCGAGCAGGACCCGGATCGTCATGATCGCTGATCTCCTTCGGCGGTGATGTCGGCGGCCGCGTCGTGCTGCGGCGGGCCGGCCGGCTCGGTGGCCGGCAGGGTGACGTGGACGCGGAACCGTCCACCCGGCGCCGGGCCGGCGACGACGGTGCCGTGCGCGGCGGCGGCGCGCTCGCGCATGCCCAGCAGCCCGAACCCGGAGCCGGTCGGCCGGCCGGGGCGGGCCGCGCCGATGTCGTTGAGGACTTCGATCGTGACCGCGCGGGCGGTCCAGGCGATCGTCACCTCCGCCGCGCCGCGGCCGTAGCGGTGCGCGTTGGTCAGCGACTCCTGCACGATCCGGTACGCGGCCAGGTCGGCGATGGCCGGCAGCGGGCGCGGCTCGCCGTCGCTGCGCAGCTCGATCCGGAAACCGGTGGCCGCGAAGTTGCGGATCAGGTCCGGTACCCGATCCAGCCCGGGACTCGGCTCGGTGCTGTCGGTCTCGCCGGGCTCACGCAGCACGCTGATCACGGACTTGATCTCCCGTAGCACGGTGTCGGACGCCTCCCGGATCACCTCCAGCACGGGTCCGGCCTGTTCCGGGTGCCGGGCGATGACGTGACCGGCGGCGCCGGCCTGCACGTTGATGACGGCGATGTGGTGGGCGACGACGTCGTGCAGTTCGCGGGCGATGCGCAGGCGCTCGTCCATCACCCGGCGGCGGGCCTCGTCCTCGCGGGTCCGTTCGGCCTGCAGCGCCCGTTCGGTGACCTCGGCGATGTACGCGCGCCGGTTGCGCACCGCGTCCCCGAGCGCCCCGCCGCCGCAGATCCACGCGAACAGCCCGATGCTGCTCGCCGCCCACCAGTGGTCGAAGTCGACCAGCAGCCCGGCCAGGAACAGGATCCCGGAGACGCTGAGCGCGTACAGCCACGGCCGCCGGTGGCTCGTGTGCAGCGCGGTGCTGTACATGAGCGCGCCGAGGACCAGCAGCAGCGCCCCCGAGGGGGTCTCGAGGACGACCGTGAGCAGGGCCGCCGCGGTCACGGCGAGCAGCGCGGGCACCGGCCACCGCCGGCGCACGAGGATCGCCGCCACGCTCACCGCGAGGACCGCGGCCGTGCGGCCGGGGCCGGCCTGCCATTCCGACTGCAGCGCGAGCGCACCGGCGGCGCCGGCCAGCAGCAGATCGGAGAGCCGGGCCCGATGACGGGTCACCCAGTCACGGCCGAGCTCGATGATGTCGGTCCCCACCCCTTCGACGGTAGGCGGTGGCGTGTCGCCATTCGTCGTCCATTCGCAGCAACGCCCGCACGCCGCGATTACTGCGATCGCAGTAGCACCCGGCTCCCGTCGGACGACGATCTCGGCCCCGTCCGCGGCGATCGTGGAGTGGCAGTTGCATGTTATCCGTTCTGCAGTCAGGAGATCTTGCTCATGGCCACGCTGCTGTACCGGCTGGGCCGGTTCTCGTTCCGTCGCCGCTGGGCGGTCGCGTTCGCCTGGCTGGCGCTGCTCGCGGCCGCCGTGGTCGGCATGGCCGCGCTGGCGAAGCCGGCATCGTCGACGTTCAGCATCCCGGGCACCCCGGCGCAGCGGGCGATCGACCTGCTCGCGGAGCGGTTTCCGCAGGCGGCGGCGCAGAGCACCACGGCCGGCGACGCCGCCGCCCGGATCGTGTTCGCCGCCCCGGACGGCCAGACGCTGACCTCGGCCGGCAGCCAGGCGGCCATCGAGCGGGCGGTCGCCGACCTCGGCACGTCACCGCAGCTCGGCTCGGTCACGGACCCGTTCAAGACACGGTCCGTCAACCAGGCGGGCACCGTCGCCTACGCCGATGTCACCTACACCGCGAAGTCCGCGGACCTGACCGACGCCGCCCGCGGCAAGCTGACCGGCGTCATCGACACGGCGCGCGCCGCCGGGCTCACCGTCGAGGTCTCCGGTGACGCCGTGCAGGCCGCGAGCGACGCCCCGGTCGGCGAGATCCTCGGCGTCGTGGTGGCCGCGGTCGTCCTGCTCATCACGTTCGGCTCGCTGCTGGCCGCCGGCCTGCCGCTGCTGACCGCGCTCCTCGGCGTCGGCCTGGGCGTGGCGGTGATCGGCATCGCCACGCACTTCCTCGAGCTGTCCGGCACGACCTCGGCCCTGGCCACGATGCTCGGCCTGGCCGTCGCCATCGACTACGCCCTGTTCATCGTCTCCCGCTACCGGCACGAGGTCGCCGAGGGGCGCGAACCGCAGGAAGCCGCCGGCCGGGCGGTCGGTACCGCCGGCTCCGCGGTCGTCTTCGCCGGCCTGACCGTCATCATCGCCCTGGCCGGCATGGCCGTGGTCGGCATCCCGTTCCTCACGGAGATGGGCGTCGCCGCCGCCGGCACCGTCGCCATCGCCGTGCTCATCGCCCTCACCC
Organism: Dactylosporangium salmoneum; assembly: GCF_039532525.1. Lineage (NCBI taxonomy): Bacteria > Bacillati > Actinomycetota > Actinomycetes > Micromonosporales > Micromonosporaceae > Dactylosporangium > Dactylosporangium salmoneum. Next base: position 92,220 of record NZ_BAAARV010000007.1, read on the forward strand.
TCCTGCCCGCGCTGCTCGGCTTCGCCGGGCGCCGGATCACCGCCGGGCGGACCCGCGGCCGGCGCGGCCACGCGACTCTCGGCACCCGCTGGGTCAGCGCCGTCGTGCGCCGGCCGGTGCTCGCGCTGCTCGTCTCGCTGCTCGGACTCGGCACGATCGCGCTCCCGGCGCTCGACCTGCGCCTCGGCCTGCCCACCGAGGGCACCGCCGCCGCGCCCGGCAGCACCCAGCGCAAGGCCTACGACCTGCTCACGACCGGGTTCGGCGCGGGCTTCCACGGCCCGCTGACGGTCGTCGTCGACGCGCCCGCCGGCGCGGCCGAGTCCGCGGCCGGGCAGGTCGCCCAGCGCATCACCGGCCTGGCCGACGTCGCCGCGGTCACCCCCGCGGCGACCAATCAGGCCGGCGACACGGCGATCGTCACCGTCATCCCGGACAGCGCCCCGGACGCGGCGGCCACCGAGGACCTCGTGCACGCCATCCGCGACCTCGACGGCACCGCGGGCGCGGGCGTCGGCGTCACCGGCACCACCGCCATCAACCTCGACATCAGCGAACGCCTGCGCAGCGCACTCCTGCCGTATCTCGCGCTCGTCGTCGGCCTCGCGTTCATCCTGCTCGCTCTGGTGTTTCGTTCCCTGCTGGTGCCGCTCAAGGCGACCCTCGGGTTCCTGTTGTCGGTTGCCGCGACGTTCGGCGCGCTCGTCGCGGTGTTCCAGTGGGGCTGGCTCGCCGGCCTGTTCGGCATCGCCCAGACCGGGCCGATCATCAGCTTCCTGCCTATCCTGCTGATCGGCATCGTGTTCGGGCTGGCCATGGACTACCAGGTCTTCCTGGTCACCCGCATGCGGGAGGACCACGTGCACGGCGCCCAGCCGCGCGACGCCGTCGTCTCCGGCTTCGGCCACGGCGCCCGGGTCGTCACCGCCGCCGCGCTGATCATGATGAGCGTCTTCTTCGGCTTCATGCTCGGCCCCGAGGCGATCATCAAGTCGATCGGCTTCGGGCTGGGCATGGCCATCCTGTTCGACGCGATCGTCGTGCGCATGATCGTCGTGCCTGCGGTGATGGCACTGCTCGGACGTGCCGCCTGGTGGCTGCCCCGCTGGCTCGACAAGGCCATGCCCAACGTCGACGTCGAAGGCGAGCAGCTGCGCCACCACCTGGACCGGACGGCCGACGAGCCGGCGGCCCGCGTCCTGGAGCCCTCGGCACGCTGACCTTTTTTGCCAGGCCGGGGCGTTACGGCAGCAGCGCCCCGGCCGGCGCCGGCACGTACGCGTCGAGGGCCGACCAGAGTTCGTCGGTCCCGGCCAGCGCCGTGGCGACCACCTCGTCGGTGGAGCGCAGCCACGCCAGGTGCCGCACGGCATGCCCGGCCACCGCGTCGAGTGTGACCGCCGGCGGGCTGGGCGCGACCGGGTCCCCGGAGCGGGCGATCTCCCCGTCCCCCAGCGCGACGCTTCCCGGGTCGGGCATCCCGTCCCGGACGGCGACATATGTCAGCACGACCCGCCCGAGCTCATACCGCCACGAGGTGGAATGCAAGACCGTGAGCGGCGGCGGCACCCAGCAAGGTTGAGGACCATCGCACTGGGCGGCCATCCCTGCCGCCGTGGCGTCCGGGTGAGCCCCCGAGGTCAGCTCGCCACCGATCACCCGGAAGCCGATACCGCCCCCGCGCGCCCCGACGACCAGCACCTCGACCCAGACCCGCCCACGATCTTGCTCCACACTGCCACTATGCGGTAGTTGCCAACAACTTGCAACAAGGGCGCCCTTTTATCGAATGATCCTTGAGTACCGATGCCGTAGCCTCGACCGGGCCACGATCACCGCCGCGGAACGGAGGGGCGCGCATGTTCGAGAAGCTCATCATCCAGAAGACGCTGCGGGTACCCGCCAGCACCGGCGAGGCCGGCGACGGCACCGCGGTCGCCCGGCAGCTGGACGTCACGCTGCTCGACGTCGGGTTCTCGGCCTCCCGCGCCCTGCTGGACCACATCGGCGCCCTGGCCACCGGCCCCGCGATGGACCTCGCCGCCACGGTCGTGTCCGCGGTGCGCGAGCTGGTCGGCGACCACGTCCAGCACAACGCCTACTTCATCGGCTTCCCCGACGACGTACCGGACACCGTCGAGTTCTGGACCGACTGCCTGCGCGCGGCCGTGCTCACCGGCGGCGGCACCGCGACCGACGGGCAGCTGCGCGACGCGGTCGCCTCGGGCCTGGTCAACCTGCTCGACCTGCCCGGCTACGGCACCTACCAGCACACCTACGCCGATCTCCTGGACGCCCACGACGCGCTGATCGCCTCGACCGGCGACCGGGTCACCCTGCTGCACCTCGGCGACACCGCCGAGGCGGAAGCGCAGCGGCTGTACCTGGCCCTGGCCGGCAGCACGACGCCGCTCGGCGAGGCGGACCTCGATCTGCTCGACGAGCTCGCCGTCGTCTGCGCCGACGGCCCGCAGCCGGCCGAGATCCCGGTGCGGGAGAACCGTGCCGTGCTCAACGACATCCGGCTCCTGCTCGGCCGGCCGCTGCTCGCCGTGGACACCACGACCGACGTGCTGCGCCTGGCCTGCCAGGCCTCAGCCGGCGACGTCTCGCTCGCCACGCCCACCCGATTCCGCGCCTTCCGGCGCCGGGAGCGGCGGGTCCTGCTCGGCGCGCTCAACGACATCATCGGCGCGAGCCCGGGCAAGCTCGGCGACGTCCCGCGCTACGCGGAGCGGTGGAAGCGGCTCGGCGAACGGCTGCACCCGCACGAGTACGCCCAGTGGCCGCACGCCCAGCAGGTGTTTGCGGTCGCGCGCGGCGAGCGCCGGGTGCCCACCCTCGCCGGCCGCGCCGAGGCGGCGATCCGCGCCGGAGCCATCGCCCCGGCCGCGGCGACGCTGTCGGCCGCCCCGGGCATGCTCCTGCGCTCGGCCGACCGCCTGCTGCGGCTGGCCCCGGCGGCGGAGCGGGCCGCTGTGGTCGAGGCGGTCACCGGTGCGCTCGGCTCGGCGTCGGGCCGGGTGCTCTGCTCGCTGCGGGAGCACCTCGACAACCGGCTGCGCCCCGCGTCCGCCCGCATGTTCGCGAACCGCGCCCGGCGCGCGTACATCGGCCCGGACCGCCGGCCACCGCTGCCCGCCGACCTGGTCGCCGACCTGTCGGCGCGCCTCGACGCGGAGATCGGCGCCCGGCTGCCCGAGTTCGACCGGCCGCTGCTGGTCGACCCGGCGGTGCTCGACGTCGCCCTGCCGCTGTCGGGCAAGGCAGCCGAGGGCGGCTTCGCCGTGCTGCCTCGTGGTTCGCGGAGCACGGTCAACGGTGAGCTGCTGCGCTTCTTCACGTACTGGCGCCAGGCCAGCCGCCGCACCGACTACGACCTGTCGGTGCTGCTGCTCGACGAGGACTTCCACACCGCCGGGCAGGTGTCCTGGACCAACTACAAGCACGACGGCATCGTGCACTCCGGCGACATCACCGACGGGAGGGACGGCGCGACCGAGTTCATCGACGTACCCCTTTCGGTCCGCGGCCAGTACGTGGTTCCGCAGGTCTACATCTACGCGGGGGAGTCGTTCTACGACGTCGCCGAGTCGATGTTCGGCTACCAGATCCGCACGGAGGACCAGCGCGGCGTCCCGTTCGAGCCCCGCACCGTGCGGGCCCGCTCGCAGATGCGCGGCGAGGGCCGCATCGCGCTGCCGATGGTGTTCGCCCGGGGCGAGCACGGCTGGCAGGCCGTGTGGCTGCACCTGTACCTGCAGGGCCGGCCGTCGTTCAACCGGGTGGAGGACAACAAGCTCACCGTGGCCGACCGGGTGCGGGCCGTGGTCGAGCGCCGCTACCTGACCATGTCCTACCTGGTCGACCGGTGGCGCGAGCGGGCCGACGTGCGGACCTGGGACGGCTCGCCTCCGGACGAGCCGGTCGTGTTCATCGGCCTCGAGGCCCCCGAGGCGTTGCCGGAGGGATCGGAGGCATATAGCTTGGATCGGCTCAGTGAGCTGATCCCTGAGTAAAGCGGCGACGGCCGAGGCCATGCAGGCGCTTCCTACTATTTCCGTTCGAATCGGGAACCTCCGCGCAAGCGGGGGATCTGGTGTAACTAGCGCCCGCGCTCTCCTCGGCCCGTCGCGGCTCCCTCAGCTCCGGTGTCCTGCCAGGGCGTGCCCAGCACCGGAACCACCGGCCAGCCGTGCCGTTGGCCCCACCGGCCGCGGCTGATCCGCCGCAGCAGCGCCCGCCACGGCCTGCGGCCCGAAACCCGGCCCACCGCCCCGACACGAGCGACGAGCTGCCGAACAGCCGCAGCCCGGTCCGCGTCGAGCTCGCTCGTGACGTCGTCCGTGCTCACCGGCCACCAGGCCTGTCAAACCACAGCCAGCTTCGATCGCGTGGCGGCCGAGTCCCTCGCCATCCTCTAGTTCTCTCCGCTACACCGGGCCGGCGTGCTTGGCGTCGGCGCTGCAATGGATGCCGGCCGGGGACGGCCGGTGCTGCCCGACTTCCAGTGCACACGCTTGGTGGTGACGAGCAGGCCGCAATGGAGACCGGCCGGGCTCGGCCGGTGCTGCCTGTCCTGGACGGTGCGGGGCTCGCCCTTGGTGAAGTCGCCGTAATGGAGACCCGCCTAATACGCGGTCGGCAACGCTCGTCCATGTACAGCCCGGGCGCTCGGTAGTAGCGGCCGCAATGGAGACCGGCCGGGCTCGGCCGGTGCCGCGCCCGCCACGACGGTCGTCGCCGCTGTCGCGGCGAATAAGGCCTATCTGGGCAACCGGGAGTTCAAATCCTCGCCTCCTGCGGAATGGGGGGTGACCCCGCGATCTGATTGGGGCCGGGTGATCCTATTGGCGGGCCCGGTCGAATTTCACTCGTCTGTACGGCGGATAGTCGCTACCGGTCAGAAACACCTATTTTTCTGGTCATCAATGACCGTTAGCCCTTGCGCGCACGAACGAGGCCTAAGGGCTTATTGCCGTGGCAATGCGTCCGCCCACGACGGCGGGCTCGTCCCGAGACCACAGCTAGGAGCTGTTCGATGCCATCTGGTCCGCCACACAACACCACCCCCTCCCGTCGCCGCGCCCGGACCCGCGTCGCGCGGCTGAGCGCGATCGCGCTCGCGGCGCTGCTCGCACTGCCGGTCGCGATGCTCCCGCAGCCCGCCTCCGCGGCGCCGGGCAAGGGCAAGAACCCCTGGCAGCGGGTCCAGGGCACGCCGCCCGGGAAGTCCAAGCACGGCCACCAGGCCGGGATGAAGGCGAAGCGCCTCGCGGCGTTCACCCTCGACCGGGCGGCCCTGAAGTCCGATCTGGACGCCGCGCCCCGCGAGCAGCGCACGGCAGCCCGCCAGGCGACACTCGTGGTCTCCCTGCCGGCGCCGGGCGGCGATCTCCAGCGGTTCGAGCTGGTCGACTCGCCCATCATGGAGGCGGGCCTCGCGGCCAAGCACCCGGAGATCAAGACGTACACCGGCCGCGGCCTCGACGACCCGACGGCAACCATCCGGGCCGACCTGACCCCGCTGGGCTTCCACGCCTCCGTGCGCTCCGCCGGCGGCGCGTGGTACATCGACCCCTACTACCACGGCGACGACAGCCTGTACGCCAGCTACTTCGGGCGCGACCTGACCAACGCGCACCCGGACTTCGCCGAGCAGGAGGACGTCGAGGCGACGGTCGCGCAGGCGCTGGCCGAGGTCCCGACCGGCCCGCAGGTCACGCTGCGTACGTACCGGCTCGCGCTGGTCACCGACCCGTCGTACGCCGCGTTCTTCGGCGCCGACAACGTCACGGCGGCCAAGGTGACCCTGATCAACCGGGTCACGCAGGTGTACGAGGACGAGACCGCGATCCGGCTCATCCTGGTCAACGACACCGACAAGATCAACCTGAACACGTCCGCCCTGGCGACCGAGCCCAACGGGCCGTGCGGCGCGGCCGCGTGCTTTACCACGGCGCAGCTCACGTCGTGCGCCAGCAGCACGCTGAGCCGCAACCGGATCGTGCTCGGCCAGCTCATCGGCGCGAGCAACTACGACATCGGCCACATCGGCCTCGGCGTGAACGGCGGCGGTGTCGCGAGCCTCGGCGTCGTCGGCGGCAACTCCAAGGCGCAGGGCTGCACGGGCCTGCCGCAGCCGGTCGGTGACTACTACGCCGTCGACTACGTGGCCCACGAGATGGGCCACCAGTTCGCCGGCAACCACACCTTCAACGGCACGCAGTACAACTGCTCGGGCGGCAACCGCAGCGCGGCGAACTCCTACGAGCCGGGCAGTGGGTCGTCCATCATGGCGTACGCCGGGATCTGCCAGCAGGACAACCTGCAGCCGCACAGCGACCCGTACTGGTCGCAGCGCAGCTACACGGAGATCACGACGTACATCACGTCGAACCGGCCGGCGATCAACGCAGTGCAGACCGCGTCGCTGTACGAGTTCGACACCAACGGCGACTCGTTCACGCTGCGGTACAACGGCAGCGACTCGGCGCCGATCGTGCGCGGCACGAACTACACGACCGCGGGCATCAAGGCCGCGATCGAGGCGATCCCCGGCTGGCCCGCCGGCGCGACGGTGACCGTGGCGGCGTTCGGTGGTAGCGGAACGCTGAACGACCAGGGCTTCCAGGTCACGTTCGGCGGCACCCTGGCCTCGACCAGGGTGGGTATGCTCTCGCTCACCGGCCCGTCCGGCACCTCCGGATTCGTCGGCGAGACCGCCAAGGGCGGCGCGATCGACAACGGCGGCATCATCGTGGAGCCGACCGCCAACCACGCGCCGGTCGTGACGCTTCCGGCCGCGTCCTACACCATCCCCGTCCGTACCCCCTTCACCCTGACGGGCGGCGCGACGGACTCGGACGGCGACACCGTCACGTACATGTGGGAGCAGAACGACCGCGGCGCGGCGGCCGGCACGGCGCTGGTCAGCAACACCAAGACCGCCGGCCCGCTGTTCCGGCAGTTCGGGGTCGCGGCGTACGTCAGCCCCAGCGACACCCAGCAGTACCACTCGCCGGGCGAGAACGCCGTGACCACGAACCCGACCCGGACGTTCCCCGACCTGGCGCAGATCGCGTCGGGCAACACCAACGCCGCGACCGGCATCTGCCCGGCCGCCCCACCGGCGCCGCCGACGGGCGGCGCGACGAACGTGCCGGCCGACCTCGTCGACTGCTACTCGGAGTTCCTGCCCACGTCGGACTGGGTCGGCTTCACCGGCGACCGGACCATGCACTTCCGGCTCACCGCCCGCGACGGGCACCCGGGCGGCGGCGGCGTCGGCAGCGCGGACGTCGCGCTGGTGCTCGCCCCCGCGGCCGGACCGTTCCTGGTCACCTCGCAGGCCACCCCCGGTACCGTCGAGGGCGGCTCGCAGCAGAGCGTGACCTGGGACGTGGCCGGCACGAACGCGGCGCCGATCAACGCGGCACGCGTGAGGATCTCGCTCTCCGTCGACGGCGGGCAGCACTTCACGTACGTCCTGGCCGACGACGTGCCGAACACCGGCAGCGCCACGGTGACGATGCCGAACGTCCCCACCGCGAAGGGCCGCATCAAGGTCGAGCCCGTCGGGAATGTCTTCTTCGACCTCAACGACGCCGACATCACGATCCACGCCGCGCCGGTGGTGTCCAACGACACGCCGTCGGGCACGGCCACCGTCGAGTACAGCGACGCGCTCTCCCCGACGGTGACCGTGACGGCGACCGATGAGGACACCGCGGGCGCCCAGCTCACGGCGACGGCGACCGGCCTGCCGGCCGGCCTGTCTCTCGCGGCGGCGTCGACCTCGGCCGGCGACACGCTGCCCGGCCGGCGGACATGGACCGTCACCGGGGCCACGACCGCGGCGCCGGGCGACTACCCGGTCAGCGTCGCCGTCACCGACGGCACCGGCATCAGCCGGAGCACCTCGTTCACCGTCCAGGTGATCGCGGAGGGCGCCGACGCCGTCTACACCGGAGACACGCGGGTGTTCACGGCGGCGGGCGAGAGCGGGGCGCCGACCCTGCTGCGCGCGACGGTGCGGGACGGCTCGGTGCTGCCCGGGTCGACCGACACCACCGCCGGTGACATCCGCCTGGCTACGGTGACGTTCCAGGAGGGTGGCACGACCCTGTGCACCGGCACGGTGGCGCTGCTCGGGACGGCCACGACGGAGGCGTCGGCGAGCTGCACCGCGACCCTGCCGGCCGGTGAACACGCCGTCATGGCCGTCGTCCGTGGCTACTACACGGGCACAGCCACCGCCACGGTGACCATCGCCAACGCCAACGGCCGGTTCATCACCGGCAGCGGCTCGGTGCGCCCGACCCGGCCCGCCGGCACCTACGCGACGACGCCCGGGTCCCCGGTGGACCTCACGCTGGACGCGAAGGTCAACAACGGCGCCGGCCGGACCGGGAGCGCGACGGTGAAGTTCACCTCCGGCGGCCACCAGTACGAGGTCCGCACGACATCGCTCAACGCCGTCGGCGTGAGCGCGGACGGCACGGCGAACGCCCGGTACACCGCAACGCTGGTCGACGTCACCAACCCGAAGAAGGAGGTCACCGTCGGCACGGGCCTGACGCTGCAGGTCACGGCCACCGACCGCGGCACCCCGGGCGCGTCCGACTCCGTGGGGGTCACGCTCTGGAGCGGCGGCACCCTGCTCTTCTCGTCGGACTGGACCGGCGCCAATACCGGTGAGATCAACCTCACCGGCGGCAATTTGACCGCACACACCTGATCGACCCGAGCAAGAAACTGAGGCTCCTCCCCATCGGGGGAGGAGCCTCAGTTTTGTTTCGGCCCAGTATCCGGCAGCACCCGAATACGCGACGAACGGCGGCAGTAACGCCCAGCCATGGCAATCCGCTTGTTCAATAATGTGCCTGAGCGAAATTGTGTGAAGTTTATGAAGGAAATGCCCGCCGTCCTTCACACAATAGAGAAAGGCCATAGCCGTAGGCGGCGCCGGCAGCTTGCTCAACGGAGGTCGATGTCGACCCGGTCCGCGGCGAGCATGCCCAGCAGATAGTCGAACGTGGCCGCCGGCGCCGGTCGTAGCTGGCGACGAGGCGCTCACGGGCGACGGCCGAGTCGGGCCACACCAGCCGATACTGCGTCGGCATGAACGGCCGCAACTGCTCCCGCGTCGGCTCAGCGAGCTGCAGAAGCCCGAGGCCGCCGCGGAGCGGGTCGAGGTCGGCGACGTACTGCTCGGCCCACGCCAGCCACGTCCGGGTCGCAGCGACCTTGCCGCCGCGGGCTGCGCGGCGGTCAACCCCGGCACGGCGAGCAGCGCCCGGGCGGTGGCGGCGTCGGTCGGCTCGCCCTGCGCCGGGTCGCCGGCCGGGGTCACCGCCGCGTGCGCCGCGCCCGACCACGCGGTGAGCAGGCTCGTCGCGGACCACAGGATCCGTGAGGCCCACTCGGGGCCGGGGAACGGCCGGGGGTACCACGGGTCGCTGTAGGCCGTCGTTCGCTCCATGGGCAGGGACGCTACTCCCAGTTCGGGTACGGGCGGCGCAGCACGAAGACGGCCCGGTCGAAGCGCGCCGCCGCGAGGTCGTCCGCGCGGATGAGCCAGTACAGCAGGACCCCGTCGTCGCCGTGCCAGGCGATGTCCGGGTCGCCCCGGTCGAACTGGGCCAGCAGCCGCACGTCCGCGCCCGGGCCGAGCGCGGCGACCGCGGCGTCGAGCTCGACCGGGCCGCGCAGCGGCTGCGGGTGGCCGCCGAGGCGGTGGTCGGGCTCGGGATCGGCCAGCGCCCTCGCGAGAGGCAGGCCGAACAGCGGGTGGCCGGGGTCGTCGAGCTCGGCGCCGAACGCCCGGCGCACCGCGGCGTCGTGGGCCCCCGGGGCGGTGGCGACGAGCCGCGCCCCGAGCCGGGTCCGCTCGTAGGCGTTGCCGCGCCCGGGAGTGCTGCGGCGGCGCACCGTCCGCCCGGCCGGGACATGGACGAGGCGGGCCGCCGCGGCCGGCACCGGGCCCTCTGCTTCGTCGTCTTCGTCGGCGCCGTCCTCGAAGAGCGCCTCGTCGACGAAGAACAGCAGCCGCCCCTGCGCCGGCACCCCGGCCGCCGCGGCCGCCTCCGGGGCCAGCGCGCCGAGATCGACGGTGGCCACGTGGTACAGCGGGCGCCCGCCGCCGGCCTCCGGCCACGGCACGTCGTTGGGCAGCTCCGGCTCGCCCCCGAGGTGCCCGACCACGGGCGTGCGGACGTCCCCGACCGGCAGCGGGACGAGCCCCACGGCCGCCCGGCGCAGGCCTAGCCACCGCTCGGCGACGCCAGCGGGAAAGACGTCACGGGCGAGGGCCACGAGCTCGTCATCGGTGCGCACCCGCGCCATGCTGGCACCTCAGGCCAACCCGCCCGGCGCGGCCAGGTCTCCATCTCGCGGGCGGGCCTACGGGACGCCTCGGTCGCGCAGCGCGGCCGCCACTGCGCCGGGGCCGCCCCGAAAGAGCCCGACCTGCACGGGATAGCCCCGCCGCCCGCCGCGAGTGCGTGTTGGAGACAGCTGGCCCTTTGCGTTTTGCAACGCGACGGTCGCCGCCGGGTACGGGACGATGTCGACGTTGGCGAGGATGGACCGGCCGCGGACCGTTGCCGACTCCACGTCCGACCACGGGACCAGGACCGCCCGGGTGCGGGTCGTGCCGATTTCCACTCCGGCGGCGGACAGCCGGACCCAGTGCAGGTTGCGGATCCGCATTCCGAACAACACGCTGAGGACGCCGACGGGAGTGATCATAGGCTGCAGAGATAGGGCAAAGTGGACGGTGCGGTCGAGTAGCGCCGTCAGCCCGACGTAGACCAACGTACCGAACAGCCAGATGAAGACGACGGCGGCGGCATACAACGCGACGGTCCGGCCCACGGAGGTACGGAACAACACAGCGTCAGGCTCTGGCGGCGGTGGGATCACGGCATCATTGTGCGGCCGCAGTCCACTCATGCGACTCCTGCCGGTGTCCTGTGATTCTCTGTCTGTCAATCCCCGGTGACCGTGGAAGACCCCGTTGTGCGGCTCGGACCCTCCAGCGCTTGGGCGCAGGTGGTCCAGGATCGACACCAGGTCGTCGTCGGCGAACCGGCCGGCGATCGCGGCCAGTCCGAGGCCCTCGTCGACCGGGTTAGGGCCGAGGGGCGGCGGCCAGCGGCCAGGGGGCGCGTCGGGGCGGGGCGGCGGCTGACTACCGCACGACGAGCTGGGCCAGGACGAGGTCGCTGATGTGGGTCTCGACCTCGAACAGGATCGTAGCCGTGCACGTGGAGCTCGTCTGGGGCGTCCGAGGTGGTGTGCGGCGGGGTGATCTGGGGCATCGGCGCAACCCTGCGCGAGCAGGGCCCCGTCGATTCGCGGTACGGCGGGTTCCTCAAACTCGACGATCGACGCCGAGCACGCCGGCGCCAGCCGCCGCGGAGGTGCGGGCCGGGGCTGCTGGCGCTGCGTCAGATCGTATTCGTGATGCCGAGCGCCGAGGTACGCATCGGCGATGATCGCGTGGCCTGGCAGGTTGGGGTGGATGCGGTCGCCGGCCCAGTCCTCGGCGACGAGTCGGCCAGCGCGCGGTCGAACGCCTCCTGGGTGCCGACGTGCACTGCGTCGAACTCCTTCGCGAGGGCGCCGACGACGTCGCCGTACCGATCGCTCGCCGCGCGTTGCGGGTCGGTCCGGTCGGGTTCAATGAGGTACGGATCGGCCAGGATCAGCCGGCAGCCGGTGGCTTCGACGGCGCGGCGCAGCAGGCGGCGTAGTGTCTGCTCGTACGGGCCCCGGTGAGGCAGCGGCGAGCAGGATCGCGAACATCGTGATGTCGGTGAGCATTACTGGCGTCGGCGGTGCATCGCGGCGTTGAGAATCTCGTTCGCCACGCCGCGACCGCCCTCGTCCCAGCGGCTGACGCGATTCCGCTGGACAGTGTCCGCTCGCTACGCCTGATTCTCGGTGGCCCCGCTGTCTCAGGGCCGACCCGCAACGCGGGCCTTGACCAGGTGATCCCGTCATCTTCAACCCGCCGCGTCAGTGCCACGTCAGGGGCGGCTTACCACCCTCCGGGTGATGCCGCCGGCATCACAAAGCTGCTGGCATGCCGTCCACCGGCGCTTCACCCGCTGCCCGCAATGGCCCAACCAGCCCGGCGGGTGTACTTGGTGCTGCGCGACGTCCGCATCGAGTTCGCCGCCGGTGTGGCTACGACCGACACTCGTCGTGAGTCGTTGGAGTCAAGGCGCGGTGTCGGCGGCCTTGCCAGCGAGGGCATCGGCCATCCGCCGGCGGAGCAGTTGCCGCTCGTGGAGCGTCGGCGCGAGGTCAGCGGCGTGTTCGAGCTCTTCTGCGGCCTCGGCCGTCCGACCCAGGCGGATCAGGATGTCGGCGCGGACGGCGCCCAGCAGGTGGTAGCGGGCCAGGCGCTTGTCGTCCCGGATCGCGTCGATCGCCGCGAGGGCCGCCTCCGGCCCGTCCGCGTAGAGCAGCGCGACCGCACGGTTCAGGTCGACGATAGGTGAGGGGGCGACCTGGGCGAGTGCGTCGTACAACGCGACGACCCCGGCCCAGTCGGTCTCGGCGAAGGTCCTCGCGCGGGAGTGATGGGCGGCGATCGCGGCCTGGATGGCGTAGGGCCCGAGCGGCCGGCCAAGCTTGGCCGCGCGGTCGAGCATCGACAGCCCGTGGGCGATGAGGATGCGGTCCCAGCGCGACCGGTCCTGGCGGTCCAGCAGGACCGGTGTTCCGTCCGGCTCGGCGCGGGTGGCGAATCGTGACGCATGCAGCTCCATCAGCGCCAGCAGCCCGAACACCTCCGGCTCCGTCGGCAGCAGGCCCGCCAGCACCCGGCCCAGCCGCATCGCCTCCTGGGCCAGGTCGCGGCGGACCCAGCCGTCGCCGGAGGACGCGGAGTAGCCCTCGTTGAAGATGAGATAGACAACCTCGAGTACGGCACCGACCCGGGCCGGCAGCGTGTCGGCGCCGGGTGGTTCGAACGGAACCTGCGCCTCGCTGAGGGTGCGTTTGGCCCGCGAGATCCGCTGGCCGAGCGTCGCCGAGGGAACGAGGAACGCCCGGGCGATCTCGTCGGTGCTGAGACCGCCAATGAGCCGCAGGGTCAGCGCGACCCGCGCCTCCCGGGGCAGGATCGGATGACAAGCTATGAAGATCAGCGTAAGTACGTCGTCGGAGATCGGGTCGGGCAGGTCGTCGGCGACGTCGGGCGTGTACGGCTGTGCTTCCACCGCGATCAGTGCGGCCTTGCGACGGCCCGCTTCCTCGCGGCGCGCTCGGTCGATCGCCTTGTGCCGGGCCGTGGCCATCAGCCAGGCGCCGGGCCGGGGCGGGATGCCCTCGGCCGGCCACTGCTCCAGCGCGGCAACGAACGCCTCGGAGGCGAGGTCCTCGGCGACCCCCACGTCCCCGATCTGGCGGGCGAGGGTGGCGATCAGCCGGGGCGCCTCCATCCGCCAGAGCGCCTCGATCGTACGCCGCACGTCCATCGTCATCCGTCTTCCCGGGGCGCCGGGCTCTCCTCGTCGGCGCTGGCGGCGGCGAGAGTGGCATCGAAGTCTGCCATTTCATAGAACGGCCGGATCTCGAGCACCTGATCCGCGCCGTACCGCGGGTCGTACGGACATCTCTTGGCCCACTCGACGGCCTCCTCCAGCGAGCGGACCTCCCAGATCCAGTAGCCGGCGATGAGCTCCTTCGACTCCGCGAACGGCCCGTCGACGACCGACGTGCCGGTCTCGGTGAACACCACCTGTGCGCCCTTGGCGCTGGGCTGCAGTCCCTCGCCGCCGAGCATGATGCCGGCGTTGACCAGCTGCTCGTTGTACACCTTCATCTGCTCGAACATCTCCGCCGTCGGCGTGCCCTTCTCCTCGTCGGCGCCGGCGCCCTTCGTCATCACGAGAACTCGCATGTCGTCTCCTCCTGTCTGCGCGCTTCCGCCTGCTCCGCGTAACGCTAGCGGGCGCTGGTCCTGGCCAGGACGTCGGCGAGAAGCTCGTAGTCGACCGCCTGCCCTTCGCTGATGTCAGCGGTCTTCCGGTCACCGTTGCCCAACGACCGGAGAACGCCCTTGACGGGATCGATGCCGCTGGCATTGAAGATCAAGAATGAAATCTTGCCCCGCGCGACGTGGATCGCTGCCACGTGCCGACCATCGCTGGCGAAGTGCGGCTTGCCGTACTCCAGCCGCTCCTCGACGTCCGGGACCGTCCGATGGACGAGTTGCCGAAGCTTCTCGCACACCTCGAGCTGCCACGGCAGTCCCCGATTGATGTAGGTCGTTACGTCGTCGTTCATGTCGATCTCCTCAGGTATCGGTCCTCGTCATCGTGTGGGCTCGTGCGTCACCGACACGCTCCGGTGCGACTCGTCAGATCAGCTGACCGGGCGGTAGGTGACCACGACCACGCCGTTGTCGAAAGTGGTGCAGTCGACGAACTCCAGTGCGGTGGTGCTCTCCGGCCGGAACAAGGGCTCGCCGTTGCCCTTGATCACCGGGTAGATCCAGACCCGGTACTCGTCGAGCAGCCCCGCCGCGGCGAGCGCGTCGGTCAGGCGGCCAGTCCCCCAGATGAGGATGTCCCCGCCGGCGCGCTCCTTGAGTTGCGTGACCTCGGCGACGAGATCGTCCCCGGCGATGACCGTCGCGGGCCCCCATGCGGCGGTGTCCACCGGCCCGTTGGCGACCACGTACTTCGCGATGGAGTTGACGTGGTCGGCGTAGGGGTTGCCGCCCATGCTCGGCCACGCCTGCGCCATACCCTCGTAGGTCACCCGGCCGAGCAGCAGGGAGTCCGCCTTGAGAGTCATCGTGAACGCGTACTGCTGGGACCGCTCATCCGAGTACTGGAACGTCCACTCGTGGGGGTTGTCGATGTAGCCGTCGAGGGTGGCGTAGGTCGAGGCGATGATCTTGCGCACGGAACTCTCCTGCGGGTGTCTGTCCGGGCTGGCTTGGGGTCGCGGGGCTCGCTTCCGTACAGACTTCGAACAGGGGAGGGCGGCTTCGACAACCGGCCGACAAGTTTTTCAAGTGCTGCGGCGGTTGAAGGAGTGGCACGAGGCCGGCGTCTGGCAGCAGCTGCACGAGCTGATCCTGGCCGAGCTGCGCGCCGCCGGCCGGCTTGACCTGTCCGCGGCGATCGTGGACTCCTCGCACCTGCGAGCACTCAAAGGGGCAGCACACCGGCCCGAGCCCGGTCGACCGGGGCAAGCGGTTTCGGCGTCGACGAGCCGGCGCTGGGCCAGGTCACTGTGATAGTGCTGTGCTGACGCGGGGCAGGGCGGTGTTGCGAGCAAAGGGCGATTTTGGGGATGCATGGCATCAACCCCCGCAGTCGGAGACCGACGATGCGA
Organism: Dactylosporangium salmoneum; assembly: GCF_039532525.1. Lineage (NCBI taxonomy): Bacteria > Bacillati > Actinomycetota > Actinomycetes > Micromonosporales > Micromonosporaceae > Dactylosporangium > Dactylosporangium salmoneum. The sequence goes on from NZ_BAAARV010000007.1 coordinate 107,583, forward strand.
TGCAGTGGTTGTTGAACGTTCCCTTCGTCGCCGTGAATCGACGTCGGTCGGTCAAAACTCCCGGGAAGCTATCACCCTCATCCGATGGCCGGCATCCACCCGTGGGCGTAGCGGAGTGGTCCGCAAGATTGACGACGGCATCCCGGCGGACCCCTAGCGTCAGGGGACTCCCTCGAGGAGGTTCCACGTGCCGCGGACGCACAGGGGTGCCGGGCGTTGTCATGTGCGTCTCTCGGCTGGTTGGCGCTTCCGGTCTGGCCGTGGCTGCTCGCCCGCGTCTTCGGCAAGTCCGCCTTCGATCCGAATAAGTTCAGGAGGAGAAAACGTCATGAGAACTGTCTACAAGGTGCTCGCGTATCTGATCGCCGTCGAGGTGGCCGTGCAGGCTACGGCCGTGGTCTATGCGATGTACGGACTCGGCAAGTGGGTCGACGGCGGCGGCGTGCTCGACAAGGCTGTGATGGAAAGCGGCGAGACGTCCTTCCCCGGGGCGGTTGGCTTCGCGGTGCACGGCATGAACGGGATGATGATCATCCCGCTGATCGCGCTGTCCATGCTGATCGTCTCGTTCTTCACGAAGGTCCGCGGGGCGGTGAAATGGGCTGGCCTCGTGCTCCTGCTCGTGGCGGTACAGGTCAGCCTCGGCATGTTCGGCCACGACGTCCCTGCGTTAGGCGCGCTGCACGGCCTCAACGCGCTACTGCTGTTCGGCACGGCCGTGTATGCAGGGCACCGGGCTCGCGCCGTGCCGAGGGGAGCCGAGCGTCCCGAAGCGCCTGTCGCGACGCCGGTGTGATGGCAGTGTCGATGAGCCGGGTACGTCGGGCGGACCGGCTCCGCCTGGCCATCGCCTGCGCGGCCACGGCGCTCGTCGTCGGACCGCTCGCCTGGTTCTGGCAGGCGAGCCTGTTACCGGACACGTACTCGGTGATGGACATGGGGTACGTGGACGCCGGCGGTCACACCGCCGGCGTCCCGCATGTTCACCACGCGGCGGGCGGGCGAAGTCTCGCATCGCTCGTTGCGGATCCGGCCCGGCCAGCCGACGTCGCCATCAAGCTCACGGCGCGCCACGGACGCGTCCGGTTACCGTCCGGTCGCGAGGTGGACGGCTACACGCTGAACGGCCAGTCACCTGGCCCGAGCATCCGGGCAACGGTCGGGCAGTTGGTACAGGTGACGCTTGTCAACGAGTCCGTGCCTGGCGGGACGACGCTGCACTGGCACGGCGTCGACGTACCCAACGCGATGGACGGGGTCGCGGGCGTCACCCAGGACGCGGTCGCTGTCGGCAGCGAGTTCACGTATCGGTTCGTCGCCGATCGGGCTGGCACATACTGGTACCACTCCCACCAGATGTCCCACGAACAGGTCCGCGACGGTCTGCTCGGCGCGCTGATCGTCACACCGGCGGCACCCCCGCCCGACGCGGTCGACGTCGTGGCGCTGGTGCACCTCTACCACGGCGTACGCACGATCAATGGCTTCGAGGGTGATGTCCGGGTCACAGTGCCGCCGGGCGGACTTGCGCGGATACGGGTCATCAACACCGACAACGGGCCGATGCCGGCATGGGTCCACGGAGCGCCGTACCGCCTCGTCGCGGTGGACGGCGCGGACCTTGCCGGACCCACCCCCATGCGGGACATGGCCGTGCTCGTCACCGCCGGCGGGCGCGCCGACCTGGAGCTGACGATGCCCCACGACGGCACGCCCGTACGGATCCATCTGGGTGGGGCGACCGGTGTCGTGCTCGGTTCAGGTTCGTTCGCGATGGACGCGGTGCCCCGACCGGGCGGGACACTCGACATGCTCACCTACGGCATCGGCGCTCAGCTCGGATTCGACCCCGACACACCGGACCGGCGGTTCGAGTACTCCATCGGCCGCCGGCCCGGCTTTCTCGACGGGCGTCCAGGTATGTTCTGGACCGTCAACGGCCACCAGTTCCCGGACGTGCCGATGTTCGTCGTCCGTGAAGGCGACGTGGTACGGATACACATCTCGAACCACAGTGGCGAGGTCCATCCGATGCACCTGCACGGCCATCACGCTGTGGTGCTCAGCCGGGACGGCGTACGCGCCACCGGGAGCCCCTGGTGGGTGGACTCGCTCAACGTCGCCAACGGCGAGTCCTACGACATCGCCTTCGTCGCCGACAACCCTGGCATCTGGATGGACCACTGTCACAACCTTCCGCACGCCGCCGAAGGCCTCGTGGCTCACCTGGCGTACGAGGGGATCAACACCCCTTACGCGATCGGTGCAGACGCGCACAACAAACCAGAGTGATAGGGGATCCTGGTCTCGGCGCGGCGCTGCTCATCACCACGGGGGCGGCCGCGCTCGCCGCCGTGCACCACAAGGTTGCCGAGTTCACCGCCCTGTTCGTCGTCGGGCTCGGGGTCGGGCCGATCATCATCCTGACCGGCACGTTCGTCGAGCGGCACGTCGACCGGTCGCTGCTGACGCAGACGTTCGCGCTGATGTCAGCGCTTAGCGCCGCCGGTATCGCGCTGGCCGGACTCGCCGGCGGTGCCGTCGTGCAGGCCAACGGCGCCACCGGCGGGTTTGTGCTGCTCACCGCGTGCGGGGCGGCCCTGCTCGGCCTGGCGATCGCGGTTCGGGCGGCGGTCGGCCCCGCCGCCCGATCCCCCGTGGACAGCGACCGGCGCAGCTAGTCCTGCTTTAGAAGACCGGCGTGCCCTCGCGCACCAGCCGCCAGTTCTGCGTGAAGAAGTCGGCCGGGTCAATCGCGCCCTTGGCTTGCGCCCAGTCGATGAGCAGCTGGCGGATCTCCTGCTGGGCGTTGTACACCTGCGTCTTGACGATCCCCGGGAAGTTCCCGCCACCGGAGCGCCGGTAGTTGTTCACCGCCACGACGAACTGCTCGGCGTCGCCGACCGGCGTGGTGGTGCCCGGGTGGACCAGGCGCGTGATGCGCTGCCCGACCGGCTTGCTGATGTCGATGTCGTACTCGATGCCCGACAGCGTGTCGTAGTTGTAGTCCGGCACGGCCGGGTCGCTGATCGTCGCCGGGTCGACGGGCGCGCCCGGGGCGAGGGTCACGAAGTACTTCGCCGAGTACTCGAGGTACGCGCGCACCTCGGCGCCGGTGAGCACGACCGCCTCGAGAGTGTTGTCGTAGATGTACAGGCCGGCCACGTCCTTGATCCGGACCTGGCCCGCCGGGAACAGCGCGGTGCGGGAGAACGGCGCCGCGATCGACAGCACCGGCAGGGACGCGTACGTGCCGCCGGCGAGCGCCGCCGTCACGACGTCGGTCTGCACCTTGTTGATGTAGTCGAGGATCGGCGTGTCCTTGTACCGCGACTCGACCGCCGACAGCTCCTGCACCGAGGTCGCCACCGGCTGGTTGACGTAGGCGACCGTCTTGTTGTGCTGCTCGCGCACGGCGGCGAGCACGATCGGGTCGGCCTCCACCGTGTTGGTGTTGATGGTCTTCGCTGCCTTGCTGGCGATCTGCCAGCGGCCCCGGTCGCGGGTGAGCGTGAAGTCCATCCGGGTGACCCGCTGGCCCCACTTCGACGGCTCGGACAGCAGCACCTGCGCGCCGGTGGCGGCGTTGGTGACGAACCGCTGCGGGATCTCGTTGTGGGCGTGGCCGAACAGGATCGCGTCGATGCCGGGCACCTGCTGGGCGATGAGCGCCGACGGGTTCTCGTTCGGCAGCTCCGGGCCGTAGCTGGAGGTGCCGCTGTCGCCGCCGTGCGCAGAGATCAGAATGATGTCGGCGCCGCGGTCACGCATCTCCGGCACGTACTTCGCCGCCGTGGCGACCATGTCGTCGAAGCGCAGCTTCCCCTCGACATTGGCCCGGTCCCAGATCGCGATGCCGGGGTTGGTCAGGCCGAGGATGCCGACCCGCAGCTGCGGCGCGTTCTCGCCGAGGTTGACCTTCTTGATGACGTACGGCAGGAACGCCGGCCGCCCGGTCTTGACGTTCACCGCGTTGGCGGCCAGCGCCGGGAAGCCCAGCTGGCGGATCCACAGGTCCAGCAGCGGCAGCCCGTAGTTGAACTCGTGGTTGCCCAGGGTAACGGCGTCGTAGCGGATGACGTTCATCGCCCGCGCCATCGGGTGCTGCTCGCGGGTGGTGGTGATCGGCTCCTGCTTGGCGTAGTAGGTGGCCAGCGGGGTGCCCTGGATCGTGTCGCCAGCGTCGAGCACCAGCGTCGCCTTGCCGCGCCGCTCGGCGCGCACGGCGTTGACCAGCGTGGCCACCTTGGCCAGGCCGACATCGTTGTGGGCGCCGTCGTCGTACTCGGCGTCCTTGTAGTAGTCCCAGTTGTAGACGTTGCCGTGGGTGTCCGACGTGCCGAGCAGCGTGAGGTCCCAGGTCTTCGGCTGCGGCGGCTTCGCCTGTGCGCCCTGGCCCGCGACGAACGGGGCTGCGGCGGCCGCGGCGGCGGCGGCAAGGACCCCGCGCCGGGAGAGGTTGGTCATGTTGCGCCTTCCGTGATGGTCAGGACGCCTCGTGGGCGTCCCGAGCACCATAGCGGGCAGTCAATGCATCGATACCCGTAAGGTATGTGCTCCGGTCGGCGCCGCTCTCCAGCACGCGCTGGATGATGTACCTGCCCTTGCCGAAACCCCATCCGCCCTGGTCGGAATCGGCGCGTGGGAGGACCTGGATGTCGACAGCGGTTCGCTCGAGCCGGCCTTTCGCGCGGCGGGCATCGCCACGACATGATGATCGATCGTGCTGCTGGGACTGGTGGGGCCCCTGGTTTGGGTGCGGCGGAACACCACCCGCTGCTCCCGCAGCACCCGGAAGGTCATGCTGTAGGCCGGGGACTTGGCGAGGTGGCGACCTCTGACCGCGTGCCGCGGTTACCGCCCCGGCGTCGGGAAACTCATCGCAGCAGCTCCGAGCCGGGGGCGTTCACCTGTAGTTTTCGATCTTGCCGTAGACGCGTCGGCGAAAGGGCATTCTTTCGACGCCGACAGTTGGTGCGGCCACGACAGTGTTGCCGCGAGATTCGGCGATGAGGTTGTCGATGCTTCTCACTCCCGGTTCGCTTGCGTCAGGAACATCGATGTGTACCGACTACGAATTCCCCAAACGCAAGCACCACGGGACGAGGCGAACTCCGACTCGACTTCGAAGCGCCTGCGGCATCGGCCTGCAGCCGCGCAGTGCCAAATCTCGGCATTCAGATTTCGTTCATTTTCCCGTCACGTGGGGTGGGCGGCGTCGCTATGCCGTGGCTACGCGGGGCAACAATCTCCCCCACCTTTCCCTAGGAGCCAGCAACATGGCCAACGAGCCGAGCCACGACACTTCCGATGCGTACGATGACGGGCGCAGACGGATAGTTCCGGACTCCATTCTCCATTCCGGGCTCTCGCGTCGCGGGATGCTCAAAGCGCTTGGCATGCTGGGCGGCATCGTGGTGGTCGGCGGTGGCGCCGCGGCCTGCACGCCGGACCAGACGCCCAGCGACTACGTACTGCCCGAAGGGTTCTCGGGCACGATTGCTGACCTGAAGCACGTGGTGATCCTCATACAGGAGAACCGCTCCTTCGACCAGTACTACGGCGCGTTGCCCGGCGTGCGCGGCTTCGATGACAAGCAGGCGCTGCGGTACCAGGACGGCACCACGGTCTTCCAGCAACCGCACGGCAGCTCGACGCTCAGCCCGCAGCACCAGTCCACGGTCAGCGGTATGTCCATCGGCAACGACCACGGGTACGGCACGGGCATTTCGGCCTGGAACAACGGCCTGTACAACAACTGGGTCGGCGCCAAGGGCACCAACACCATGATCTACATGACCGGTGAGGAACTGCCCTACCAGTACTCGCTCGCGACCGCGTACACGATTTGCGACCAGAACTACTGCTCAGTGGCTGGCCCGACCACGCCGAACCGCCTCTACCAGTGGACCGGCAGTTCCAACGGCGTTACCGACAACGGCACCGAGTCGAACGGCCTGCGCGCGTGGGAGACCTACCCCGAGAAGCTGCAAGCCGCCGGCGTGACTTGGCGTAACTACGTCGACAACACCAATAACGGCAGCTCGTGGTGCGGCGACTACACCGACAACCCAATCCGCGGCTTCGCCACCTTCACGACGAGCGGTAACACCGCGACGGACCTCGCGAACCGCAACGACCCGGCGAAGAACGCCGCGGGCACCGGTCTCGTGTGGCGCGCCGCCTCGGAGCCATACCAGGCCCACGGCCTGCCCAACAACGACTCCGACGAGAACCTCAACGGCGTATTGGAGGACTTCATCGCCGCCTGCAAGCCAGGCGCGGAGTTCCCGCTGCCCGAGGTCTCGTGGATCGTCGCGCCGTATCTGTGGAGCGAGCACCCGGCGGCCGACCCCGAGCACGGTGCCCACTACACCAACCGCGTCCTCACGGCGTTGCAGGGCAACCCTGAGATCTGGAACCACACGCTGGTCATCCTGGCGTTCGACGAGAACGACGGCACCTTCGACCACGCGCTGCCGCCGCGCCCCGAGCCCGGCACCAAGGACGAATTCTCCAGCGGCGGCAAGCTGAACCTGGCGGGTACCCCGATCGGCTACGGCCCTCGTACTCCGCTGGTCCTGGTCTCGCCGTGGACGCGGGGCGGCTTTGTGAGCTCTGAGGTGTTCGACCACACCTCGATCATCCGGTTCCTGGAGGTGTGGACCGAGTCTCTGGGCAAGCCGGCGAAGAGCACGATGATCACCGACTGGCGTCGCGCGATCAGCGGTGACCTCACGAGCGCCATCGACTTCGAGCATCCGGTGCTCGACACCCCGTCCCTGCCCGACACCTACGCCCTCATCGAGATCGCCAACAACGCACCGAGCGCGGACTTTGGCAAGACGTACACGGGCGAGAAGTGGAAGCTCGACAGGCCGCTGATCCACCGCCCGCTGTCGTATCACCCGCACGGCACCTTCGTGGAGGACCGCGTCAACGGCACGGTGACCGCGAAGCTGAGCATGGTCGGCGGACCTGCGGGTAAGGCCGTCAGCCTGCAGGCGTTCCCCGACGCCTACGCGCCGGCCTCCAACACGCCCCACACCGTGACGGCCGCGCAGCCCGCCGAGTACAGCTGGGACGCGAAGCGCTACGACGGCAGGTACGCCTTCAGCGTATACGGGCCCGACGGCTTCGTCCGCTCCCACGCCGGCACCGTGCTACCCGCCGGCCAGAACAACGCAGGCGTGCCCCGCCTCGACGTGCGCCTCATCGCGGGCACCAAACCCACGGTCTCGATCGAACTGCACAACGACGGGCGCGAGACCGTCGAGTACACGCTGGTCGCCCATGAGTACGACGGCGGCACACAGACGGTCCACGTCGAGTCCGGTGCGTCGAAGACCGTGAACTGGCCGACCTCCGAGGGCTACTACGACGTCGTCATCACCGCCGACACGGGCACCGGCTGGCAGCACCGCTACGCCGGCCGTATCGCTCAGATCAAGGCTTGACCACCATGGACAACATCAACCAGGAGAAGCTCATGGCATCCCCGCGCCTGCCTTGGCGTCGCGTCTCGGCCGCAGCGGCGGCCCTCGTGGTGATCGGCGTTGCCGCCGTCGTCGTCGTGACCGCGAACGCTGCCCTTGCCCCCACCCCGGCCGCGGCCGCGCCGCCGGTCGTCCCGGTCGTCTCCTATAACTTCGACAACGACTCGGGCACAACGGTCGTCGACTCGTCCGGCAACGGCTACGACGGCACGTGGGGTGGCATCCCCGCCTACGTCGACGGCGTCTCGGGCAAGGCGGCGTTCGTCAGCGCGAGCGGCGACTCCGCCGGCAAGGCGAACTTCGTCAAGCTGCCGCTCGTCGCCGGCGCGACGGACGCCAAGTCGAGCTTCTCGTACGAGTTTTGGATCGACGAGCAGTCCCGCACGAGCTACGGATCCATCGTCAGCAACCAGGACTTCGTGTCCTGCAGCAACCCTGGCTTCACCCTCTACAACCAGGCCGCGCAGGGCGTGCTCGAGGCATGCTGGGGCCAGACCGCCGCCGGCACGAAGGAGTACGTCCACGGCGTCAACCCGGCGGCAATCACTGGCGACTGGCACCACGTCGCGGTCGTCGTCGACCGTACGGCGAACACGATGACCTTCTACGTCGACGGCGTGCGGGCCGCGCAGTCGCCCAGCGGCTCGATCACGGCGAACACCGCGTTCAACAGCGGCCTCGCCTTCAGCATCGGCGGCTTCAGCGGCAGCGGCGTCGACTACGGCGATGGACACGTCAACGCATACATCGACAACTTTGCGTACTACGACCAGACGATCGGCGCGGACCAGATCGCGGCGGACTACACCGCGGCAAACCCCGTGCAGGTGACCACCGACGGCCACGGCAGTGCCACCGCCTCGTCGACGGTGCCGACCAAGGGGCAGACGGTCAAGCTCACAGCGACCCCGGCGGTCGGATACGTCTTCGACTCGTGGACGGTCCAGTCGCCCGCCGGCCTGACCATCGCCGCCGACGGTAGCTTCACCGCACCGGGCGTCCCGGTCATCGTCAAGGCCACCTTCAAGGGGTTGGTCGTACCGTCGAGCGACCTGACCTACGACCCCAGCGACCCGATCAAGCCGATCTTGTCGTACGACTTCAACCGCGACTCAGGCACCACGGTCACCGACGCGACCGGCAACGAATACACCGGCAGCTGGACCGGACCCGCGTCCTACAGCACGGGCGTCTCCGGCCTCGCCGCCCACGTGAGCAAAGGCCACAACGTCAAGCTGAAGTTCGTCGACGGAAAGACGGACGCCTCCGGCAGCTACTCCTTCGAGTTCTGGATCAAGGAGATCTCCTACACCGGCGACGCCTGGGTATTCGCCAACCAGACGGGCGGATCGTGTACCGACGCGGCCCTCGGCTACTACAACAACACGAGCAGCAACGGCGTACTGACCGGCTGCTACGGCACGACGGCCGTACACGTCGGCCTCAACAACCCGCCGATTGTCGGCTCCTGGCACCATCTCGCGGCGGTCGTCGACCGTACGGCGGGAACGGTGACCTGGTACGTCGACGGTAAGGTCGCGGGCCAAGTGACACAGATCGCCAGCACGCTCAGCCTGCGCTCCGGCCTGCCCTACGTGCTCGGACAGAGCGGCGCGGTCAACTACGGCAACGACGTCGACGCGCTCTACGACAACGTGAACTTCTTCGACCAGGCGATCAGCGCGAACCAGATCGCGGCCGACTACGCCGCGACGAACCCGGCTACGCACTTCGCGGTGACGGTAGACGGCGGCGGTCACGGCACCGGCTTCTCCACGCCACTCGCCCCGGGCGCGGGGAGCAACGTCAAGCTCACCTCGTCGGCCGCAACCGGCTACCACTTCGACTCGTGGGCGCCCCAGACACCGGCGAACCTCGCGATCACCGCGGACGGCAGCTTCACGGAACCGACCCCGGGCGTGCCGGTGACGGTCAAGGCGAACTTCGCTCCCAACACGTACACCCTCAACTTCGACGGCAACGGCGCGGACGGCGGTCTCACGCCCGCGCAGACGCTCACCTACGACCAGTCGGCGACACTGCCGGCGAACGGCTTCACCCGCGCCGGATACACCTTCGTCGGCTGGAGCGCGACGAAGAACTTCCCGGCCGCCTACAAGAACCAGGGCACGGTCAAGAACCTCGCTCCGAGCGACAGCACGACCCTGTACGCCCTGTGGATGCCCGACGGCAGCCACTTCGTGACGGCCACCGGCGACGGCCACGTCTCCGTGAAGACGTCCGTCGACCTCACCGGGTTCGCCGCCGAGGGCTCGACCGTCACGCTCAGCGCGACGCCGGCCACCGGGTACACCTCCACGTGGGAGGTCGTGTCGCCCGCCGGGCTCAAGATCGGCGCGGACGGCACGTTCGCGATGCCGACCCAGGACGTCGTCGTCAAGGCCGTCCCGGCGCCGATCCACTACACGATCGCGTTCGACGCCAATGGCGCCGACAGCGGCACGATGGCGCCGGAGACATTCAGCTACGACCAGCAGGCGGCGTTGACGGCAGACGCCTTTGCCCGTAGCGGTTACGGCTTCGCGGGCTGGGCGACCACGGCGGACGGCCAGCCGGCGTACGTCGACGGCCAAGTGGTCGGCAACCTGACGAACAAGGACGGCGACAAGATCACGCTGTACGCCGTATGGCGCAAGCTGATCGCGGCCGGTGACGCCGTGGCGCCCATGCTGTCCTACAACTTCAACGGCGACCTGCGCGACGGCTCCGGCGGCGGCCACACGGGCGCCTGGAAGGGCACACCCGCCTACGTCACCGGCTTTGACGGCCTCGCGGCATCCGTCAGCAACGGCGCGAACTACGTCAAGCTGCCGCTCATCGCCGGCCAGACCGACGGCTCGTCGAGCTTCTCCTACCAGTTCTGGATCTGGGAGCAGTCGCGCACGAGCTACGGGCCGATCATGAGCAACCAGAACTTCGGCTCCTGTACCAACCCGGGCATGACGCTGTTCAACCATGCCACGGCCGGTCAGCTCGAGTCCTGCTTCAGCACCACTGGGAACTACTCGCCGAGCAACCCGCCGTCGGTCGTCGGCGGGTGGCACCACGTGGCCGTGGTGCTCGACCGCGACGCGGCCCTGGAGACCATCTACGTCGACGGCGCGGTTGAAGGCACAAAGGCGATCCCGGCGTCGGCGAACTTCACCAGCGGGCTCGCGTTCAACATCGGCGGGCTGAGCGGCAGCGAGGCGGACACCGCTGACGGCTACACCAATGCGTACATCGACAACCTCGCCTTCTTCAACAAGGCGGTGCCGGCCACGCAGGTCGTGAATGACTACAACGCGACCAAGCCGTCGGACGGCGGCCTGCTCAGCAAGGCGCCGACCGCAGTTGCCTACAACGCAGGTTCCACGGTGGCCAAGGGCTTCGTGACCGACACCTTCCACGCCGCCGCGGCGTCAACCGGCGGAAAGGTCTCGCAGCGGATCTCCGGCCTCTGGAACGGCGGCGCGGTCACCTCCTACACCAAGGTGAGTGGCGACAGCTGGCTCAAGGTCGGCGACGACGGAGTCGTCACGGGCACAGCGCCGCACGCCCGCGCGCAGAACCCTGCCGAAATCACCGTCCGGGCAACGGACGGCACGACCACATCCACGATCAAAGTCAAGATCCCGTTGGCCGGCAACGGCACCGGCAACGGCCCACGGATCCACACGGCGACGTGGAACGTCTGGGACGCCGGCAGCCACAGCGACGACGCGCTGAAGAAGGACCTGGCGGTCATTGCAAACAACGGCCTCGACGTGATCGGTCTACAGGAAGACGGCGGGCAGTACGCCTCGCAGCTCGCGAGCGCCCTGGGCTGGTACTCCTACGAGGGTGGCCAGGGCCTCGGCATCGTGTCCGCCTTCCCGCTGTCGAAGTCGGACACGGTCGACGCGACGAGCAAGGCACCCGCGGTGGGCGTCACGGCGAATGTGCTCGGCAGGACCATCCGCATCTGGGATGTCGCCCTTGACGAGCAGGGCTACGGCCCGTACCAGGCCTGCTTCCAGAACATGACGACACCGTCGGCTCTGGTCGCGAGCGAGAAGGGCACGACCCGCTACGCGCAAGCCAAGGCCGTCGCCTCAGCGATGGCGAAGGACATGAAGAACGCCGACAAGACGCCGGTGATCCTCCTCGGCGACCTCGCATCGCCCTCCGGTGCGGACTGGACCGCCGCAACCGCCTCTGCCCACTGCGGCGTCGGTGCCACCGACTGGCCGGCGACGGACGCGATCTTCGGCACGGGTCTCACCGACTCCTACCGCAAAGCCAACCCGAATCCGGTAGCCGCACCAGGCAACACCTGGTCGCCGTTCCAGAAGTTCCACGACGCGGCGAACAATGCCGAACCGCAGGACCGTGTCGACTACGTCGGGTACGCCGGTAAGAACTTGAGGCTCGTCGGCTCGAACACCCTCGTCGCCGGCTGGCCGTCGGTGACGAACGTCAGCACGAGCGCGTGGACGAGCGATCACACCGCCGTCACCAGCACGTTCGGGGTGGGCGAGTCGTAGCGTTCGCAGCGCCAGCAACGAGATCGAAGCGCGCCCACGTCCATCCTCAAGGACGTGGGCGCGTGGAGCTCCGCGGCGGCCAGTCCGTGGCGCTGGTACTTGGGCAGGGTCCACGACTGTTCGACCCAGCCGAGCCGGCAGGTGCGACAGATTCAGTAGTCCACCACGGAGGCAATCGTCGCCGTCGACGTCGGCCGCGTGCAGTGCCGCATGAACCGGCCGGTGAGGGTGGGATCAGCTGCCGGACCGTCTTCGTCCGGCGTTCTATCGTGGACCCCTTACTCCTCGATCTTGCGCCGGGTGATCTCCGGTGCCAGCAGTGCCTCGCCCGCGGCGACCGCCCGGATGGCCCCGGCCAGCTCGCACGGCGGTGCACTCTTGAGTAGGGAGCCGCTTGCCCCGGCACGCAGTGCCCGATAGATGTACTGGTCCTCATCGAATGTGGTGAGGACGAGGATGCGCGCCGGGCAGCGGCCGCCGTCCAGCAGGCGACGCGTCGCCGCGATCCCGTCCATCCGCGGCATGCGGTTGGTCCATGAGGATGACGTCGGGCAGCAGCAGGAGCGCTTTGTCGATGGCCTCCATGCCGTCGGCTACTTCGCCGATCACCTCGATGTCGTCCTGACCGTCCAGAATGGAGTGGAAACCGCCGCGCACGAGGGCCTGATCATCGACGAGCAGGCCGCGGACCATCGCTGGTCCGTCTGCAGTGGAAGCCGTGCCGTCACGGTGAAGCCCGTCTCGGGCGCGGCCGCCGCCTCGAGCGTGCCGCCGTAGAGCCCGACCCGTTCGTGCATCCCGATGAGGCCGTGCCCGACCCGGTTCGCGCTGGTGCCGCCCGACCCGCCCGCCTGCCCGGTGTCCCGGACACTTACGTGTACGGACTGATCGTCGTAGTGCAACACGACGTGCGCGGTGGTCGGCGCCGCATGCTTGAGCGCGTTGGTGAGCGCCTCCTGCACGATCCGGTAGACGGTCAGATCGACGCCGGGGGGCAGCGGCCGGGTCGCGCCCTCCACGGTGAGTTCGACCGGCAGACCGCTCTCCGCCATGTGGTCGGCCAGGTCGGCGAGGTCCGCCGTGCCCGGCTGCGGCTTGAGCGCGAGCCGGGCCTCTTCGCCGCGCAGTAGGCCGAGCATCCGGCGGCATCGGGCCGTGCGGTGTCGAGTTGTCGAGCTGGAACGCGAGATTCACCTGGGCGAAGGCGGCGATCGCGATCGCGAACAGCGCGTCGGGTAGCAACCCCGGCGGCCTATGCCGCAGCCATGTACGCGTCTCCGACTCCACTCGCGCCTCTGAACGGCCCCGCGCCTGGGCCTTCACCGGCGTCATCAAGCGCATCACATCGGCAAGTTACGGGCGGCCGGACCTGCGCGGCATCATCCGCAGGTCGCGTTTCCGGCGGCCCGGTTCGCGACCGGGGTATGACCCGGTGCCGACCGCCGCACGACGACCCCGGAGGTCAGCCGGGCTCACGCTGAAGGCGCGCCGCCGACGGGCGGCATCACACATAGCGCGGGGCGCTGCGAGCTCGTGGAGGAGAGCATGACCATCAACGTGAGGCGCCTGGGCGGATGGGCGCTCATCGTCGGCACGATCGTCACGATGGGGGCTTACGCCGCCGCCAATCTGCTCGCGCCGGGCAGCGGCGAGGAGGTGTTCCGTTACAAGCTCTGGCCGCTGTTCTACGGAGTCGCGCTGGTCGGGGACGTCGTCATCGCGCTGGGGCTGCCGGTGATCCTGACCTTCGCGGGGCGCGCGCCGAAGCTGCACATCGTCGGCTACGTCGGCGT
>NZ_BAAARV010000008.1:0-35320 GCF_039532525.1 Dactylosporangium salmoneum
CGAGTGGAAGACGCCTGGCGAAGCCTTCAACGAGCTGTTATCGTCCACTCAGGACAGTGGTGTTGTAACGATCGGTTGAAACCGGTCAATACGCCAGCGCCCAGCACGCCCGCCTCGCCAAGCGGCATGATGTCCGCCTGTCGGTCGGCCGGCGCGGTCAATGCTGGGACAACGCGGTCGCCGAATCGTTCTTTGCCACGATCAAGACCGAACTCATCCACCGCCAAGCCTGGCCCACCCGCACCGCTGCCCGGCAGGCGATATTCGAGTACATCGAGACATCTCACCAACGCTGCATGTCAAGCAGGCGCAGCCGCGGGCTCGGTGAAGGCTCTGGCCGGGTCGTAGATCGTGTTGTGCTGCAGGCAGTGGTGCAGCTTGCCGAGCATGAGGTGGAACAGGCGACGCAGTGCCGCGACATGTCGATCGCCGGCTTGTCGGCGGGCTCGGTAGCGCGCGTTCCAGTGTGGATCGTGCCGCACCGCGGCGAGCGCCCACACGTAGCCGGTGGCGGCGATCCGGTCGTTCTTGGCGCGGCGGGCGTGCACGAAACTGCTCTTGCCTGACGCCCGGGTGACCGGGGCCGCGCCGGCGAAGGCTCGCAGCGCTCGGGCGTCGGCGAAGCGGCGCCGGTCGTCACCGATTTCGGCCAGCAAGCGTGCACCCAGCTGGACGCCAAGACCAGGCACGCTGGTCACGATTGTCGCATCCGGGTGCGCGGTGAACACCTCGTCGATGCGCTGCTCCAGCTGCTCCAGCGTCTGGCAGATGGCATCCAGCTGGCGCACCAAGCCCTGCAACTGCAAGCCCATTGCGTCTTCGACGACGGCCGGCTGGCGCATCTGCTCACCGGCGAGGTGAGCGTGCAGCTTCTCCGCCTCAGCGGCGATACCCCGCTGCCGGCCCGCGATGCGCAGCAACGATGCGAGCTCCGGGACGGTCAACGTGTCGACGGCGGCCTGAGACTGGTTCTGGCCCCCTTTAGTTGATCGGATTTGGCCCCCGCTGGTCAGGTCGTGTGGAGCACGCGCTTGCGGAGGAGATCGAAGTTGGCGCGGCCGAACATCTGGCGTTTCAGCATCTTGATCCGGTTGACATGGCCTTTGTGGACGCTCACGTAATTCCCCTGGCCTGGGCTCATGGAATGGGACTGGCTCCTGGCCCGGCCGGGGTGCTCAGAAGGGCGGTTGCCCCGGGTCGCGTGTGCGGGGCGAGTAGGTGCCGGGTGTCCAGTCCTCGATGTCGTCGGGCCAGGCCGCGGGGCGACCGTCATCTTCCCAGAAGCCGGTTTCGACGTGGTCGGTGTGCAGGGCTGCGTTGCTGGCCTGGCGTTCGGCTCGGGTGGGGATGTCGGGGTGCGGTTCCGGGTCGGTCATTTGGTCGCTGCTTGCGCTTTGGGTCGCTTGTTCGGCCGGTATGAGGGTCCGTTCATGAAGACCTGGTGGCTGGTGTTGATGAGTCGGTCGAGCAGTGATTCGGCGACGACGGGGTTGGGGAACAGCGGATACCAGTCCTGCGGTGCTCTGTTCGCGGTGATCGCGAGTGAGCGGCCTTCAGCGATGCGTTGGGAGATGAGCTCGTAGAGGTCGTCGGCTTGGCCGGGGGTGAACTCGCGCATGGCGAAGTCGTCGAGGATGAGTAGGTCGGCTTTGACGTGTGCGGCGAGGCGTTTGTCGAAGGTGCGGTCGGCGTGGCCGCCGGCGAGGTCGGCGAGGATGCGGCTGGTTTTGTGGAAGCGGACCTCGGCGCCGGCGCGGATGGCGAGGTGTCCCATGGCTTGGGCGACGTGGGTTTTGCCGACGCCGACAGCGCCGTAGAGGATGATCGATTCTCCGGCTTGCAGCCAGCGCAGCGCGGCGAGGTCGCGGATCTGCGCGGCGGGGAGTTTCGCGTTCGCGGTGAAGTCGAAGCCTTCGAGGGTGGTTTCGGTGTCGAAGTGGGCGCGGCGCAGCCGGCGGCCCATGGCGGTCTGTTCGCGTCGGGTGATCTCGTCGTCGCAGAGGATCTGCAGGAACTCCAGATAGCCGAGGTCGCCGCCTTGGGCCTGGGCGAGGCGGGCGTCGAGGGTCTCGAGCATCCCGGACAGTTTCAGGGCGCGGAGGCTGTCTGCGAGGGCGGGGCGCAGGATCGTCATCGGTTCGCCTTGTCCTTCGTCGATCCGGTCTGGGTGGATGCGGTGGGCGTGAGCAAGCAGCGGGTCATGACGCGGCGTCGTGCGGTTCGTCGTCGCCGGCGTCGGGACGACGGTCGGCTGCCGCCGCGCTCGTCGTCTCGGCGGTCGTCTCGGCGGGTGAGGGGAACGGGATGACGTCGGCGAACAGGCCGGCAGGGCCGTGCAGGAACGCGGGCGCGCCGCCGTCGCCGGTGGGCCGGTCGTGTTCGACGTCCTCGAGGCCGGCGGCCAGGATGTTGCGGATGGTGCGGTAGGACGGGTCACCGGCCGTGGTGGCCTTGCGGCAGGCGGCTTCGAGGCGGGCGTCGGAGTACTTGCCGGCCAGGGCGAGGATCGCCTGCGCCGATCGCAGCCGGTGCAGCGCCGGGCCGTCGAGGAGTTCAGCGACGACCGCGGCGGTCGCGGGGCCGGTCTGCTCAGCCCGTTGCCGGCACCACTGCGGGGTCCTCGTGTGGAACGCGATCTTCTCCGGCGGGTAGTCCGAGACGTCGGTGGCCCGGCCCCGATCCTTGCGGACGTGGGTCTTGACCAGTTCGCCGTGGTGGAAGACCTGCACCATCGTCGGAGTGGCGCGGATGTCGACGAGCTGCCCGATCAGCCGCCACGGCACCGAATACAGGGCTTTGCCGCACTTGATGTGGACGTCCGGGGCGACCTTGGCCCGGGACCACTCCGCGAGGGTGAACGCCGCGGCCGGTAACGGGGTCAGCGTTCCGGCCTCGACCTGGTCGAACACGTCGGCTGGGGTGCGCCCGTCCAGGCCGCGGTGCCGTCGTTGCCCGGCGACCTCGCGGCACCAGTGCAACGCCGAGGCCTGCATCTCGACCAGTGAGGTGAACTCCCGGCCCTTCCACCACGAGTCACGGATGTAGGGCATCTGCCGCTCGACCCGCGGCTTGTCCTTGGGTTTGCGGGCCCGCGCCGGGTCGATCAGGACGCCGTAGTGCGCTGCGAGCTCGGCATAGGCCCGGTTCAGCTGCGGGTCGTAGAGATCGGGCTTGTCCACCCCGGTCTTCAGGTTGTCCGGGATCAGCCGGGCCGGACAGCCGCCGAAGAACGCGAACGCCTCGACGTGACTGGCCGTCCACGACGCCTGATCCATGCTGACCACCGGCCGCACGAACATGTGCCTCGAGTGCGACAGCACCAGCACGAACGCCCAGATCCGCTGCGACCGGCCGGTCCGCGGGTCCGTCCACGACCCCAGCAGGCCGTAGTCAATCTGCCCTTCGAGGCCCGGCTCCGGATCGGCGCGCAGCACCGTCACCCGCTCCCGGGCCGCGTCCTCGGCCAGGTTCGCCGCGACATACCGCTTGAACGACGCCACCGACCCGGTCACTCCCCGCTCGTCGCGCAGCCGCTGATGGATCGTCGTCTTGGTCACCCCGGCCCGCAGCATCTCCACGACGTAGTCGCGGTGCTTGTCGAACTCCGGCCAGGTCAGCTGCCGCAGCCGGGTATCGGTCAGCTGCGGGAACCACTCCTTCACCAGCGGAGTCCAGTCCGACTGACTCATCGGCGGTGTCCCACCCGGCACGAACCCCGCCGCGATCGCCGCTTCGACATACCGCCGGATCGTCTTGCGGTCCACTCCCAGCGAACCGGCCACGTCGTACTGCGACCGGCCCGCATACCAGTGCGCCAGGATCTCGGTGATGTCGACCACGTGGAACGTCCTCCTCGCCATCCGCTCCCCAAAGGGCCCGCTGGCGGAAGATCATCAACACGCGAGGAAAGGATCTTGACAACTACAGCCGAACGCTCGCCATCCCCACCACGAACACCACGAGCGGCCTGCCAGTCCACGACGAGCGCAGACCAGGGGAATTACGTGAGCGGATCACGGCCCAATGGGGGAATTACGTGAGCGCCGACACCTTCGACGGCGCCGGAGTTGTGGGGCATGGTGAGGCCATTGCGGACGGCGTCGTAGTCGCGTTGCAGGCCGGCGGCGAACGAGTGCAGGTCGGGTTGGTCGTCGTCGGTGACGGCGTTGATCCAGGTGTCGAGTTCGTGGCCGCGGCGCTGGGTGAGGATCACGGCGAACGCGGTGACGTGCGCGGCGAGGCGGTCCAGATGAGGACAGCGGCCGCGGACGGCGGCAAGTCCGGCCTGGTCGTCGGGTTCCATGCGTTGCGGGTGGCTCAGCAGCCAGGTGACCACGTGGCGGACCTTGGGCGGCCGCGGTGCCGTAGGCGGGGCTGCGGTGAGGGATCGCAGCGCTCGGACGTAGTCACGCAGCACGCTGTAGCTGCCCGGGTAGCCCATGCCGCGGAGCTCGTGGAAGAGGGCTTTGGCGTCGGTGCCGCCGGCTGCCCATCGTTGGTGGATGTGCTCGAGGTAGGGGTCCAGGATGCTGGCCCGGGCGCCGGTGCGAGCGGTCGCGGTGAGGTCTTCGATGTCGGTGGCCCGGGCGTAGCGGCGGACGGTTTCGCGGGCGAGGCCGAGGTCGCGGACGATGGCTTTGATGCTGCGGCCTTCGTTCAGGAGCCGCTGGACCTGCTCATATCGGTCGCGGGTGCGTTGAACCAGGCGGCTGTCTCGCGTGGCGGCTGCAGCGTGGGCCGCCACGGCGTCCGCGACGGGCGTCGGCTGCGGTGTTGCCGGCTGCGGTGGTGGGTTGAGGCAGCGCTGGTGGCGGGCGACGGCCTTCTCGACGTGTTGGGCGAGGTTGTGCCACAGATGCCACCGGTCCGCGACCTGGATGGCGTCCGGAGCGCCGCGGCGGGCCGCTTCGGCGTAGGCGCCGGCCCGGTCGCGGCAGATCACCTGCGCGCCTGGATTCGCCTGCAGCCAGGCGGTGAGCGTGTCCGTCTCCCGGTCTGGCAGCACGTCGACCGGGATACGGGTGTCCAGGTCGATCATAAGAAACAACCCGGGAGTTCCCTGCGGTGTCCGTTTGCGCTGGGATCCGTTGCGAGGGTGCTGACCTGGCCGTTTGCCTCATTGGTAGTTCGGTGGCGTTGAGTTGACGTTACTTCAGGAATCTTGAGTCGTTGTCGTCTGCGGTGATCGGTGTGCGGTCACGGTGAAGGCGAGGGGGCTCGGGTTGGGTCTGGCGGTGGTCCGGGATCTGCGTGATGCGCGGCGACCGGCGACGGCCGAGCAGATTGCAGACTTCGAGACCGATGTGCTCGCCGGGTTCGTGTTGGCGCGGCCTCCGCGGGCTTGTCAGACTCGACGATCCGCAACGATGTCGGCCATCTGGAACAGTTCCGCACCTGGTTCGGGCGGCCGTTGTGGGAGATGCAGCCGGCCGACGCCGATGCGTACTTCGGTCGGGTCATCCGCGACGCGGCCAAGGGCACCCGGCTGGCCCGGGCACAGACGCTCAAGACGTACTTCATGTTCCTGGAGTTGCGGCACAAGGTCGAGATCCATCAGATGACCGGTCGGGTGGTCGAGTGCCCGATCGATGAGATGAACCGTCCCCGCGGTGGAGCCGAGGGCAAGCTGCGGATTCCACCGTCAGACATGGAAATCGCGCAACTGTTCGGCGGCTGGCGGGATGAGCTCGCGACGTGCCGGAAGTTCGCCCCGACCGCCCGCAACTATGCGGCAGCCCGGTTGATGGCCGAGATCGGGCTGCGGGTGAACGAGGCCCGTCAGCTGGATCTGCATGACATCAAGTGGGATCTGGGCCGGTTCGGCAAGGTCCACGTCCGCTATGGCAAAGGCAAACGGGGTTCCGGGCCGCGGGAGCGGATCGTGCCGCTGGTCAACGGGGCGGGACGGACGTTGCGCTGGTTCATCGAGGACGTGTGGGGCCACTTCGACCACAACCATGCCCGGCCGGGCGCACCGCTGTTCCCGTCCGAACGCCGCAACGCCGACGGCAGCTGCGCCCGGGTCGGCGACGACGCCCTGCGGGTCGGGCTCGCCGACGCCGCGGCCCGGCACCTTCCCGGCTGGGCGGATGCGCTCACTCCGCACGTGCTGCGACACTTCTGCGCCTCCCAGCTCTATCACGGTGGCCTGGATCTGGTCTCGATCCAGGAGGTCCTCGGCCATTCCTGGATCGCCACGACCATGCATTACATCCACGTCCACCGAACTCATGTCGAGGACGCGTGGATCGCCGGGCAGCAACGCGCCGCCGACCGGTTGAAGGGAATCCTGCCGTGAAGTGGAACCTGCGGCTGGCCGCGGCCCAACGTGGCGTGTGGAAGGCCAGCCAGTTGCAACAGATGCTCGCCGGACGCGGCCTGGTCATCTCCGCCGGCAAGATGTCCGGGCTGTGGTCCGGCAACCCGGCCAGCGTCAAGCTCGAGGATCTGGACGTCATCTGCGCTGTGCTCGGCTGCGGTGTCGCCGATGTGCTCATCCCGGAGCCCGACAAGGTCCGCCAGCCCGACGTCGGCGCTGCCCCGGTCGCCGCCGTGGCCGGGGCCGGTGTGATACCTCGGCGTCGCGACGGCCGCTCGCTGCCGCCGGCGTGATGGGCGGGGTCTCGCCGAACAAGTCAGCCGCCAGCTGCGCCGAATGCCTCGCCTGGGGTGTCCTGCCCGGATCGTGTTGTCGAGCCTGCTACACCTTCCGCGGACTGCATGAGCGAGGCGAGTGCAGCGCATGCCAACGGGTCGTCCCGGTCAACAAGGGCTACTGCCGGCTGTGCTGGCTGCAAGCCCTGCACGACGCCAAGACCGCCGGACACACCCACGTCTCGGAGCCGTTCCTGCATGGCCTGCGGCATCAGCAGCTGTTCTTCGCCCGGATGCACCGCGACTTCTACCGTCTGCCCGGGCGGCAGCGTCTCGGCAAGCGAGGACACCGAGCCGCGGCGGCACCACCCGCAACTACTGCACCGTGCCAGCCGGCGACCGGCTGGGTGCAACTTCGCCTGCCCTTCGACAGCGGCCGCGACTTCTCCCGATTCGACCGTCGACGCCACGCCGACCTGAGCAACCCCACACTGCTGCGTGCCCGCCAGTCCGCACGCACCCTCGCGGCATCGCGAGGCTGGAGCCGCTGGGTCGCGAAGGACGTCGACCGGGCGTTGGTCATCCTGCTGTCCAGCCACACCGGCGACGACAAGATCCGGTTCACCGAACTGGCACCCGCCTTGCGCCACCACGGTTTGACGATCGAACGCACCATCGATGTCCTCGACCTCGTGGATCTGTTCCACGACGACAAGTCGCCAGCCTTCGACACCTGGCTGGACCGCAAACTCGACGCCCTCACCCCCGGCATCCGCGGCGATGTCGAGGCGTGGCTACGCGCCCTGCGCGACGGCGGACCACGCACCCGCGCCCGCAACCCCGAAACCGCCTGGAGCTACCTCAACCACATCAGACCGCTGCTGCTCGGCTGGTCGGACCGGCACGGGCACCTGCGCGAGGTAACCCGCCAGCACATCCTGGACGCCACCGACACGCTGCACGGCAGCCGACGTCACATCACGCTCAGCGTTCTGCGATCGCTGTTTCGGCACTGCAAGAAGACCGGCACGATCTTCCGCGATCCCACCACCCGGATCCGGCCCAGCCGCGTCGAGCCCACCGCGATCCTGCCACTCCAAGCCGACGACATCCGCGAGGCGATCAACGCCGCAACGACACCAGCCCACCGCGTCGCGGTCGTTCTGGCCACCGTGCACGCCGCCCGATCCAAAGACATCCTCACCCTGCGCCTCGACGACATCGACCTCGGCAACCGGCGGCTCGGCATCGCCGGCCGCATCCGCCCGCTCGACGACCTCACCCACCACGTGATCCTCGAATGGCTCGACGAACGCCGAACCCGATGGCCGCACACCGCCAACCCGCACCTGCTCATCAACCGGCTCACCGCGCTGGAGGCCGGGCCAGTCAGCAGAGTCTGGGTCACCCGCGCCTTCTGGGGACTGACCGCCACCCTCGAACGACTCCACGCCGATCGGCAACTCGAGGAAGCCCTCATCCACGGCCCCGACCCACTACACCTGACCGCCGTATTCGGCATCCACGAGAACACCGCGGTCCGCTACGCCCAGGCCGCACGCCAAATCCTCGACACCGCAGCCGAGCAACACAACCCTGGTTCACCATGAACCCACGGCCCGGCGCCATCACCACGCACCGAACGCCCCCGAGTTCCCGCTGAAGAACCGTCAGTTTGACTGAACTCGCGGCGGAGGGATCGTGCCGTAGCGGTGCCCACGCCGCAGTGCGAAGTCGTCGACGCCGAGGACCGTCACCGCGCCGGTCTGCCGCTCCGGGACTGCGCGGACCAGCCGCAGCAGCGTGTTGCGTCCGGCCTGGAACCCAAGACTGCTGGCGAGCCGGGCGGCCGGCCGCCCCGCGAGGGCCAGCCCGAGCGTCTGCAGAACGTGCCGGGCCGGCAACGTCCGCCGGCCGTAGCGGTGGGTCAGCCCATCGACCTGCTCAGCGAACCTCGTCACCTCACACTCAGCCTGCTGGCAGACGAAGATCCGCATCCGCAGCAGCAACTCGACCTGCCGCCCACCGACCACCACGTCGTCGACCCGCCGCCCGTACCGGCGGTGCACCCGCCGCGTCAGGTGACCACAGCCCGGACAGCGGGCCGACGCCTGCGCCGACGTACCCCAGACCCGGACCCTGGAGCCCACAGCCTCGACTCGCTCCACCGCCAGCTTTGCGAGATGCGGCAACAACACGATGAGCGATCCGTCAACGCACCGGCAGGACCGTACACAGTGGACACGTGCACCGGTGCAGCGGCACCCGTCGATCAACTAAAGGGGGCCAGAACCAGTTCTAATCCGCCGTTGACACAACGCGGCCGCGGCTGCGGGCGTGGGCGCGGCCGTCAGGATGGTCCGTGCGGCAGGCGAGTCGAGCCGGTGGCGGCCACCGCGCTCGAACGCGGACAGGGCCGCCGGGAAGAACATCCGCAGCACCGCCCGGATCCGGTTGGTGATCGTGACCTGGTCCCAGGCCGCGTCCTGCTGCGCTCGCGTCAACACCCGCAGCGACTGCACCAACTCACTGTCCTGCGGCAACGACCGGTGGGCCCCGGCATCGGTGCGCAGGATGTTCGCCAGCACCATGGCGTCGAACGCGTCGGACTTGCCTCGGGAGGACCGATAGCGATCCCGGTACCGTGACACCGCCAGAGGATTGATCGCGAAGACCTGCCTGCCAGCCGCTCGCAGGCCCGCGACCAGCAATCCCTGGCTCGTCTCGATCGCTACCGGCAGCTTGGCCCCAGCCGGATCATGCTCGGCGAGCAGTGCCAGGACCCGGCTCAGCCCCGCCGCGTCATCATCGATCCTGACCGACACCAGGACCACGCCGTTCTCGTCGACCAAGGCCACATCGTGGTGATCCTGCGCCCAGTCGATCCCGCACGCCACCGCCGCCACCGCAGCTCCTCTCTGTCTCGACCACAGCGAGGCGCGGCGCCCTAAAGATCTTTTGATATTCCGGTGAGTCGCTGCGGGCTGATGCCATTGGCAGGCAAGACAATCACGGTCATGCCTACAGGTGCACGGTCGACAAGCCCGCGTCGTGATCCTGGTCGTGACGTGGATGCGTTGCGGGATCGGCGGATGCGGGCGGTCGAGTTGTTCGAAGCCGGGTTGCGGCAGGTGGATGTGGTCGCGGAGTTGGGGGTGTCGGCGCAGACCACGTCGCGGTGGCATCGGGCCTGGCAGAGCGGCGGCCGCGACGCTCTCGTCGGCGCTGAACGGCTGGGCCGGACCCCGCGGCTGTCCGACGAGCAGCTGGCTGGGGTGGAGGCGGCACTGGTGGCCGGGCCGAAGGCCAACGGGTTCGGCACCGACATGTGGACCCTCGCTCGGGTCGCCGAGGTGATCGAGCGGATGACCGGAGTGCGGTACACGCTGTCGCAGACCTGGCTGATCCTGCGCCAGCGCCTCGGTTGGAGCCGGCAGCGGCCCGCCCGGCGAGCGGCGGAACGTGATGACGCGGCGATCGAGGCCTGGGCCAAGCGGGACTGGCCTCGGATCAAAAGGGGGCTCGACGACGCGGTGCCTGGATCTGTTTCGCCGACGAGAGCGGATTCTCGCTCCTGCCCGCAGTGAGGAGCACGTGGGCACCGCGTGGGCAGACCCCGGTGCTGCAGCATCGGTTCTCCTGGACCCGCATGTCCATGGCCGGTGTCCTGGCCTACCGGCCCGACCGCAGCCGGGCCAAGCTGGTGTTCCAAACGAAGCCGGGCAGCTACAACACCGAAACCCTCATCACGTTCCTCACCGAACTGCGCAGGCACCTGCGCGGACCGGTCACCCTGATCTGGGACGGGCTGTCGGCACACCGCTCCAAGGACATGAAGCAGTGGCTGGCCACCCAACGACACTGGCTGGTAGTGGAACAGCTGCCCGGCTACGCCCACGACCTCAACCCGATCGAACTGGTCTGGGGCAACCTCAAAGCCACCGAACTGGCCAACCTCTGCCCCGAACACATCGACGAAGCCGACACCGCCGCACACACCGGCCTGCACCGCATCGGCAGCAGCTACGACCTGTGCTTCAACTTCCTGGCCCATACCGGCCTGCGCCTCTGATGCCATCACTCAAATCCCGAAAGATCTATAATGGACAGTGCTTGCCGCACGACATCTCACGAGCCGTTCGCCTCGCCACCGGCGGCGCCCGCACTCGCGCAAGGCTCCAGGCCTGCGACCAACGAAGGCTCAGCCCGCCGGCGAACCACGCCGAGATCATGCCCGTCGGTCACCGCGACCGCTGCACGCCCCACGAGATACCCAGGGTCAAGCCCTCAACGTTCTGTCAGGGGTCAGCAGCGGTCACAGCTTCTCAACGAGGCGCCGATCTCGATTTCCAGGCTCGACGGCCAACGGCTGGTACGGGCGTCCTCTGTTGCCATTAGGGCTGGTACAACACTCGCCGCCGGCACTCCAGCCTCGGCTACCTCAGCCCCGCCGTCTACGAGAACAGCACCAGCGTCCGGCCGTTAACCACCCTCAGGGTAGCTTGAGGATCAACACATCGACCCTGTCCGTCGAATCGGGTCAAGCCCAGGGGTTCATGATCGAAAGATAGGGAGGGTGCCTTCTATCTGGGAGGATCTGGCTTGTCGAAGGCTTGATCAACCCTTCACGGAAGGCACCCGCTGAGTGCAGGTTACTGGAACGCGTCCGAAGATTGTTGTGAGTGCTGACGGGCGGGGTGTGGTCGGTCATGCCGGCGCCCGGCTCCTGGCTGATGTGGCCGAGGTGACCGGGCTGACCGCCCGGTTCGGTGAGGTCCTCGGGGTGTTGCGGCAACGCCGGGGTGGGCACGATCCGGGCCGGGTCGCGGCGGATCTGGCGGTGATGCTCGCTGACGGCGGTGAGGCCATCGCCGATCTGGCGGTGCTGCGGGACCAGGCCCAGGTGTTCGGGCCGGTCGCCTCCGACCAACCGCATGGCGACTGCTGTCCAAACTGGACAGTCGAGTCCTCGGCGGACTGGCCATGGCCCGCGCCCAGGCGCGGGAAGTCGCGTGGGCGCAACGGATCGAGACCCACGGCGGTCTGCCGCAGACAACGGCGGCCGGCTCGACGGTGCCGGGGCTGGTCCTCGATATGGATGCCACTATCGTGCCCTGCCACTCCGACAAGGAGTCCGCGACCCCGACGTGGAAGTCCACCTTCGGGTATCACCCGTTGCTGTGCTTCCTGGACAACACCCGCGAAGCCCTCGCGGGGATGCTGCGGGAAGGCCGGGCCGGGTCGAACACCACCGCCGACCACGTCACCGTCCTGGACGACGCTCTCGCTCAGATCCCCGACGTCCACCGGCACGGCACCCCGATCCTGATCCGGTCGGACTCCGCCGGCTGCACCCACGGCCTCCTCGCCCACATCCGCGGGCTGCGCAATCTCGGCCTGGACACCCGTTTCTCGGTCGGCGTGGCGATCACCGAACCGATCCGCCAGGCGATCCTGACCGCCAAACAGCAAAGCCAGTGGATGCCTGCCGTCGACGCCGGCGGCGAACCCCGCGATGGTGCGCAGGTCTGCGAGCTGACCGGCCTCGTCCCGGACGACGGCTACCCGGCCGGGACCAGGTTCATCGTGCGCCGCGAACGGCCGCACCCCGGCGCCCAACTCAGCCTGTTCGACACCATCGAGGGCATGCGCCACCAGGTCATGGCCACCGACACCCCACCCGGCGACCCCACCACCGGCCCGATCCAGTACCTCGAAGCCCGCCACCGCGCCCACGCCCGCGTCGAAGACCGGATCAGAACCGGCAAAGACACTGGCCTCGGCCGGTTCCCGTCCCGCGCCTTCGCGATCAACGAGGCCTGGCTGCAACTCGCGCTGACCGGCATCGACCTGCTCGCCTGGACCCAGATGCTGCTCCTGGGCGGGGAACTCGCCGCCGCCGAGCCCAAGAAGCTGCGCTACCGGCTCCTGCACGTCGCCGCCCGGATCACCCGCACTGCCCGACGAACCCGCCTCCGCATCGCCGAAACCTGGCCCTGGGCAACCGACCTCGCCACCGCGTTCGCCCGCCTCGCCGCACTGCCCCAGCCGATCACCTGAACCCGGCACCCACGACCCGACAAGCCACAGGGAGCAACCCGGCCGAGGGCCGGACCGTCACCATGCCCCGTGCCGACAGGCAACCTCGAGAAAGATCAATTCGCCGCAGAACAACCTTGATCAACAACTAGCGAAAGACCGAGGCTAGTGAAGCTCGGCACCGCGCGCACCGACGGTGGCCTACCGGCGGCATGGATGACCCCTCACTCCATGTCCATGTGCATGATGCGGTGAGTGTATCTATGCGTATGTGCGGCGCGGAATATGTGGTATGCGTCGTCCAGACGCGGCAGCGGCTGTCCCACGGCGCCGCTACAGTAGCGTAGCTGGATACGTTCGATCTCCTGCCATGTGTAGGCGCGGGGCTGCTGCTCGAGCAAGACAAGCGCCACGTGGCTGATCAGGACGGTCACGGCGCTGAGGCGGCTCAGGCGTTCGACTGCGGCGACAGCCGCTGCGGCATCCACGTTGGCGTTGCAGTACGCAATCGCGACATGCGGATGGAAATCTTGCGCTCTGACCGGCGCATCAGGGTAGGTCGACAGCGTCGCTCCGCGAAGGGTGTCGCGGAGGTGCTGGAGAGGCTCGCTGGGGTAGGTGCTGAATCCTATTGCTCCTGGCGTGCCGCCGATTCCACCGATGTTGATTTCGAAGGCGGGTATGTCGCTGCATGCGTGCGCTGCAGCGGATGCCACGGCCTGCAACACCTCGGACGTGACGTCGCCGTCGACGGCGATCCGGTCGAGTGTCATGTGCAGGCCGGTGGTTGGTATGAAGTCGTAGTAGGCCAGGCGGATGGCGTCGCGGCAGCGCTCGGCCAGGGCGTGCAGTTGGGTGCGATCTTCGAAGGTCAGGTACCAGTAGTACGAAGGCTTGGTTGCCTTGCGTGCCCAGTGGTTGTGTAGTTGCCGGATGCCGCGGAACCGATCAAGTTCTGCCGCTGCCGCGGATCGCGCGGGATCGGTGTCATTCATGACGCTGGCAGCCCATGTGTCACGGCCTCGCGGACGGTCCGGAGGTGGGTGGTGTCGCCCCATTGCCGCGCGGACCACCGGATGAAGTCCAGTGCTCGCTGCTGGACTGCGACGATCGGGCGGCCCCTCGGCAACGCGGATCGTGATCCGTTCGAGGCTCGCGCGTCGGCTGGGCGGCCCTGACCGGCTCAGCGCTGGGTGTCCGCCCATGCTGCCGCAGCGGTGACGAGGTCGGGGAGCTCCGCGGGGGCGGGCAGGTCGGCGAGCTCGGTGAGGGGGACCCAGCGGGCGCCGCTGACCTCTTCGAGCTGGGCGGTGAGTTCGCCGCTGACGGCCCGGCAGACGTAGACGAAGTCGATGTGGTGGTGCTCGCCGACCTTGCGGTCACGGACGGGCATCTCGATGATCGCCCACGGTGCAGCGTGCGAAACGACGGCAGCGTGCCGGAACGCCGGCGTACCGAGCACGACGGCCTTGACGCCGGTCTCTTCGAGGACCTCGCGGACGGCGGCTTCGGCGGGGTCCTCGTTGGGATCGATGTGGCCGCCGGGGTAGAGCCAGAGACCGACCTTGTTGTGGTGCACGAGCAGGACGCGATCCTGGTCGTCGAAGACGACGGCGGACGCGGTGTTGTGCCGGATTCCGCTCGTGGTGGTCGTGCCGGTGTCGGTCATGAACGCTGCCCTTCGGCGAGGTTCCGGATGCGGTCAGCAACCCACCCTAGTGTCTGGTCGGTCATGGCCGGGTGTACCGGAAGGTGGAATGTCGTGGTGGTGAGCTGTTGGGCGTTCGGGCACGGCGTGGCGTAGGTGGCGAATAGTGGTCGGCGGTAGAGCGGGCCGTAGCCGAACCGGACGGAGTCGAGTGGCAGGCCCGCTGCGGTGAGGGCCTCGGCGATGCCGGTGGCGTGTTGCGGGGCGGAGGTGAGGACGAGGGCGTAGTAGTTCGGTGCGTCGTCGCTGCCGTAGCCGAGCTCGCGCAGGCGGCCGTCCGGCGGGAGGACCGACAGCAGCCGCGCGGCGTTGCGGCGCCGGGCGGTCAGCTGGTCATTGAGCTGGCCGAGGCGCCGGTGACCGATCATTGCCAGGGGTGCGGCGAGTTTGTAGTTGACGCCGTGGGCGTCGCCGCGGAGGTGGTCGAGGTGGGTGTAGTAGTCGATGCGGTCGGCGAGTTCTTCGTCGTTGGTGAGGATGAAGCCGCCTTCGCCGGTGGGCAGGAGTTTGCGGTCGTGGGTGGAGAAGCAGCCGATGCGGTGCTGGGTGCCGGCGTAGCGGCCGCGGACGCGGGTGCCGTGGGCCTGGCAGGCGTCCTCGATGATCGGCACGCCTGCGGCGGCGAGGATCGCGGCGGCGGTGTCGTCGGCGGGGTAGCCCCACATCGGCAGGGTGAGTGCGGCCCGGGTGCGGCTGGTGAGCTTCCGCGCGATGTCCTGGGGATCGAGGGCGAGCGAGCCGGGGACGGTGTCGACGATGACCGGGGTGGCGTGGCAGGTGAGGATCGGCATGGCGGTGGCGATCGGCGCGGTGGCCGGCACGAGGACCTCGTCGTCGGGGCCGACGCCGACGGCGACGAGGGCGGCGTGCAGGGCGGCGCTGCCGGAGCTGACCGCGATCGCTCGCGTGACCCGGAACCAGGTGGCCAGGGCCTGCTCGTACTCGGCCAGGATCGGCGCGCCGCCGGAAAGCCGTCCGTCGCCGAGCACGGCGGCGAACGCGTCGAGTTCTCTGTCTGGGGGCGGGGTGTACCGGTCGTCGACCGGGTGGGCGGCGTCGTAGCGCAGGTCAGTGGTCATAGGTGAGCACCACCTTGATGGTGTCCTGGGGTCGGTTGAGGAGTAGTTGGTAGGCGTCGGGGGCGTCGGTGAACGGGATGCGGTGGGTGATCAGCCCGTCGGTGCGGACGCGCCCGTCGGTGATCTGGGCGCGGGCGGTGGCGTCCAACCGGTCCCGGTTCCACAGCGGGTGGGTGCGGGCCGGGCAGTTGTTGACGGTCATCGAGGAGTAGATGGTGATGCGGTTGCGGTGGTATTCCTCGCCGAGCCGCAGCCCGGTCTGGTCGCCGTGGTATGAGGCGACGGTCGCCACCCGGCCGCCCACGCGCAGGCAGCGGATCGCTTCGTGCAGCCCGTTCAGGGAGCCGGATGCCTCGATGGCGGCGTCGGCGCCGTCGGGTCCGACGTGGTTGCGGACCTGCGCGGCGATGTCAGCACCGTCGGCGAGCAGCGCAGCGATCCCGAGCGTTTCGGCGGCCTGTACGCGCAGTGGATACCGGTCGACGCCGATCACCGTGGCGCCGGCGAGCCTGGCCTGCTGCGCGGCGAGCAGGCCGACCGTGCCAAGGCCCATCACCACCGCCTGCTCCGGCGTCACACCATCGGGCAGGCGCCCGGCGGTGGCCGCACGCTCGCTGAGGACGTGGCCGCTGGCGTGTGGGCCGTCGACCGCGATCAGGTCACCGACCCGCACCCCGGAGACGGCCGGGCCGACGGCGGCGACGCGGGCCATCGACTCGTAGCCCGGCGCCACCGGATACGCCCGGCCCGGCCCGTCCAGGTACAGGCGACGTTGGGGATCCCAGGTGCGGTGCAGGGCCGCGGCGGTACCACGCAGCCAGGCGAGCTCGGTGCCGTGGCTGATGCCGGACAGCACCGCGGTTGCGTACACCTCCTGCTCACCCAATGGCGGCAGCTCCTCGTCGAGCAGTTCGATAGTGCCGGGGCCGGTGATGAACAGGCGTCGGCAGTGCAGGGTTGTTGCCCCGGCGGCCGGGGCGAGGGTGGGACGGGTCATCGGGTCTCCACGAGGGTCAAGGCGCCACGGATCTCGTGGGCAAGGTCATGGACGCTGCGGTCGTCGAAGGTGTTGAAGGTGCCGGCCGCGACCGGCAGCAGCCGCCCGGGCCAGGCGGCGAACGCCGCGTCGAAGGCGGCCGACAAATCGGTGAGGTAGTCGTGGGTCAGGCCAGCCTCGAACACCCGGCCGCGGGCACGGATCCGGGCCTGCAGCGTGCCGGCCGGCGCGGACATGCCGACCAGCAGATCCGGCGTCGGGACGCTGCCGGCCCACACCTCGACGGTCGCCGCGACCCGGGCGGTGTCGGTCGGGTCGAGGACCGTTGCGGCGAAGATCGCCTGCTTCAGCAATGCCCAGTCGGCGACCACGAACCGCCCGGCGTCCAGCAGCGCGGCGATCTGACGCAGCTGCGCGACGCGCAACGCGACGAACGTCATCTCCACCTGCAGCGCCAGCACCGGGTCGGGCCCGCCCGCGGCGAGCTGGGGCAGCAGCTGATTCGACTCGTAGGGGTCTAGGACCGCTGTGGCGTCGAGCGCGGCGGCCAGCCGCTCAGCGAGGGCGGTCTTGCCCACCCCGGTCGGGCCTTCCACCGCCACAAATCCCTCAGCGAGCACGGCATCCTCCGGTCAGCGGAGTCAGTCAATGGACCTCGATGGGACGGAATCATGTCCCCGAGACGCCGCTGCCGCCATGACCATTCGCGCATGGTCAACATGCACGAGCATCGAAAGCGCTGGGGCGTGGGCGCCAAGCGCCGAGATCCGGCGGCTGTTACCCGGATCACCCGGCGTCGATAAGGTTGGCGGGTGTCGCTGATTTCGCATCTGTACCGCGGCGAGTTGGGCGAGTGGTGCGTCGACCGGTTCACCGGTTCGAAGGAGGTCACCGGCCGGGTCGCTGCGGAGACCCGTAACCGGGACGCCGTACGACCGCCGGACGGGGTCGAGAAGCGTCACTGGTCACACGTCGACCGGGCTTTCGGCATGCGGATGGCCGCGCTGGTCCAAGCGGCCCCGCCCTACGCCGCGTTGCTCGGCCTGGTGCGCATCGGCCTGGTGAGCAGGGACTGGGCGCACCGGCAGGCCGCCCAATGCCCGACCCACGCCGGGTTGTCGCCCCCGAGCGGGGTAGGGCACTGGATCTTCGTCCCGCCACGCACGGCTGGGTGGACGTCAGCCCCGACCCGGCGTTCGTACCGGTCCCGTACGACGAGGAGGACTATCAGGCCGAGCCGATGCTGGCCGACTTGTTCGACCGGATGCGCGCCTACTTCGCCGCGCACGCGCCACTTGGCCAGCTCGGTGCGGAAAGGGTCTGGCCCGTCTGTGTTCCTTACTGGCCATGTTCAAGTACGTCTACCGTAACGACAAGCTCGACGAGCCGGTGTTCCGGCTCTTCCGTGGTGGTGTACCCACCGTGGAGCAGCTGCGCGCCGCGGCCGTGGATGACGCGGTAACCGACGAGCTGGTCGCGCTGATCCGGCGGCTCGACGAGTCCGGAGCGCTCGCCGAGCTGCGCCGGCTGGCCGGCGGCCCGCCACCGGGTCAGCCCCTCGGGTACGCAGGCCCGGCCTTCTTCCACCACTGGACCGACAACGACATGGTCATCACTGGCCCCGGCGGGGGCATCCTCATCGACGTCCACACCGCCATTGCCACCAACAAGACTGCGCAGTCCCGACTCTGGGTGTGGAAGCTGCTCACCTCGGCCTGGCTCGACACCGCCGACGCGTACCGGGTCCGCACGGTGGGGTTGTACTTCGCCCGGCAGGGCGCGCTCGTCACCTGGCCGGTGGATGAGCTGGCCGACATTCTCCTGGAGGGCGGCGACCGGGACGCGGCACGGGAGGAGTTTCGCGCGCTCGCCGAACGGCTGAGGACCCAGGAGCACCCGCCCCGAGTAACGGGGCCGCTCAAGCCGGGCCGCCACACGATCGCCGTCACCGCTGTCGTCATGAACGACCGCGGTCGGGTCCTCGTCGCGCGGCGCCGGGACACCGGTCGGTGGAAGGTGCCCGGCGGCGTGCTGGGCCTCGACGAGCCGATCCCGGCCGGCCTGCGCCGAACGGTCGAGGAGAAGACCGGCGTGGTGGTGGAGCCGGAGCGGCTGACTGGGGTGTACCAGGACGTCGGGCTCGGCATCGTGGCGCTCGTGTTCCGGGCGCACATTGCCGACGGTGAGCCGGCGCCGACGCACGCCAGCGCGGCGGTCGACTGGTGGCCGGCTGACCGGGTGGGTACCGAGCTGGGCCAGGTCTTCGCGGTCAACGTCCGCGACGCCCTCGTCGCTGGCCAGGTCGCCGTCCGGCTGCACGACGGCGCCAGCCTGCTCTCCGAGGAGGCGGCCCTGCTGGCATCATGAGGGCCGGTCTCCTGCAGCCGCCCGCTGCGCCCGTGCCGCCGGCACCCGGTAGGCGGATGATGGACGGCCTGTGGGTCGCGAAGACCATGGCCGAGGCTACCGCCTGACGCGGCACGACCAGCTTCACCCGACAAGCGCCGGGCGAAGCTGGCGTTGCAGACATCTTCGCAGCTCAACCAGCATGCCGGTCGGCTCTGGGTCCGTGGGTCCTACTGGGCGAGTTGGGCGCGGGACCAGTCGTCCAGCCGCAGAAACTCGGCCAAGGCGACCACCTGCGGGATGTCCAGCCGGGCGGTGTGCGGGATCGGCGGCCGCGGGCGGATATCGCGGTCCGTCACGTCCTGCACCGCGCGCAGCCAGCCGAGGTACAGCGGCGCCAGGTCGCCGGTGGCGAGATCGGCGTGTAGCGGCAGCAGCCGGTCGAGCCAAAGGGCACGGTCGGAGTACGGCTGCTCGTCGTCGGCCGCGTTGCTGAACAGCTCGACCAGCAGCACTCCGTCGACGAGCCGGGCTCCCACCCCTTGGTGTCCGTCCTCGGTGAGGTACGGCGCGATGCTGCCCAGGTCAAACCGCGGTCCCGGCACGCGGATCGTCACGCCCCGACCGCCGCTGTGATGAACATCGAGGCAGATGTCGAAGTGCTGCGCGAGCACCGTGTCCTGCTCGTGGGGGGTGAGCGGGAGCCCATCCTCGTCATCGCGCAGATGCACCTCGAGCAGCATGTTCATCGCATAGATCGTCGCGTCACGGTATCGCTCGCGTAGCGCCGTGACCTGCTCCTGCGACAACGGCCCGGCGAGGGCGCGGAACTCGTGGTACCGCAGTATCGGCCGGCCGATCAGATCGT
The DNA here is from genome assembly GCF_039532525.1 of Dactylosporangium salmoneum. Taxonomy (NCBI): domain Bacteria; kingdom Bacillati; phylum Actinomycetota; class Actinomycetes; order Micromonosporales; family Micromonosporaceae; genus Dactylosporangium; species Dactylosporangium salmoneum. The sequence continues at coordinate 19,632 of NZ_BAAARV010000008.1, forward strand.
CGTCGTCTGCGTCCTTGCTCCAGCCCTTGCGTCGCGGGCCGACGCCGGCAAAGCCGTACTCCTCATGGGCGCGGCTGATGCCGAACGTGCAACGGAGGTCGGCGGGGTCTTCCGCAACGATCGGTTCGAAGCCGTCGAAGTCGACGTACTCCCAGTGATCGCCCTCCTCATCGACCAGTGGGCGAGTCAGGTGGTAGACGTGGCCGGTCAGCGGATCGGTCCAGCGCGGCGGCAACCGCTTGGCGAACCGGGCCGGTGGCTGCGCGCCGAGGGCGCGGTACGCGTCGAGGTCCCATACCCGCACCAAGCCGTCACCGTTGGCGGCTAGGACCAGCGGGCGGCCGCGCAGCGTCCCAACCGCCAGCGACGAGGGCGAATACGTGTCGCGGCCGTCGAACAGCGGCGCCCCGACCGCCCGGCCGGAACGCAGGTCCCACACCCGGATGGCGTGGCCGTAATGGCCGGTGACCACGACCGGCCGGCCAGCCACAGCGCCCAGCGCTAAGGCTTGCACCGGTTCGCCGGAACCGGTCAGCGGCGGCCGTGCCTCCGCCCGCCGCGACAGGTCCCACAGCCGCAGCCGATTGTCATCGTCGGTGCAGACAGCCAGCGGTATCCCGTCGACCGTTGCGACCGCCAGCGGCGCCCGCCCGGACAACGGCCGTCCGATCGGCTCGCGGCGTGTCAGATCCCAGACCTGGACGGTTGCTCCCTCGTCGGCGCTGACCGCGATCGGGGCGCCGCCGACGGTGGCACACGCCACCGACTTGATCCAGCCGTCGTGGTGGTACGGGACCAGCGGGTCGCTGATCTGCTCCCCGGTGGCCACGTCCCACAGCAGCACCTCGGCGCCGCTGGTTACGGCGACCTGCCGCCCAGCCAGCTCGGTACAGGACACCCCCCACAGCAGGGTGCTGACGCGCAGCGGCGCCCCGATCCGCTGCCGGGTCCCCAGATCCCAAACATCCACAGTGACCCCGGCTACGGCGACGACAACTGGACGGCCGTCGAGGACCGTACAGGCCAGCCCGCGTACCTCGCCGTCGAGCCGCAGCGGATCGCCGAGCTGCCGGTGGCTGGCCATGTCCCAGACCCGCACAGTGCAGTCATCGCCGCCGGTGACGGCCACCGGATACCCGTCCACCAGCCCGCATACGACGGCGTTCACCTCGCCGATGTGCCCTTGCAGCGGCGGGACGATCTGCGCCCCGAAGGGCAGCGTCGCTGGCTTCATCGGTGCCTCCTCCGTCGGCCGAGGATATCGGCCGATGTCAGGCTACTCACCACCCGCTGGCATGCCCTGCAACACAGTGCCGCCCAGCACAAACAGAATCGGCGACTTCGTCAAGGCCACACACGTACGCACCCGTTTCGAGAACCGCCACCTGCCGGTTCCCTGCTGAGATACCTCAAGGACGCAGGATGCGCCTGGTGGAAGGCTTGTGCGTTTGGTGACAATGCGGCTGCGGGTGCATTGCGGCCATCGCTACTCGGCTTTCGTCTCTTCCGGGCCGCACGCGCTCGGCCAAGTCAGGGGCGGCCGCGCGGGACAGATCGCCGAACGCCGTCCACCGCACGCTGCTGGCGCCGATGCGAACCGACCTTAGCCGTAGCTGAAACTCCTCAGCCACACCTGGAGCACTGGCCAACAGCGGCACGGCCGCGGCGATCATCTTCAGTTCGCGTGCTTCCTGGAGCAGGGGCCAGGATGGATCCTGGGTGATGTCGTAGCCGTAGGCGGCCGCCAGCTTGCTGTGTCCGCCGGTGGGGCCGAAGCGAGTTTCGTTTGCTGGTGGCGGAACGAGGTCGACCTGCCACGGTCCGATGCAGGTCGCGTCGAAGTCACACATCAGCACCCTGCCGGACGCATCGCGGAGCAGGTTTCCCTCGTGCGCGTCACCGTGTACGAGTCCTGGTTCGACGCTCGCCGCGAACTCCTGCAGGCGAGGCTCGAGCCGGTCGCACCAGGCGAGCAGATAGTCCCGGTCCTTCTCGGCGAGTCCCTCGGCGTCGTCAAGTCGGCTTCGAGCGTCGCCGATCGGATCCCACGTCGGCAGTTGCAGTGACGGGGTGCCGAGGCGATGGAACGCACGCAGCGCGACACCGAGGTCGCCAGCGTGGGGACGAGGCTCGTGCGGTGCGATGTAGCGCCACACAGTCGCGAGCAACGCTCCGTCGGTAACAGGCTGCTGGATACCTGCGGCGAGCCGGATCGTCGGCGCGTCAACCTCCTCGAACCAGACACCGAGCGCCGCGACTTTGTGCACACGCGCGTGCAATCGATGGGTGCGGGTGATCCGTACGACCAGACCGGCGGCCGGCAGAGCGAAGACGGCGTTGTTCGTCAGGCGCAGCAGGTGCACGTCCGTGTCGTCGACGCCGAGCTGTTCGCAAATGTTAGCGAGGGCTTGCCGCATCGCCGTCTCGGTGAACCGGCCATCTGCGCCCGTCATGCGACTGGGGTGGGTCGTGGCAGAGCGCGTACGAAATCGGCGACCTCCGGTAGATGCAGGTGCTGCGTAGCGTGGCGGCGCAGGTTCGCGATCCGTTCATTCACCCGTGGCGAGGTCAACGTCCCCGCCTGCCGCCGGGCGATGTCGCCGGCCTTCAGCGCCAGGTCCGGGGCGTCGGCAAGGAAGTATGCGCCGGCCAGACCGACCTGGTTGAGAACCGTACTCCGCGTGTTCTGCGGACCGAACGCGTTGATGGCGTAGGGGACGGTTGGGGGGTGCTGGCGTAGGCGGTCTACGGTGGCATCGCACGGTGCGCAGTAGATCCCGTGGTTGTCGCTGGCCGGCAACGATCGGCACCTTCCGCAACGGCGCCGACCGCTCGATACGCGTCGTGCCGACGCTAGTGACGACATGTCAGTCGGCTGACCGCTGTTGTGTCCGATCTAGCACGAGCGAGTCGAGCAAGGGCGAGTCGGTGGTGTGCTGCTCACTGCCGATCTGAATCCATCCCCAACGCTCGTACATGGCGCGAGCAGGGGCTTCGGCGAGGGCAGTGAGGATCGCGTACGGCTCGAGCCGCGTGTTCAGGATCGTGTCGTGGAGGGCTCGGCCGATGCCGTTCCCACGCCATCGTCGTTGGACGACGAGCTCGATGAATGCGAACTTGCGCGCGGCTTGTACCGCGGGTGGTGGCTCGGTGGTCGAGCCTGCCCACCAGCCGTCGGCGGGCATGGTGAACCCGAACGCGAAGCCGATCAGGTCGCCGGAGCCCGACCGGGCAAGTTCGAGCTGGAATCCATCGCGATCCCGCTGGCGGCGGGTCCGAGCCAGGAACGCCTCCCGGTCCCACAACGGTCCAGCGTTGTAGGGTGGTTCCGCGTATGCCTCAACGTAGATGTCGGCCATTTGCTGGAGTATTGCCTCGTCGAGCGCGGTCAAGCGCTCGATGCGGAACAGTTCGGTGTTCATGCGGCCTCAGTTCGACGCCGTCGGCTGGAACGCCGCGGCAAGGTCGTTGCAGAGCCCGGCGACCGCGGGCACTGTTCTTTGGTCGTCGGGCACAGCGTCGGCGACCTTCGCGGCGGTCGCCAGGATGTAGCGATTGCGCCATTGCTCAGTGGTGTGCGCGAGCGTCTCGCGCGCGTGCCGGGCTCCGTCGGAGATGTATCCGGCTCGGATGAGACATTCCGCCCGGTGCAGCTCGATCTGGGTCCGGCTGATGACCCGCGACGGAGCGTAGAGGTGCAGAGCTCGGTCCTGCGCCCTTGTGGCCAGCGTCAACGCGCCGGCCGTCGAGTGCACGAACGACTCCGCATGGCGAAGCCGCCGCTCGGGCCATCCCATGATCGACTTGCTGCGGTTGGTCACCCGGTCGGGCAGCTGGTCGAAGGTCTCCTCCAACGTTCGCAGAACGCGGGCGGCAGCCTGATGCTCGCCGACGATCGCGAGGGCCTGGGCTTTGCCACCGAGCAATTCGGCCCGGCCGGCCGTGGGCGCGGCGCTCACGGCCAGCCCTTGATCCGCGATGGTCATCACCACGTCGAGCGGTCGGCCGAAGTAGATGCCTGACGTCGTCTCGTGGCCGTAGACCCATTGCAGCACCGCCGGGTCTTTGGCAAGGTGCGCCATGCGGCGGCCGAGCCGCCACAGGTGCTTGACCTCACGTCGATACCCGAGATCCGTGCAGGCGAGCGCCGTCAACGCAGCAAGTCGGGCAACGACTGCAGCCAGGCTGCGCACCTGCGAGTCGCCGCTGGCGGACATCAGCAACTGGCGGACGTCGAGCAGGTCGCCCACCAGATCCCGCGCAAGTTCCCTACGCGGTTGTGTGTGGTACTCGAAGCCGTACTCGTCACAGGCTTGGCGCCACTCATCGATGAGGCCATCCACCGAGGCGCGGCCTTCGTCAGCCTGTGTGACTTCGGTAGGCGCCGCGCGGAAGCCGGCGCCGTATGTGGCGAGCGCTAGCAACAACGTGCGTCGGAACATGCCGCCAGTTTCGTCGATGCCGTCTTGCAGGGCCATGCCGAAGTCCGCATGCTCACCCTTTGTAGCCGCTGCCCACCAAGCCGTCCGAAATGCCGCCTCGACGTCGGGTCGAGTAACGCCCTTGTGGGCCGGTGCCACCTCGAGCTGACCATCGGGCGCGTTCACGGGTTCGCCCCGTTGACATGGCGTGCGTCGGAGGCCCGGGTTGGTTCCGGGGCGGTGGGGGTGTTGGCTGTCGGGTGGGTGAACCAGAGCAGGTGGACGGGGATGGCGAGGAGTCGTGCCCAGTGGATGAGGCGGTCGATGTTGTGTTCAGGCTGACCGTTCTCCATGCGGCTGATCTGGCCTTGTGTGACGCCTACCCAACTACCGGCGATCTCTTGTGAGATGGGGATGCCGTGGTGTGGGTGCCGGCGGTAGGCCGCGATGAGGTGGCCCATGTGGCGGTCGTGTGCGGCGTCGCGGATGGTCGGGTGGGACCAGAAGTCTGCGGGGACGGCTGGGGGGTGCTGGCGTAGGCGGTCCACGGGTGGCGTCACCCAATTCGAGGCCGCCCAGCGAACCTGTGCGCTGCGGTGGCTTGCGGTGCTGTGGAAGCAACGCGACCGACGCGCTGCAGAGTTCCTGCGTCAACTCGACCGGGTACGCCTGTTGCAGTCCGCCGACAGTCCGTGGCGGCTGTAGCCGAGCACTCGGCGTGTCGCTGGGGTAGGTGCGGCGCGACATACACACGTTCGATTCCGGTCGGCGTTTGGCCGTTCGGGCGGCTGTCCGTCATCACCACCGTCGCACGCCGGCCCGGTTTCGCCGACCCGGCCCGCCGCTGGGCCGGCGCCGGCCTCTACCGCCGACGCGACGGCACCGTGGGAACGTGCCGTCGCCCACGCCGTCGGCCACCCGGGCGCCGCCGGGCTCCTCGCCCGCCGGGCTCCTCGCCCGGGTCGAGGACACCGCCACGCCCACCGACGCCTACATCGCCCGCGACGTGCTGGCCGCCGCCCACCTGCTGCCCACCGCGGACCGCACGATGCGGGACGTGACCGAGACGGTGCAGCAGGCCGGACTGGGCGCAGGCGACATGCCGCCGACGCTCCTGGACCGTCTGCTGCAGGCGACCGGCACCGCTGAACGCCTCATCAGCACCACCGTCCGGGCTGCGGCGCGACCGGCAGGAACGAACCAGATGCCGCCCGAGGCCGCCGGCGCGGCCGAGCCGTCCAGCAGACTGCGCGGCGCGTCCTCGAGCTGAAGCACGGTGCCGGCCTCCACGCCGCCGCTCGGCGTGTCACCGGCCCCTTCGGCGTGCCATACATACGTTCGAGAAACGCGCGGTGTGGATGCTGCCGTCACGGCCCGCCGCGGCTTAACCTACGCAACGTCGCCGGTCCGTGAGCGCGGCCGGCTCTGATCGAACGGAGTGGAGCAATGGCGGAGATGGACGTGCCGTGGCCACGGGTTCGCAGGACCGTCGGACATACCGTGGAGGTCACGGTGGCCGGCGAGCCTGGCGTGTTGACGGTCGGGCGCGGCCCGGACGGTGCACCGTGCCGGATCGAGCTGCGGGCCAGTGTGCACGGCTCGTTCGTGGCCGGGTCCACGGATGCGTTCGCGACAGCGATCACCGTCGGTCTGCAGCACGGCGTCCCGGCGGCTGCGTTCACCGACGCGCTGCGCCGTGCCGGGCTGGGCGCGGCGAACGAGGACGGTACGAACCTGCTGGTCGAGATGTGCACGACGGCGGAGTCCGCCGGCCAGGTCGCGGCGGCGGCTCGATGACCGCAGGTACCGGGTTGATCGACGAGCCGGGCCGGCTCCGGCATGCGCTGGTCCGCACGTTGATCGATGCGGGCTGGCTGACCGATCCAGCAGTGGTGGCGGCGTTGGAGACGGTGCCACGGCACGTGTTTGTGCTGCAGGTTCCGGTACAGCAGGCGTACGCCAACGACGTGGTCCACACGAAGCTCGACGCGGACGGGCGGCCGATCAGCGCGGCGTCGCAGCCACGGATCGTGGCGATGATGCTGCAGCAGGCCGCGATCCGCGCCGGGGACCGGGTCCTGGAGATCGGCGCCGGCACCGGATACAACGCCGCGCTCGTCGCTGCATTGGCGGGCCTGACCGGGCAGGTGACGACCGTCGACGTCGACGCGGACATCGTCGACGCCGCGGCCGAGCATCTGAAGGCCGCCGGGTACGGGTCGGTGCGGGTGGTGTGCGGTGACGGCGCGCTGGGCTATCCACCGGGGGCGCCGTTCGATGTCGTGATCGCGACCGTCGGCGCTTGGGACCTGCCGGCATGTTGGCTGGAGCAGGTTGCCGTGGGCGGCCGGCTGGTGGTGCCGCAACGCATCCGCGGCGGGATGACCCGCTCGGTCGTCTACCAGCGCTCCTCCGGCGGCGGGTGGGTGAGCGTGGACAGTCAGATGTGCGGGTTCATGCCGCTGCGCGGCGGCGCCGCCGCCGACCCGCACGGCTCGCTCGATCTCAGCGGCGACGGCCTGGTCCGCATCGACGTCTACCAGGACCAGCACATCGACGGCGAGGCACTGGCCGGTGTACTCGACACGCCGCGCGTCCAGCTGCGCACCGGGGTCCGGTTCGGTGGCCAGGACTCCCTGGAATGGCTGTGGCTGTGGCTGGCCTGCGCACTGCCCGGCGGGCTGAGCGCCCTGCAGACCGACCAGACACCCCGCGACGAGGGCCTGGTCCTCGCCCCGTACCGGGTCTGGACGATGGCGACCACCCGCCGCGGCGCGCTGGCCTACGTCACCCTTCTCCCCCCGGTAGATGACGGCGACGGTCGCGGCACGGAGGTCGCCGTCGTCGGGCACGGTCCGGGCGGCGATCTCCTCGCCGAGCAGGTAGCGGCCGAGGTCGTGCGATGGGACCGCCAGTACCGCGACCAACTGGTGTGGTTTGCCGTCGGCCCGGCCGGAACGGCGATCGGCACGGACCACGACACTGCGGGATCGTTCGTGTTTGCCATGCCGAGCGGCCGGCTCAAGGTCCGGTGGTCTGATGCCGCCGATTGACCCGACCGCAGCCAAGCCGACCAGTCCGTTGTTCACCGCGTAGTGCAGCGCTCCGAAGCGCTCGACGGTGCGGGCCACAGCGTTCGTTGTCTTCGGACCGGCTGACGTCCCCGGGGTGGGCGAGGGCTTTGCCGCCCGCGGCGGTGATCTCGGCGGCGGCCTGGGCGAGCTTGTTCTCGCGCCGTCCGACGAGCGTGACCGCCGCCCCGCGTTTCGCGAGCAGGATCGCGGTGGCCCGGCCCATACCGGATCCAGCGCCCGTGACCAGGGCGACCTTGTCGGCGAATTCCTCTTGCATGGCCTGTTCCTTCGTGCGGCTGGCAAGTCAGCGGACGGCGGGCAGGTCGACCGGATAGTCGGCTCCCGTGTCGGCGGAAGCGGAGACGGCCTGCCAGGCTGTGGCTTCGGCGATCTGGCTGCGGGAGTAGTTCAGGGCCATCCCGACCGCTCCGGCGCCGAGGAGCAGATGGCTGGGCAGGTTGTCGGCGTGGACGATCCGCACGAGGATGTCCGAGGCCCGGTCGGGGTCGCCCTGCGAGGCGCCGCCGCCGCGTAGCAGTTCGGCCATGGCACCGACGGTCTCGCGGTAGTCCTGGGGTATGTCGTCGACCTGCATGGAGGCGCCGGCCCAGTCGGTAGCGAATCCGCCCGGTTCGACCACGAGGTAGCGGATCCCGAACGGCGCGGTCTCGGCGGCCAGGACGCGGGTGAACCCGTCGACGGCGAACTTGGCCGCCTGATAGGAGCCGAGCCCGGGGGCGTGGCCGACGCGTCCGCCGACCGAGGAGAACTGGATCACGATGCCCGCGCCCTGCTTCTTCAGCAGCGGCAGTGCGGCCCGGGAGACGTTGTAGACGCCCCAGAAGTTGGTCTCGAACTGCCGGCGGAAGTCGGTCTCGCCCGTGGTCTCGACGGGCGAGAGGTTGGCGTAGCCGGCGTTGTTGACCACGACGTCGATCCGTCCGTACTTCTGGATTCCAACTGCGAGCGCCGCGTCGGCCGCCGCGGCGTCGGTGACGTCCAGGGCCACCGGGAGCACTCGGTCGCCGTACTGCTCGGCCAGGTCGGCGAGCTGTTCGGGCCTGCGGGCGGTCGCCACGACGTTGTCGCCGGCCTTGAGGGCGGCGGTGGCCAGGGAGCGACCGAAGCCGCGGGAGGAGCCGGTGATGAACCAGGTGTTGGTCTGCGCACTCACAGTCCTAGTGAAATACGGTTGCACTATTATTGCAACCCGATTGCGCTAATTTCGCCATCGGCGATTTGCACTACAACGAGGTTGCGGTAGGATGGCGCGCGGTGACTGGTTTTGGCTTTGAACGTGCCCGTACCCCCGAAGCGAAACGCGCCCGGCAGGAGGCCATCCTGGCGGCGGCTGCCGGGCTCGCCACGGCCAACGGCGTGCGGGAGGTGACCGCGAGCGCCATTGCCGACGAGGTCGGTATGCACAAGTCGGCGATGTTGCGCTACTTCGAGACGCGCGAGGACATCTTCCTGCAGCTGGCGGTCGGCGCTTGGGGCGAATGGTCGGCGGCGGTGCGCGGCGAGCTTGAGAACCTCACGGCTCGCCCCAGCGCCGGCCGTCTGGAATGGGATCGGACCGCGCGCGAGATCGCCGCTGTGATCGCGCGCTCGCTGGTCTCCCGCCCGCTGTTCTGCGACCTGCTGGCGCACACACCGCTGAACCTGGAACGAAATGTCTCACTGGAGAGGGTCCGGGCGTTCAAGACTCGCGCCATCGCCGTGACCGCCGAAGTCAGCGCCACGCTTTGCACGGTCACGCCGTTGCGGTTCGACCAGGCGCACAGCGTCGTCGCCACCGCAACCGCGATGGCCGGAGCCATGTGGCAGATGGCGGCCCCCGGCACGAAGCTACGCGACTTCTACGAATCCGAACCCGAACTCGCACACGCAGTCGTGGACGTCGAGCCGCAGCTGACCGACATCGTCGGCGCCCTCCTCGCTGGCTACGCCGCGCGCTCGGCGACGCAATGACCCTTTAATCCGGGCGACCGACTGTCGTCAAGATCGCGAGTAGCTTGGCGCACGACTCGATCGCGACGGGGTTGGTGGCGCGAACCGGCCGCTGAGGTGGAGGCTGAGGGCGATGCCGACGGCAGAGCTGGCGCACGTCATCAACCAGGTGGATTGCCAGCCGCCGGTGAGGCTGGCCAGCCAGGCGGCGATGCCTGGACCGGCGAGGCTGCCGGCGTTGAAGAGTTGCTGGATCAGTCCTATGGCGGCTGGGGTGGAGCCGCCCTCCGGGGTCAGTTCCACGGCCGTGCGCAGCAGGGTGGCCGGTATCGCGCCGCCGATAACGGAGAAGACCGCCACGCAGAGAAACCGCAGCGTCGTTTCCACGGGCACGGCCTTCCAATCGGGTGCGAAGGCCAGCACTGACGTGGCACCCATGACCACAAAGGCGGAGATGAGCAGGGCGCGGGCGGGGACGCCGTGCTGCAGAATCTTCGCGGTGACCACCGAGCCGATGGCGTTCACCCCTCCGACCGCCGCGGTGAGCACTCCTGGGACGACGCCGGTGATCCCGCTGTCCTGGTAGACCGTCGGTAGGAACCCGACCACGGCCATCCATGGCAGCGTGTAGCACGCGAACGCGAGACCGACGGTCCACGGCCTGCGCGAGCGGACGGTTCGCGTGATACGTTTCGTCGCCATGGCCGGGCGACGGGCGCGGCTGCGCTCGTCAGGGGGAACGTAGGCGATCACCAATGGCAGCGGTGCCAGCGCGACCGCGGCCATGATCCACCACCACACCTGCCATGGAAGGACCTGCAGGATCACGGCGCTGGCCATGAGCCCCGCGAAAGCGGAGATGCCCTGATAGGCACCCCACAAGCCGATGGCCGCGTTGAGCCGGCGTTCGGGGGTATGTCGGCGGATCAGCCCTGGGCCGGTTACCGCCACCATGACGAGACCGGCGCCCTCTACCGCCCGGGAGGCGGTCAGCGGAGCCGCCGACCAGGCGAGGGCTCCTGTAGCGGACCCCAGGCCCAGCAGGATCAGTCCCGCGCTCAGGCAGCGTCGCTCGCCGATCACTTCGGCGAGGAGGGATACGGCCAAGCCGCCGAGCATCCCCGCCAGCTGGACGACCCCTAGGAGTGTTCCGGCCTGGAGCAGCGTGATGGACAGGTCGTCGCGCAGTTGGGGGATCGCGGACGGCAGTTTCCACACCTGCAGCCCGGCGCTGATTCCGGCGAGAACCACGATGGTCCACGATCTGCTGATACGCGACGCGTGCGCCTTCACCGCCATGACGGCCTTTCTTGGAAAGTGCGTGGTGTCGCCAACTTCCCTCGACGGCAGGCATTCGCGCAATACAGCTCAGTTCATGTGCGATAGGTGCTCACTCTTTCCGGATGTTCGTGTCACAATGCTCAACGTGCCCAGCATCGACGCCCTGGACGCACGGATCGTCCTCGCCCTGGACGACGACCCGGACGCCACGATCCTCGCCCTCGCGCAGACCCTTGGTATCGCCCGCAACACCGTCCACGCCCGGCTACGACGGCTGGCGGCCACCGGCGCGCTCAAACCGTTCAGCAGGCGCGTCGACCCCGCCGCCCTCGGATATGGCCTCGTCGCCTTCATGTCACTGTCAGTACGGCAGGCCGAACCCGAGCAGACCCGTCAAGGGCTGCTCGCCCTCCCGGAAGTTATCGAAGCCCACTACACCACCGGCGACGCCGATCTCCTGGCCCACATCGTCGCGAAGGACACCGCTGACCTGCACCGCATCACCAACGCCGTGCTCGCCATCGAAGGAGTCGACCGCACCAGCACGATCATCTCCCTGGGCGAGGTCGTCCCCTACCGGCCTCGCGACCTTCTGCACCGCTTGGCCGAAGGATGACTCCACGGCCCGCATCCCCACCGCGACGAATGCCGCCGAACACCTCAAATGCCTGGCAGTTTGGCGACACGATAGGCCCTCTCTTGGTACGCGCGGCTGTTCCGCGCGAGCCGAGGCTGTCGCGACGCGTCCGTTCAGCCGTCGTTGACGACGGCAGCCTGCGCGGCTGTTGGTTCATCCGCAAAGGGTCCACGTGGCGGCTGCGGCTGCAGCCGTCCCTCGACACCGACGCCAGCCCCCTGCACGCGGCACCCGACTGGCCGGCGGCGTTCCAGCAGGCCGGTGCTGGTCCGGGCTCGCCGGTCGTGGCGAGCTCACCCGTGGTCTGCGGGCCGTCCTCGCCCACCACGTGCTGTTCCTGCTTAACCGCCACGGCGGCGACGCCGCCGACCAGCACACCCTCGCCGCCGCAGCACGCCGCGTCGTCTTCCAGCATGAACCCTGCGCCTGCCGAGAATGCCATCCATGCAGGTGGTGGGCTCCGCCCGCTTCCTCTTGGCCAACACGTCGCCCGGCCGTCAAGATCGGAGCGGAACGCGGCAGGATGAGCTCTCGTGCTGCTGCGCCTGGCTTACCTGACTGTCACGAACACATTCGCCGCGCTGCGGCTACTGCCGATGGACGACCGGAACAAAGACGTCGAGATTCTGGCGCCGCGGCATCAGACCACCGTCCTGGAGCGGCAACCCGGCACCGACCGAGTGAAGTTCGCACCCGAGGACCGAGCCTTCCTCGCCGCCCTTCTCCCTCCCCTGGGGTGGGTGAGGTCAGCGTCCACTGTGGATTCGGTGGTGTCGGTGAGGAAGGCGTGATGCCGCCACAGCGGGAACAGTGTTTCCTGGCCTTCGGGGGCTGGGTTGCGTTCTTTGACCCGGCGGATGATGAGGCGGGCGGTGACCTTGTGGCGGCTGGACTCGAACGCGGTGTAGACCGTTTCGGCGACCTCGGCCTCGGAGATCCAGCAGCCGGTGTCGGAGTCGTGGACGGCACCGGGGTAGCGCACCGGGGTCCACGCCTGCTCGTCGATGCCGGCGATCGCGGCGCGGAGCTTGGGGTTGGACTGCAGGGTGAGCGAGAAGTTCACCCCGGCCTTGCGGCAGGTGGCGGCCACTGGGCCGGAGCCGAACGCCGAGTCGGCGCGGACCAGGATCCGGCCGGTGGCGCCGCAGGCCCGCGCGGTGGTGATCGCCTGGCGTACGAGGGATGCCGCACCGCGGGCGGAGCCGGCGTTGCCGCCGCGGAGCCGGGTCGCCGCGATGACCGGCGCCGCCTCGGTGGTGCTGATCGTGGCCACCAGTGGGGACAGGCCGCGCAGCCGCACGCTGTAGCCGCCGACCTTGGCGTGCCCGAACGCGGCGCCCTGCTTGGCGTGGCCGTAGACCCGCCGCAGCAACGAGTCCACGTCGACGTACGCCTGCCTCGCCGCGCCGGGCAGCAGCGGCGTCGCCGCGGCGAGGGCGCCCAGCAGGTCCCGGGCCGCGGCCTCCAGCTGCAGGGCGTGGCCGTAGGTGAAGAACCGCAGGAACGACCCCAGCGTCGAGGGCGCGTACACCCCTCCGAACAGCGTGGCCATCCCACCGTGCCGCAACACGTCCAGGTCGTCGATGCTGTCCGCGCCGGCAGCCATGCCGGCCACGACCGCGGCGGCCTTGGCGCCCGGGTTCGACCCGGTGGACAGGTCCGGACGCACCCGAGCCGCGACCAGCCCGGCCAGATCGACCTGCGCGGCCAGGCCCATCGCCGGAACCAGGCCGGCGCACGACACCAGATTCGCCTCGTCGAACACCGCGTCCACTGCGCGGCGAGCATGCAACAATCGCACCTACGAGATGCCCTCTCGACCAGGGTGATGGAAGCCTAGAGAACTCCCATCCTCCCAGGTCAGAGGGCATTTCCCATACCCTCGCATCTCACGACGTCACCGCTGGTCGGTGGATCGAGGCTAAGCGGGGAAAATATGGCGCAGCATGTGCGGGTGCATCCTCGGCATCCGGACGCCGGCGGCCGCGGCCAGGTGTCGGAGCCGGCGGCAGGCGGCGTGGCGGTCCATCCGGCCGCCGAGCGTGTTGCGCAGGATCGGTCCGTCGGTGCATGGCGAGCGGGTCGAGGTCCTCGTCGGCGCACCAGCGCGGGAAGACCCGCAGGTCCGACTCGCTGTGCGGCCGGGACTGGCCGCGGTAGCGGCCGAGGTAAGCGGCTATCGCCGCACGGAGCAAGAGTTCGCTCGGCGACCCGGCGCCGGCGCCGGGAACAAGAAGGTCGGCCTTGTACTACGGTGCGTCACCAGCCGCGATGAACACCAGCACGCCCGCCGCGGCAGATCTGGATAGCCGCCCGGCGACGATCACCCGAACTTCGTCCATTGCCCTTCGGAGACCACCTCGACTGAGCCATCGACGACCTTGATGGCAGTCTGTTCGTCGATGGCGTAGGCCGGGACGCCGATGTCGGCGGCCCATCGCTCCGCGTCAGCCATGGTGTTCGTCGGGAAGAGGTTCAGGTGCGGGAAGATCGAGAAGTCGACGACTCCCAGGGTGCGGTCGTCTGGTGCGGACGGCCACTCGACGAAGTAGTCCCCGATCCGGGGCGTCATCACGATGCTTCCGGCGCTTACTCCCACCCAGACCTTGTCGGGCAGCGAAGGCAGCAGATCGGCCAGCCCGGACTCGCGCATCCAGTGGCACAGGTATGTCGCGTCGCCTCCGTCGACCAGGAGCACGTCGGCCTTCCGGACCCAGGGGACCCATCGCTCCGCGCCGATGGTGGGCAGTGCGGTGAGCTCGAGGACACCGAGCGACGCCCAGCCCAGGCCGGTCATGTATTGCCAGTCAGGCTTGGGCTCGGCGGCGACGAAGTCCCGTACCGACGTCGGACCGCACATCGGGTGACCCCACTGTGCTGTCGGGACGCAGAGGGCGTGGCACTCGTCGATCGGCTTGCCGAGCAGCTGCACGAGCACCGAGTAGATGCTCGGGTTCGTGACGCCGCCGGACGTGAGCAAGAGCTTCACGATGCCTCCGAATTGACGCGCGAAGGAGAATGTGCCTGATGACCAAGGGCCGCGCCAGCACTCATCGTAGTTCGGGCGTCCACTTTCGGCGGTCCTCGGTGGGCGGGGCGACTACCCTCCACCCGGTCCTACTTCGCCCAAGACGTGCACCCGACCGAGGCGCGCGGGACGCGCATGTCACGGCGACCGCTCATCGGCATCTTGCGCCCTCATGGACTCTTCCAGCTCGTGATCGATAGCCGCTGCAGCCCATCAGCGAACGCCCGCTACGGCCGGGTGCGAATTTCTTGGCGAGCCGAGTCACGAAGGCCTGTGGAGCCGCAACCTGGAGGTGACGGCTCGACCTGCTCAGCCTGGAGGTGCCTCATGGCCAGCCGCGGCGTGATCTTCAAGTCCTGCACCTGCACCGTCGACGGCCAGCCCGGCCGCCGCCGCAATCGCGCCTGCCCGTCGCGCCGGCCGGCGTCGAAGGCAAGCCAGCCTGTGCACATGTGGAGTCGGCCGGTCGCGCAGCGCAGTAGGTCCTGCTCGAGCGGGTCGCGGCAACTGCCACGGCGGATCAGCTCGTAGCTGTCGCCGAGCAGCGCGTACGCCGCGCGCCAGAGCGTCGTCCCGCCATGCTGATGGTCGAGGCCATGCAGCCGCCCGGTCTCACCGACGATCCGGTGGACGACCGCTGGACCGTTTGCCGCCGTCGGGACCGGTATGCCGATCGAGGCCGACGTGACTAGGCCGAGCTGGAGAAACATGCGGCGCTGCATAACCTCAGATGGTATGGCGGAGAGCGGATCCTGGATGGGTGCACGGCCGGCCAACGTGATGAGCACGCCATCAGCGCCGAGCGCTCGGTCGAGCGCAGCCGCCACACCGGGGCTCCAGCCGCGTTTGGGCCGTTCGAGATGGCTGAGATGACCTGCGCTGATTTGCGTGAGCGACGCGAGATCGCGGAATGACAGGCCGCGCGTGCGACGGAGCCGTCGGAGCGCTGCGGGAAAGTCGTCATCCTGGGGCGTGGCGTTCATGGTGTGGCAGTGGTTGCGATCCCCGATGGGGGCGATGACGACGCCCCGGCGCCGCCGGCCAACGGCTCGAAGTTCAACCTGTTGCGATCCCCGATGGGGGCGATGACGACCGGCCTCGACCTCGCGCCAGTAGCGCACCTGCCGCTGTTGCGATCCCCGATGGGGCGATGACGACGAGCAGATTCGTGGCTATCCGATTCCGGCATAGGCGTTGCGATCCTCGATGGGGGCGATGACGACCCCAACCTTAAGGGGGTGTCTCAGTTGGTGAGGTTGTGGCCTCGGGCATGATCTTCTCTTTGTGGCGGATGTTGT
>NZ_BAAARV010000009.1:0-20231 GCF_039532525.1 Dactylosporangium salmoneum
GGCGCCGGCTGGCCGCGGTGGGCGGCGCCGAGCTGGCGGTCGCGGCGGTGCTGGCCGCCGCCGGGCTGGGCCTTCCGGGTCGTTCGGCACCGCCGCCGGCCGCCTCCGGGACGCCGGCCGTCTCGCCGACCGGCATATCGGTCCCGGCGCCACCGAGGTTCGATCCATTGGTGCAGTACGCCGACTTCGGCTGGGTGCCCGACGGCCTGACCAGCCGGGGCGTGTACACCGAGCCCGTCCGGCAGAGGGTCTCCGCCGCCGCGCCGGTCACCGCGAAGGAGCAGCCAGGCCGGGTGAGCCTGGTGACGGTGCCGCCCGGCGGCGAGATCTCCCCGGACGTCACCTACACCGACGCCGACCCCGTGGGCGGCCGCCCGGCGCGCTGGGGCCAGGAGGGCGGGACCACGGTGCTGCGCTGGCAGTACGCACCGGGCTCCTGGGCCGAGGTGACGGTGGCCGACCTGGCCGACCCGCGGGCGGTGGCCCGGCGGGTCGCGGAGTCGGTGCGCTTCGGTGTCGACAGGCCGATCAGGATGCCGATCCGGGCGTCCGGCATCCCCCCGGCGTTCCGGCTCATGGGCGCATCGGTCTACAGCTACGGCTCGGGGGTCTGGTCAGCCGAGCTGGACTTCAGCGATGCCGGCGGCGTCAACGATCTCGGCGACTGGCCGCTGCGCGTGATGGCCGTGACCACCGCCCAGATCGGCAACGACAACGGCGCCACGCTCGGCGAACCGAACACGACCGTCGACGGCCATCCGGCGCGGCGGACCACCGGCTCCGACGGCGGCAAGGGGCTGCAGGTCTACGACGTCGACGGGGTGTACCTGGAGCTGGCCACCCACGGCCCCACCGTCGCCGGCAAGCTCCCCGGCGGCCTGGACGCCGTCTTGCGCAACCTGGAGGTCGCGCACGACCCGGCCGGCTGGTTCTAGGTCAGGAGTAGTCGGCGAGGATCCGCCGCGCGGCGCCGTCGACGGTGATCGTCCCGCCGTGCGGAAGGATCCACTGCGGCCGGGTGTGGCCGAAGGGGACGCCCGCGCAGACGATCGCCCCCGGGTTGTACCGCTCGACCGTCGCCAGCACCACGTCGCGCTGCTCGGCGCGCAGCCGGGCCCGCTCGGCCGCGTCCGGGCGGCGGTCGAGGCCGGAGACCGGCGGCCGGCCCACCAGCACGGCCTGCACGGCGCCGAGCAGCCCGCGCTCGCCGAGCGAGCGCACGATCCAGCCGACGTTGCGGGCCGGCAGCAGTTCCTGGGACGTCTCGATGAGCAGCACGGCGCCGTCCAGCGCCGCCGGGTCGTCCGGGAACCGGCCGGCCGTGAGCACCCATTCGAGCACCTCCAGACACCCGCCCCAGGTGCGGCCGGTCACCGCCCGGGCCGGCCCGGCCCAGGTCCACGGCTCGGTCGGCTCGCGCTCGCCGTACTGCTCCAGCGCGCGCGGGTCGCCCCAGTCGAGCCCGACGTCCTCGGACTCGCCGGGATCGGTGACCTCCAGGCGCCCGCCGGTGAGCAGGGCGGCCCGCAGCGCCCGGGCGTGCACGTCGTCCACGGCCGGGCCCGGCCCGAGGTGCACCTGGGTCGAGCCGCCGTAGAAGCTCGCGATGCCGTGCCCCCACAGCCACTGGTGCAGGTTGGTGTTGTCGCTCGTGCCGACGAACGGCTTCGGGTCGGCCCGGGCGAGGGCGGGGTCCAGGTGCGGGATCACGGTGATCTGGTCGTGCCCGCCGGCCACCGCGATGATCGCGCGGATGCCCGGGTCGGCGAAGGCGGCGTCGATGTCGGCGGCGCGGGCCTCGGGCGGGGCGCCCACCCACCGGGTCGTGGGGAACTCGACCGGGATCAGCCCGGTCGTCTCGGCCAGCCGCCGCATCGCCTGCTCGTGCACCGCCGGGAAGACGCCGGGCGCGGCGAAGGAGGGGGAGAGCACCGCGATCCGGTCCCCGGGGCGGGCCTTGGGCGGATGGACGAGGTCGGGCGTCACGGCCGCCTAGCCTATCGCCGCCGCGGTGATGTATCGACGATGTGCGTGGCGTGTGCCGCCCCCTCCTAACGTGCGGCGGTATGGGGTACGTCGCGTTCGGGGCCCGGGTCCTGCTCTGCCTGACCTTTGCGGTGGCGGGGGTCGCGAAGCTGCGCGACCGGGCGGGCTTCCGGTGCTCCCTCGCGGGGCTGGTGCCGGTGCCCGCGCCGTTGGCCGCGCGCGGCCGCGGCCGAGGTCGACCTGGACGACACCCTGTCGGCCCTCCCGCGCGGCTACCGGACCGTGCTGAGCCGGGTCTACGAGGCCACCGACGACCCGGCCGCCGGCGTGGTGCTCTCCGGCGGCCAGTGGCAGCGCCTCGCGATCGCCCGCGCGGTCCTGCGCTCCTGCGCCGACCTGCTCATCCTGGACGAGCCGTCGGCCGGCCTGGACGCGGCCGCCGAGCACCTGATCCACCAGAGCCTGCGCCGCCTGCGCGAGGGCCGCAGCAGCCTGCTGATCTCGCACCGGCTCAACGCGGTCCGCGCGGCCGACCGCATCGTGGTGCTCGACGGCGGCGTGATCGCCGAGCAGGGCGGCCACGACGCGCTGATGGCCCGGGACGGCGGCTACCAGCTCCGTCAGGCGGCGGCCCGCAGGAGTTGAACGGCCTGTCGCTCCTGTTCCGCACACGCGTCGACCAGGTCGGCCATGGCCTCGAACAGCTCCGCGCGGCCGCTGTCGCCGAGCGGATCGGTCGCGGCGTAGTCGGCGGTCATGGCGTCCAGCCGCGCGTTCATCTCGCGGACCTCCGGCGCCGCGTCCGGGCCGCGGCTGAACATCAGCTCCAGCCGCTCCTCGGCCAGCTCGATGTACGCGCCGAGCCCGCTCGCCGTGTCCTGGGCCAGCGTCGCCAGCTGCGACCAGCCTCGACCCGACTGACGGATCAGCGCCGCCGCATCGGCGAGCCGGTCGTCGAGCAGCGGGGCGGCTTCCTCCAAGAACTGGGCGTAGACGGGTCGCAGCACATGAGCGACCAGGCCGGAGTCGTGGTGCTGGCGGGGCCCGAACGCCGTGTAGGCCGGCAGCACGCCGGTCGGCAACTGCACCTCGTCCGGGGCGTGGGCGAGGATGTGCCGGCGAGCCGTCGTGCAGGTCTCACCCGTCTTGGCCATGCGTGCCCGGATCAGCTGCTTGAGCTTCTTCTGCTGCGTCATGATCGTGTCCTTCGCGCGCGCAGCCGCCGTCGCCCACGCCTGCGTCGCGCGCGTCCGGAAGGCTCATCAGACGGCGTGTGTCGCTCCCGCGATAGCAGGTGCCACCTTCGCCTCCGCACGGCCGGGCGGCGTGGGCACCCGGTCAGGAGGTCAGGCACGCGAGCATGCCGAACAGGGAGTGTATCGCCTGGTCGCAGCTATGTCGGGGACCTCAGGTGCGACCAGGCCGGTCAGGTACGCGCCAGGCGATCTGGATCTGCTGGCCGATCGGGTCTGTCGGCGCGCCGATCCCCACATGGTCGATCAGGTATATGAGCGCGAGCCGTTTCGCCTCGAACGACATGTACTGCCACGTCTCCTTGGTTGCGCCCATCGCCTCGTCGACGATGTCGTGGTCGCTCTCCAGCTCGCGTACCTCGGGATCCTTCAAAGGCGCGGATTGCAAGGCCGCTGCGGATCGGGCCAGCAGGTCGGGCTCGGCTTCGATGCGCTTGACGATCTGCTGCCCGACGTAGTTGTCCGCTACCTCGGCTCGGATGGACGCATGTTGCCGGTCCGGAGCCGGCTCGCGGGCCCAGGCGGTCGCCGCGAAGCATGCCAGGATCCACATCGCCTCGTCGTCGCCGAGGATGGTGTCGCCGAGCGTCGCAGCCGCGCCGTGGCGGCGATGACCATCGATGCCGTCGAACCGAAGCATCTCCGGCCCGACGTATTCCGGAGCCCAGTCGAGATCGCTGTGCAGCAGGGTGGCGAAGCCTTCGCCGCGGCACTGCCAGAAGATGAGGTCCTCGCCGACGTAGTTGATGAAGTGCAGGACGATGTCCGACGGCCCGAAATCGGCGCCTGACATCTCACTGAGTTGCGTCCGCATCGCGTGGGCGCCACGGTAGCGGTTGACGTACCGGCGAGTCTCGGTGACGAAATCATCGAGCGACTGCTCGTCGAGTACGGCTTCCTTGCTGACCAAGATGGTCCTCAGCAGGACCAGCTCGCGGCGGGCTGTCAGGAGCTGCTCGGTGGCATTTGCCCAGTAGAGACGATCGGTTCGCGGGTCGTGGACGACGCAGATGACGGGAACGTTCCCGTCGGCCCAGATGGCCGCGTGATCGCCGACCGGCACGCCGTAGCCACCGCGGCGGCGCCACGAGGTTCCACCCTTGACCTGCACGTTGACGATGTCGCCCGTGACCTCGCGGTCCTGCGTGAATTGGATGTACAGGTCGGCCCCGAAGTCGTTGCGCTGATCGATTTCCTGGACGATGTGATAGTGCCTCTCCAGCAGCGTTCGCAGCGCATTGACGGCGGCGGTCGCCGGCCGGCGGCTGCCGGATACCTTCGGCACCAGACCCTCCCAACATTGGACGTCGGGAATCTACCGCCCCTCCGGTGACGGGCGTTCCGGCCGCGGCGGGTGGCGGGAGGGCCACGGATGTGACGCGGGCCCGCGATGACCTCAGGGCGGTCTGATCTGGCGAGCGTGTCAGGTCCGTCGTGATCTTCAGCCTCAGGTGGACGTGGTCACCGAGCTGCTGACCGGCGGTACTGGCGCGGCATCGCTACCGTGCCGGGAAGATCGATCGGTAGGAGGGAATCCCAGGGTGTCCGACGGCGAGTTCCGGGACTGGCTGCTCAGCGATAGCTGGCAGGACTTCAAGCAGCAGCGGGCGATCCGTGAGATCGAGTCCTCGCTCAGCGGGCAGCGCGCCGAGAGCCGGGCGCTGCGCTCGCAGCTGTCCCGCCTCCAGGGCTCCATCGAGCAGCGACTCAGCCGCCTGATCGTCTCCTTCGACGCGTTCGTCGAGCTCAGTGACCTGCGCGCGGACATGACCGGCTTCGACGATGGCGCCCGCGCCCGCCACCGGATGCGTCAGGTGCTCGCCGTCCGCGCCGGCGCCGCCCCCGCCCTCCCCGCCACAGTGGAGGACGTCGACGGATACTGGCTGGCCCCGGCCGCCTCCGCCCTGGCCGCCCTCACCCGAGGCGACGACCCCTCCGCCGACCTGGACCGCGCCGCCGCGCGCGACCTTCGCCGCACCGCGCTGCTCCTCATCATGTCGGGCACCGCCTCCGACGTACGGTGGGTGAGCGCGGCCTTCTCCGAACTGCTGGCCGACACCCAGCTCACCGCGGCCGAGCGCGCGGTCTGGATGGCCGCCGCCGACGGCCAGCTAGGCGACGTGGGCCTGGAGCTCGTCGCCGCGCGCCTGACCGCTCTGGTCGCCGGCCTGGGCGACGAACGCCGCGCGGCCCTCGACCGCTCGCTCACGGAGCGGATCCAGGCCCTGCCCTCGGCGGCCCCGGTGACGGGATTGACCATCTCCGCCGACCGCAAGGCCGCCGCAGCCCTGACCGCGGGCTCACGCCTCGCCGCCCTCCGGGACTGGGCCCTGTCGACCGCTCCCACTGCCTCTCCGGCCGCAACGCAGTCGCGAGCGGCGTTGGAGGCGTTGCTGCCCGGCCTCGTGGACGAGGGGACCGAGGAGGAGGCCGCGACGCTGCGGCGGATCGCGGAGCTGCGGGCGGTGATCGACGATCGGGAGGTCACGCCGGCGACGCGCTGGGACGATCCGGCGGGGCTGCCGCTGACGCTGCTGGTGGCGGACGCGTTCGGGGAGGCGCCGGGTCGTCGCGCGCTGGCCCGGCGGGTGCTGCGGGATCGCCTGCTCGCGGTGGGGGAGGCCCTGTGCGCGGAGTCCGACGTGCCGGACCCGGAGGAACAGACGGTCACCATCGAGCGGCAGGCGGTTCGCGTCCGGGCCAACGGGCCGGCACCCGCCGACGTGGCCGAGTTGCAGCGGGCGATCGAGGCGCGCGAGCCCGAGGGGCCGTCGAAGGTGTGGCAGCGGTACGCCTGGTTCGCCGCCGCGGTCCTGACGCTCGCGGGGGCCCTCGCGGTGCCGGTCGGACTCGCCGTCGTGCTGGTGCTCGTCGCGCTGGTCTTCGGGTTCGTGGGGGTCCGCCGCATCTTCGCCGACCGCATGGAGGCCAACGACCGGCGCGAACGGCTCCGGGCCGCCCGGGAGCGGGCCGACAAGATGGTGGAGCAGGAGCGGCAGTCCCTGTCGGACCTGTGCCGCCGCCTCGACGAGACCCGCCGCAAGGCACCCGAGGATCTGACCGGCCTCCGCGCCGCCCTGGCGTCCTGACCGCTCATTGGCGTCGGCGTCTGCTCCATAACCGGCCTTGTTGGTTTGATGCCGTTTCTCATCGGCGACTCCCGTTCGATTAGCGATTCCTTGCATTCGCGTTTCTTGTGGGCGCCGGTGCTGCATGACGAGGTACCAAAACTCATTGTGACGGGTCATTGCCGGAATAATTCGTCCTTCCTAACGTCGGCAAGCAGTGAGAACTTGCCCCGCCGGACGTAGCGGTTCTGCGCGCGACCGGCAGCAGACCACGGAGGAACGAATGTTGTCTCGACTGGTGCCGGCGACCGCCATGGCGGTCGGGCTCGCATTGGGCGCGATGCCGACGGCCGCGAGCGCGCAGCCGGGTGCCGCGCAGGACAGGGTGGTGCCCAGCGGCGCCATGAGCCGGCCACACCCCGCTGACGGCGTTCTGGCCGCCAATTTCAACCAGGACCTCGGGAGCCTTGACTATCACGAGCTCCAAGCCGCCCGGGCCACCTGGATCCGGGGATTTTTCACGATGCCGGACGCGGACAAGGGCGACGTCGCGGCCACGACCACGATCCATACGATCCTGGACGCCTCGCGGCGCAACTACGGCACGGTGCTCAGCCTGAAGTTCCCGCTCGCCCAGACGGAAATGCCCGCGCCGGGCAGTGCCGCCATGGCAGCCGAACTGGCCCGCGTGGACAAGGTTCTGCCGGTCGTCATGGGCCGGGTGGACATCCTGACGATCGGCAACGAGCCCTTCAACGAGAGCCGTCCGCAGGACCGCACCGAGGCCCTGAACAACTTCTACGAAACCGTCGCCGAGCACGTCATCGCCTACCGCCGGGCGCACTGCGCGTCGAACTGCAAGACGCAGCTGTACATGGGCGCGCTCAACCGCCTTGACCTGCCCGCGAACCGTACACCGGTCGTCGAGCGATGGCTGCAGTTCGTCAATGCGACGCCGGAAATCCAGGGCGTCGACATTCATCCGCACGTGCCGAGCCGGGAAGCGGTGCAGCCCTTCCTCGACTACGTACTTCCCCGCCTGCGACCCGACCAGAAGTTCCTGGCCACGGAGTTCTCCCTCGTCTGGTACTGGCAGCGGCACATGACCGACCCCATCGCACCCGAATTCGCCCAGCGCTACGGATTCGCCGCCGACGCGAAGGTCTGGCAGGTGATCGAGGCGGCCATCGCGCACCCGTTCCCGCAGCAGGAATGGAACGACTTCCTGTCCTCCAGCCCGTGGTACGAGAGCCAGAAGCACTTCCTGCGCGACCAGATGACGGCGTTCCGGGCCACCGGGCGGCTGGCCGTGGCCGGCTACGGCTTCAGGCAGGACACCGTGATGGAGCAGAACTGGGGCCCGGACAAGGTGCCGTGGCTGCTCAACAGCGTGTTCGCGCCGTACACGGTGCAGCCGGCACCGAACGGCCAGGCCGGGCGCGGCTATGCGTGGATCGACGACTTCCGCGACGTGCAGCGCCCCGCCGACGACCAGCATGGCGCAGAGAAGTAACCAGCGCCGCCCGGGCCTGGTCTCGAAGCCCTGGCCAGCGTCGTCGCTGGTCCAGGGCTTCGTTTTGGCTGGACAAGATGTCCTGGCAAGTGGTGCCCCCGGCTCCGTCTTCGCCGATGCGGTTGGCTTGCCATGTCTGCGCGGTGACCTTGTGTCTGCCGGCAGCGCGCACCGATGAGGTTTTCGCGCAGCGCCCGTCTGTACGTATGAGATCGGCTTACGAGAGGCTGGCATGATGCGGAAACTGACCTTCGGCATGAATGTGACCCTGGACGGCTACATCGCCGCGCCCGGCGACGACCTCGGCTGGAGTGGCGGTGAGGGACCGGACTCGTCGCCGAGCGACGAGCTGTTCCAGTGGTGGTCCGACCGGGTGGGGGCGACGGGCCTGGCGCTGTATGGGCGCAAGCTGTGGGAGGGGATGAGTTCCCACTGGCCGACCGCCGACCAGCAGCCCGGCGCCACACAGGCGGCAATCGAGTACGCCCGCCGCTGGCGGGACATGCCGAAGGTGGTGTTCTCCTCGACGACCAGCACGGTCGACTGGAACACCCGCCTGGTCACCGGCGACGCGGTCACCGAGATCACCCGGCTCAAGACCGAGGACGCCGGCCCGATGGACATTGCCGGCGCGACGCTCGCCGGGGCGGCCATGCGGGCCGGGCTGATCGACGAGTACATACTGGTCACCGCGCCGGTCCTGGTGGGCGGCGGCACGCCGTTCTTCACCGCGCTGGACAGCTGGGTGAACCTGAACCTCGTGGAGACGCGGACATTTCCCGGCGGCGTCGTGCTGACCCGATACGAGACGAGGCGATGAGCACGGGCCGGCTGCTCGGCTCGTGAGGCCGGGTCGAGATCCTTCCTGACGTTCGTCGGGCATCAAGATGCCCCGCCGGCAACGCCGGCGGGGCGGTGGTGTTCGCGTTGGTCGGGATGCTCATTCCGCGGTGACTTCGGTGACGCCGGCCCGTGGCGCTGGACTCGTCGACGATGGGGACCTGTCTGATCACAGTGTTGGGGGCAGGTCCAGCCATGGTTTGTCGGTGGCGTCGAATCCGGTGAGCTCGGCGATCTTCCCGTCGACGATGTGCAGGACCGCGATGGCGAATAGCCGGTATTCCGGGTCGTCGGGGGTGCGCAGGTACAGCACGGCGGCGGGCATGCGGTTGACCGTCGTGGTGATACAGCGCCAGTCGTCGTGGCCGGGCTGGAAGAGCCCACCGGAGACCCAGCCGTCCACCGCGTCCTTGGCCGTGATGACCGAGGTGCCCGCCTCGGGCAGCATCACGAAGCGCAGGTCGTCGCGCAGCAGGGACATCAGCCCGTCGAGGTCATTGCGCTCATGGGCGTCGATGTACGACTTCACCACGCCGCGCTCGTCATTCGACAGCTCGTGGGCGGCGGGGCTCCGCCAGTCGAGGCGGCGGTCGGGCAGCTGCTCGCGCATCGTCACGCGCGCCCGCTGCAGCGCGCTGGTCACCGATGCGATGGTCAGATCGAGGGCGTCGGCGGCCTTCGACGCCGGCCAGCCGACGACGTCGCGCAGGATGAACACCGCCCGCTGCCGCGGCGGCAGGTGCTGCACGGCGACGATGAACGCCAGCTCGATCGTCTCCCGCGCCACCACCGATTCCTGCGGGTCCTCGGGGAGCATCCGGTCGGGGTACGGCTGCAGGTACAGCACCTCGGAGCTGGAGTCCGACAGCCCGGACGGTACGGGTGTGCGGTCATTGCGCTTCTCCAGGAAGTCAAGGCAGACGTTCGTCGCGATCCGGTACAGCCAGGTCCGCAGCGCAGCGTGGCCCTTGAACGACTCCCGCTTGTTCCACGCTCGCAGGAACGTCTCCTGCGTCATGTCCTGGGCGTCCTCGTAGTTCGCAAGCATCCGGTAGCAGTGCACCTGCAGCTCACGCCGGTGGCGCTCCGTGATGAGCGCAAACCGCGCCGTATCGCCCGAGCGAACCACCGCGATGAACGAGGCCTCGTCAGCGCCCAGCGGTCTAGCGTCGGTCATGGTCACCAATCCTTCCACCGGTGCGAGGGGGGCTACCAGAACCGACGACGTGGCGGAAGAATTCTGATCGGTGAAGCCGCTGACACCGGGCCGTTCGTCAGGGCGGATGGGTCGGGTCGATCCAGGGTAGGTGCTCCAGGTCGGACACAGGCCGCCGTAGTAGCCGAACCGGGGCCACCTCAACTTGCCGAAATCAGGCAGGACGCATGCCGGATGAGAGCCATACCAAATTACGGTGGGCAGCCGCGATAGGAGCGATCCCGCCGGTCACCTCGACCAAGCCTGGCCGGGCTGCGGTCGTACCGCCAGTCAACATGTAGCAGCGATCCCGGCGCGTTCCGCGCCCGTACATCGAGCCAACGCGAGGATGCCCCCAGCCGCTCGGCCGGGGGCATCCTTGAACATCTACTCGAACGCGAAACTGGCCTCTACGAACAGTGAGAGGCCGGCCGCGCTGCGCGTTTGCAGTTCTGTGACGTGCCCCCGGCAGGATTCGAACCTGCGCCCCCGCCTCCGGAGGGCGGTGCTCTATCCCCTGAGCTACGGGGGCCTTAACTGGCCTCAAATAGAGTAGCAGAGCCGCTCCCCGCCCCGCGCGGCGGTTCCCCTGTGGCGTGTGGGGCGGGGGAGCGGATCAGGACGACAAGGGCTGGGCGCCCAGGTCCTTCAGGTCCTCGGTCAGCACGGAGATGTCGTAGGACTGCGAGACGCGGATCTTCTCGGCGGCGTCGCGGACCTCTGCCTCCTTGGCGTCCTTGGCGGCGATCTCGGCCATGTGGATGCCGCCCAGGTGGTGGCGCAGCATGAGCTGGCACCAGAGGATGTCGAAGTCCTTGCCCGTGGAGGACTTGAGCTTCTTCAGCTCGTCGTCCGAGGCCATGCCCGGCATGCGGCCGTCGGCCTGCAGGGTGTTCATGCCCGCGGGCATCCAGGCCATCTTGCGGCTCGACGACGTGGGGGAGAGGTGCCACTCCGTGAGCCACGTCTGCATCTGGCCGATCTGCCACTGCTGGCTCGCGGCGATGTCGTAGCCCAGGATGCGGATGTCCTCGGAGGAGCCCAGGCGGTACGCGAACATGCCCATCTCCACGGCCTGTGCGTGGTGGACGCTCATGTCGCGGGCGAAGCCGGCGTCGATGGAGTCATCGCCCGGCCGGGTCAGGGTCGGGATCAGGTAACCGATGGCGGTGCCGGTCACCAGCAGGAGAACCGCGGCGAGCACGCCAAAGGAGAGGCGTGCCCGCCGGGACAGTTGTCCGATCACGGGCTAGTTGCTGCCCATCTGCGTCGAGCCGCTGTCCTTGCCCAGGTCGTGGGGCGTGGTGCCGGTCTCGGTGATGATGCTGCCGCTGGAGCACGGCGTGCCGGCCTCGAGCGTGGCGTTCTGCCGCAGCGCCTTGACGAACTCGTCGATGCGCTTGTCGTCGGCGTTGTCGACCTTCAGCTGGAAGCCCCAGGCCTGCAGGGAGATGGGCTTGTCCAGGTTCGGGTACGGGCTCATCAGCATGAAGTCGTTGCCGCGGACCCGCTTGGCCAGCTTCTCCACCTGGTCGGCGGGGAGGCTCGGGTTGTAGGTGATCCACACGGCGCCGTGCTCGAGGCTGTGCAGCGCGTGCTCGTTGGCGATCTGGGTGGGGTACACGTCGCCCAGGCAGCGCTGCCAGTTCGGGTTGTGGTTGCCGGCGACCGGCGGGCTCAGCTTGTACGTCTGCGGGCCCCAGACGTGTTCGCGCTGGCCGACCAGGTCCTTGTCGATCTTGTAGTAGTCCTTGATGCCGCTGATCTGGTCCGCGCGGTCCTTCCAGCCCAGGCCGTTCTCGTACACCTGGTAGCCGGCGAAGCCCACGATGCCCAGCGCCAGCACGCCCACCGTGGTGAACAGCGCGATCGGGCCCCAGGACATGCCCTGCTTGACCTTGACCGGGGCGATCTTCTTGACCGCGGCGGCGGTGGCGGGCCGCTTGGCGCCGGCCGGCGCCGTCTTGCGGGCCGGGGCCGACTTGCGCGGGTTGGCCTTGGGCTTGGTCGAGACCGGCTTGTCCGAAACGTCCGAGTCGTCGTCGGCGTCGGTGGTGGCCTCAGCGTCCGAGTCGAGCTCGGTGTCGAGCTCGTCGGCGACCTCCGAGGATGAAAGTTCCTCGTCACCGCCCTGCTTCGGCTTCGCGCCGGCAGCGGGCTTGGTGGACGGCTTGCGGTTGCCGCCACTGTGCTGGGTGCTCATGCTCATCTCGTCGCCTCGCAACGCTGGGCGTTGTGCTCGCTCATCGGGCCTCGTCTGGTCAACGGTCGGGGGACACGGCGGGGAACTGGTCCCGTGGGTCCCGTCTTCAGGGGGAAGTACGGTCCCAGCCGTCCCGCATTGTGACCAGCACAACGGGCCGCCGCCAAGTACCGGAGTCTACCCCCGATAACATTTGTCGGTGACTCCCGCTGAACTCGCCGTAGTAGTACTCGCCGCCGCTCGCACGGCCATCACCGAGCGTGACCTCGACGCGTCCGTTCTTCCGGCGACGACCAGCGTGGAGCGGCCGCGTAACCCGGAGCATGGTGACTATGCGTCCAATATCGCCCTGCAACTGGGCAAGAAGGTCGGCCTGAACCCGCGCGAGCTGGCCGCCGCGGTCGCGAAAAACTTGCAGGAAACTCCCGGCATCGATGCGGTGGAGATCGCCGGGCCGGGCTTCCTGAACATCCGGCTGTCCGCGGCCGCCGCCGGCGGGCTGGCCGGACTGGTCGTCAGGGCCGGCCCGGCGTACGGCCACAGCGAGACCCTGGCCAAGGAGAAGGTCAACCTGGAGTTCGTCTCGGCGAACCCCACCGGGCCCGTGCACCTCGGCCACACCCGCTGGGCCGCGGTCGGCGACGCCCTCGGGCGCATCCTGGCCGCCGCCGGCGCCGACGTGACCCGCGAGCACTACATCAACGACGCCGGCGTGCAGATGAACCGCTTCGGCGAGTCCGTCATGGCCGCCGCTCACGGGCGGCCGACCCCGCCGGACGGCTACCCCGGCGAGTACGTCCAGGACATCGCCAATGCCATCAAGGCCGCGCATCCGGACATTCTGCAGATGCCGGAAGAGCAGCAGCAGGCGGCGTTCCTGCAAAAGGCCTACGAGTACATGCTCAAGGAGATGCAGGACAGCCTCGAGCGCTTCGGCGTCCACTTCGACGTCTGGTTCTCCGAGAAGACCCTGCACGAGGGCGGCGCCGTCGAGCACGCCCTGGACGCGCTGCGCAAGCTGGGCCACGTCTTCGAGTCCGAGGGCGCCGTGTGGCTGCGCACCACGGACTTCGGCGACGACAAGGACCGGGTGCTGATCCGCTCCAACGGCGAGAAGACCTACTTCGCCGCCGACGCCGCGTACTACATCAACAAGCGCGAGCGCGGCTTCGACCGCTGCATCTACATGCTCGGCGCCGACCACCACGGCTACATCGGCCGGCTCAAGGCGATCGCCGCCTGCGCCGGCGACGACCCCCAGCGCAACATCGAGGTGCTCATCGGCCAGCTGGTCAGCCTGCTGCGCGGCGGCGAGCCGGTGCGCCTGAGCAAGCGGGCCGGCACGCTGATCACCCTCGACGAGCTGATCGACGCGGTCGGCGTGGACGCGGCGCGGTACTCCCTGGCCCGCTCCTCGACCGACTCGCCGCTGACGCTGGACATCGAGGTCATCACCCGGCAGAAGAACGACAACCCGGTCTTCTACGTGCAGTACGTCGGGGCGCGCACCGCCTCGGTCGCGCGCAACGCCGCCGACCTCGGCCACGAGCGCGGCGACGCCTACGATGCGGCACTCCTCGTACACGAGAAGGAACTTGAACTTCTCAAGGCGCTCGGGGACTTCCCCGGCGTGGTCGCCACCGCGGCGGAGCTGCGCGAGCCGCATCGCGTGGCACGCTATTTGGAGGACCTGGCCGCGGCATACCACCGGTTCTACGACAACTGCCGGGTGCTGCCCATGGGAGACGAGCCGTTCACGGAGACGAACCGGGCGCGGCTCTGGCTCAACGACGCCACCCGCCAGGTCATCGTCAACGGTCTGGACCTGCTCGGCGTCTCGGCGCCGGAACGGATGTAGAGAGAAAGATGCGCGCACACGAGGCGGGAGCCCTGCACGCCGACCTGGGCTCCAACGGCCCGTCCTGGCTCCGCACCCCGGACGACGTCAACACTCTGGTCCCGATTCTGTGGCCCAGAACGGTCACACGCGGACAAAGCGGTGCACTCACCGTCGGGGGCGTCGACGTCACGCAGATCGCCCAGCAGCACGGCACGCCCGCGTACATCTTCGACGAGGCGGACTTCCGCGCCCGGTGCAAGGCGTTCAAAGAGGCGTTCGGCGGCGCCGAGGTCTACTACGCCGGCAAGGCCTTCATCGCCACCGCGATCGTGAAGATCCTGGTGGAGGAGGGCCTCTCCCTCGACGTGTGCACCGGCGGTGAGCTGGCCGTCGCCCTGCGCGGCGGCATGCCCCCGGAGCGCATCGGCCTGCACGGCAACAACAAGTCCGTCGAAGAGCTCGCGACGGCCGTCGAGCACAACGTCGGCCGCATCATCGTCGACTCCCTCGACGAGATCGACCGGCTCACGCAGATCGCCATCAGGACGGGCAAGCGCCCGAAGGTGATGGTCCGGGTGACCGTCGGCGTCGAGGCCCACACGCACGAGTTCATCGCCACCGCCCACGAGGACCAGAAGTTCGGCTTCTCGCTGGCCGGGGGCGCCGCCGCGGAGGCGATCGACAAGATCCTCGCCGACGGCGTGCTGGACCTGCGCGGCCTGCACTCGCACATCGGCTCGCAGATCTTCGACGCGTCGGGCTTCGAGGTGGCCGCGCGGCGGCTGCTGACGCTGCAGGCGCGCGTCAGTGAGGTACACGGGCGGGAGCTTCCCGAGATGGACCTCGGCGGCGGCTTCGGCATCGCGTACACGACGCAGGACGAGCCGGCCGACCCGCGCGACCTGGCCGGGGACCTACTGCGCATCGTCAAGCAGGAGTGCGCCGCGCTGCACCTGAGCGTGCCGCACCTGTCCGTCGAGCCGGGCCGGGCGATCGTCGGGCCGGCCATGTTCACCCTCTACGAGGTGGGCACGGTCAAGGACGTCGACGGCATCCGGACCTACGTCTCGGTCGACGGCGGGATGAGCGACAACATCCGCACCGCCCTCTACGACGCCGCCTACTCGGCCACCGTGGCCGGCCGGGCGTCCTCCGAACCGCCGATTCTCGCCCGCGTGGTGGGAAAACATTGCGAGTCCGGGGACATCGTCGTGAAGGATGAATTCCTGCCGGCGGACGTCAAGGCCGGAGATCTTCTTGCAGTCCCGGGCACCGGTGCCTATTGCCGCAGTATGGCGAGCAACTACAACCACGTCCCCCGCCCGCCGGTCGTGGCGGTGGTTGACGGGGAGTCAAGGGTCATCGTCCGCCGCGAGACCGTGGACGATCTGCTGCGACTGGACGTGGGGTGACTGATGCCGAAATCGGTGAAGGTAGCGCTGCTGGGCTGCGGAACCGTCGGTTCCGAGGTGGTTCGCCTGCTGCACGAGCAGGAGCACGACCTGACGGCCCGCATCGGCGCGCCCCTGGAGCTGGTGGGTGTCGCCGTCCGCCGCCTGAACAAGACCCGTGAGCTGCCGGTCGACCCGGCGCTGTTCACGACCGACGCGCTCGGCCTGGTCACGCGCGAGGACGTCGACATCGTGGTCGAGGTGGTCGGCGGCATCGAGCCGGCCCGCTCCTGGCTGCTGGAGGCGCTGCACGCCGGCAAGAGCGTGGTGACCGCCAACAAGGCCCTGCTGGGCGAGGACGGCGCCACGCTGCACAAGGCGGCCGCCGACTGCGGCGCCGACCTGTACTACGAGGCCTCCGTCGCCGGCGCCATCCCGCTGCTGCGCCCGCTGCGCGAATCCCTGCACGGCGACCGGATCACCCGGGTGACCGGCATCGTCAACGGCACCACGAACTTCATCCTGTCCTCGATGGACGCCACCGGCGCCGGCTTCGCCGAGGCGCTGGAGGAGGCGACCGCCCTGGGCTACGCCGAGGCCGACCCGACCGCCGACGTCGAGGGCTTCGACGCCGCGGCCAAGGCCGCCATCCTCGCCTCGATGGCCTTCCACAGCCGGGTCACCTCCGCCGACGTGTACCGCGAGGGCATCACCGAGGTCACCGCGGCCGACGTGGCCAGCGCCAAGGCCATGGGCTGCACGATCAAGCTGCTGTGCATCGCGTCGAAGGCCAACGGTGCCGTGTCGGTGCGCGTGCACCCGGCGATGATCCCGCGGACCCACCCGCTGGCGGGCGTCGGCGACGCGTTCAACGCCGTCTTCGTCGAGGCCGAGGCGGCCGGCCAGCTCATGTTCTACGGCCGCGGCGCGGGCGGCGCCCCGACCGCCTCCGCGGTGCTCGGTGACGTCGTCGCGGTTGCCCGCAACCGCCTCGCCGGCGTGCGCAGCGCGTCCGAGTCGGCCTACGCCGACCTCCCGGTCTCGCCGATCGGGGACGTTCTCACGCGGTACCACATCAGCCTCGACGTCTCCGACAAGGCCGGCGTCCTCGCCGCCGTCGCGGGCGTCTTCGCCCGGCACGGGGTGAGCATCGCGACCGTGAACCAGGCCGGCCGCGGCAACCAGGCCGTGCTCGTCATCGTCACGCACGCCGCGCCGGACCGCGCCCTCGCCGCGACCGTCGCCGAGCTGCGGGCACTGGATTTCGTTCGCGCCGTGGCGAGCGTCCTGCGGGTCGAAGGGGAGTAGCCACCATGTGGCGTGGACTGATCGAGGAATTCCGGGACCGGCTGCCTGTCGGGCCGCAGACTCCGGTGGTGACGCTGCACGAGGGCAACACGCCCCTGCTGCCGGCCCCGGAGCTCTCGGCGCGCACCGGCTGCGACGTGTACCTCAAGGTGGAGGGGGCCAACCCGACCGGCTCCTTCAAGGACCGCGGCATGACGGTCGCCGTCTCCAAGGCCCTCGAGTCCGGCTCGAAGGCGATCATCTGCGCGTCCACCGGCAACACGTCGGCCTCCGCCGCCGCGTACGCCGCCCGGGCCGGCATCACCTGCGCCGTGCTCGTCCCGACCGGCAAGATCGCCCTGGGCAAGCTGGCCCAGGCCCTCGTGCACGGCGCCCGCCTGCTGCAGGTCACCGGCAACTTCGACGACTGCCTCGCGCTGGCCTCCAAGCTGTCCCTGGACTACCCGGTGTCCCTGGTCAACTCGGTCAACCCGGACCGTCTCGAGGGCCAGAAGACGGCGGCGTTCGAGGTCGTGCGCGACCTCGGCGACGCGCCCGACATCCACTGCCTGCCGGTCGGCAACGCCGGCAACATCACGGCGTACTGGATGGGCTACAAGGAGGACCACGCGGCCGGCAACGCCACCCGCCGCCCGCGCATGTTCGGCTTCCAGGCCTCCGGCGCCGCCCCCATCGTGAACAACGCCGTGGTCCGCGAGCCGAGCACGATCGCCACCGCCATCCGCATCGGCAACCCGGCGAGCTGGACCCGCGCGGTCGACGCCCGCGACGAGTCGGGCGGCCTCATCGACGCGGTGACCGACCGCGACATCCTGGCCGCCTACAAGCTGCTGGCCCGCTCGGTCGGCGTCTTCGTCGAGCTGGGCAGCGCGGCCAGCGTCGCCGGCCTGCTGCAGGCCCACAAGCAGGGCCGCATCGACTCCGGGCAGAAGATCGTGTGCACGGTGACCGGCCACGGCCTGAAGGACCCGGACTGGGCCATCTCCATCGCCCCGGCGCCGACCACCGTGTCCGCCGACATCCTCGCCGCCGCGAAGGCGTTGGATCTGGCCTAAAAGCGCTTTCATGGCTCCGGTCCGTGCAACCAGGGGCCGTTGCTCCCGTCAGAGACCGGTCGGGCCTGGCGGCCCTCCCTGCCAGGCCCGCGGTGCCAAAGGCCTACGGTACGTCCGTGCCCGCAAGCATCTCGGTACTCACCCGCAACCGGGACTTCCGCAACCTCTTCACCGCTGACCTGATCGGCCTCGGGGCCGACTGGTTCGTGATGATCCCGCTGCTGACGCTCCTGCCCCGGCTCACCGGCACGGGTGTGTGGGGCGCCCTGGTGCTCGCCGCCGACACCGGCGTGACCGCCCTGCTGCTGCCGTACACCGGCACGGTCGCCGACCGCCTCGACCGCCGCCGCATCCTCATCGCCGCCGACCTGTCGATGGCCGCCTGCGCCCTCGCCCTGCTGCTGGTGCGCACGGCGTCGACGGCCTGGGTGGCGCTCGTGGCCGTCGGCGCGATCGCGGTGGCCAAGGCGTACTTCGCCCCGGCCGCCCAGGCCGCGCTGCCCAACGTCGTGGACCCCGAGGACCTGACCGCCGCCAACGCGCTCAGCGGCTCGGCGTGGGGCACGATGTTGGTCATCGGCGCCTCGCTGGGCGGCATCGCGTCGGAGGCGTTCGGGCCGTACCCCTGCTTCGTCGCCGCCTGCGCGCTGCTGTGCCTGTCCGCCTTCCAGGTCGGCCGGGTCCGCCGCCCGCTGCAGGCCGCCCGCGAGGAGACCCCGGCAAGGCCCTTCGCCGCCGTGGCGGAGGCCCTGCGGTACATCCGCGGAAACTCCCGCGTCGCCTCGCTGGTCACCGTGAAGTCCGCGGTCGGCCTGGGCAACGGCGTGCTCACGCTCTTCCCGGTCCTGGCCGTCACGCTGGGCGCCGGCCCGATGGGCACCGGCCTGCTCTTCGCCGCCCGCGGCCTGGGCGCGCTGATCGGCCCGATCGTGCTCCGCCGGGTGCTGACCCACCGCTCCTGGCTGCTGCCCGGCCTCGCCCTGTCGATGTCCGCCTACGGCCTGGCCTACATCGGCGTGAGCCTCGTGACCTGGTTCCCGCTGGCCCTGGTCGGCGTGGTGCTGGCCCACCTGGGCGCCGGCGGCAACTGGATGATGTCGAACTTCGTGCTGCAGGCCGAGGTGCCCGACGCCTTGCGCGGCCGCGTCTTCGCCACCGACTTCATGCTGGCGACGCTGTCGGTCGCGGCCAGCCAGCTCGCGGTGGGCGCCTTCATCGACCACACGAACCCGCGCCTGCTGCTGGCCGCCTGCGGCGCGGTGACCGTCCTCTACTCCGCCGGATGGTCCGCCCTCACCCTGCGCCGCCCGTCCCCGGCAACGTCCCCGGCGGACTGACTACCGCCAATTAGGACACAAGCCTCGAACCGATAAGTCGGGCGCTGGCGCGCCACGACTTATCGGATTTATACCCCGCCAGGTTATAAGTCCGAAATGTCGCGGCGCGCCAGCGCCCGACATTTCGGGCAAAAGCGAAGATCAGGCTCGGTCGAGCCAGGCGTTGGTCAGCGTGACCAGGGCGCCGGGCCGTTCGCAGGTGAGCTCCAGGGTCAGCTTCTTCACCCCGTCGACCGGCATCGTGAACTGCTGCTGCTGGTTCCCGGTCAGCTCGACCACCTGCGGCTGGTTGTTGTCGGCGTAGAAGCGCAGCTGGACGCGGTACTCGTCCGGGTTCGCCTTGTAGGAGTGCACGTCGGCGGTGAGGTTCACGTACCGCTTCTCCAGCAGGTAGCTGACCAGCCGCTTGGTGTCCCCCGAGTTGTTCGAGCCGCAGGGCATCGTCACCGGGTGCTCGTAGCCGGGCTGCTCCCGCAGCGCCCGCGGCAGGTCGGCCAGGTTGGTCGAGCCGGTGTCCGGGGAGAGCGTGTCGAGGTACGCCCGGTTCCCGGCCGCGACCGGCGTGGTCGCCACCGTGGTCGGCCCGGCGGCCGTGGTCGCCGGCGGCGGGGCCTGCTGGTCGCCCGCCTCGTTGCGGGCCGCGCTCTGGGCCTGCGTGGCGGCGGGCGGCTTCGGGTCCTGGTGGCCGAAATGGTCGACGGCCCAGATCACGCCCGGCGTCGCGGCCGCCAATATGCCGACGATCGTGCCGACCACCTGCAGGTATACGCGGAACCGCTTCCCGTCGTCGTGCACAGTTGTGTCCTCGGCATTCATGGTCGCCTACCCCTCCCGCCCCGAATGGTAGCGACCCGCGCGAAGGGTCCTCATTCGTCGGTCCAGCGTTCCATGCTGCCTTTCAGACGGAATGAATCCGCCGTTGGGGCCCCTGCCCGCTTCGACAGGTGCCATTACGCTCGGGGCGTCCGCGCGCTGCGCCGGTCCTCTCCTCATCCGCACACGCAGGAGCCACGTTGACTGTTCCGCCGAGCGATCCGCAGAACCCGCCCCCGGCCGGCCCGTATCCTCCGCAGCCGGCCGCCGGCCCGGCGTACGCCGCGCAGCCGTACGTGCCGCGGGGCCCGATCCCGCCGGCCGGCCCGACGCCACCCGGTCCGGCCGTCCCTCCCGGCCCGCCGCCCGGCGCCCCCGCGGGGCCTCCGCCCTTCGCCGCGCCGGTGTCCGGGCCGGGTGGCCAGCCCT
>NZ_BAAARV010000010.1:0-5515 GCF_039532525.1 Dactylosporangium salmoneum
GGGTCCGGCCGGGCGGCAGCGGTGCGGGCGGGGTCCGGCCGGGCGGCAGCGGTGCGGGCGGGGTCGGGCTCGGAGAACCCGGCCGGCGTGGTCCGCGTCGCGGGCGACGGGGCGACCGGCGGCTGGCCGGAGACCCCGCTCGTCCGGGCCGCCTGCTTGTGGCCGCACTCGTCGCAGTAGCCGTCGGCCGCGTACGTGCCGGTGCATCCGGGCCTGGTACACGTCATGCCTGCTCCTCCAACAGCGTGTTCAGGGTCTGCTGGTACGCCACCATCGCGCGGGTGGCCCCCCGCAGGTCGCACGGCGCGGTGAACAGCAGCGTGTGCGCATCGTCGTAGCGGGCGCTGAGTTCGCTGTGTTCGCCGAGCCCCTTGCTCGCGGCCTTCGCCCGGTAGGCGTCGAGCCGGCCGCGCAGCTCGTCGCGGCGCGCGATCAGCCCGTTGGCGTTGTCGCGTAGCTCGGCCGCGCGCTGCTTGGCCCGCGCCGCAGCCTGTTCGGCCTCGGCGAGGCCATCGGCGAGCCGGCCCCAGCCGGCGCCCCGGCCGAGCTGGTCGAGCCCTTCGGCGGTCGCGTGCAGGGCGGCGCCGGAGGAGGGCGGGGCCGGCAGACCGGGCGCGAGGATCTTCCCGGTGACCCGCGCGAAGGTGTCCGCGGTCTCCCGCTCGGCGGCGAGCACCTCGTCGGCGAGGCGGTGCAGCGCCGCGACCCGCTGCGGATAGGAGTCCCGCAGCCGCGCCATGTCGGCGAGCCGCCGGCGCACCACGTCGACGGCGGCGGCGACGTCGCTCAGCGTCCGGTCGGCCTGGGCGGCGAACCGGCCGCCGGGGGCCGCGGAGATCGGGTCCGCGAGCAACGCCTGGTGTGCGTCGGCGAAGCGCGCGGCGGCCGGCTCCACGTCGGAGCGCACGCCGAGCTCGACGGCCAGGGCTGTCGCGGCGTCCAGCGCCTCGCCGACCGGCCCCAGCCGGCTCGCCACCGCCGTCCACGCCGCGTCGAGCTCGGAGAGGAACGCGGTCGCCGCGGCGCAGCGCCGCTCGAGCTGCTGCGCCAGATCCCACAGCCCGATCCAGGTCGCCGGCGGCGAGCTGCCGTCGGCCGGCATGCCGGCGCTGTTGAGGCCGATGGCTGGCGCCTGGAGCAGGATGCCCAGCTCGGTCCACTGCGGATCGCCGGGCCGATTGGCGTTGCGGATGGTGCGCGCCTGCTCCAGCGTCTCGTTGAGCACGGTGAACTGCGCCCATAGCAGGTCGACCTCGCTGCTCAGCGTCTGCCACCTGGTCGCCGTGGCCCCGGTGAGGCCGCCGCCGCGCAGGAAGCCCAGCGCCGGGCTGCTGTCGAGGGCGTACATCGCGGCGGCGATCCGGTCGTAGCCGGCGCCGAGACCGGCGAGCACCTGGTCGGCCGCCTCGCGGCTGATCGGCGGTACGTCCACCCGCATCAGTCCCGGTAACCGGCCGGCGGCGGGGTCGGGGCGGCCGCCTGCAGCTCTTTGGTGTAGATCGCCTGCCATGTGCCGTCGGAACGGATGCGCTCCAGGGTGCGGTTGACGAACCGCAGCAGGTCGTTGGCGTTCTTGTTGACCGCGATGCCGTACGGTTCGTCGGTGAACTTGTCACCGACCAGCTTCACGTTGGGGTCCTGAGCGGCGAGGCCCTGCAGGATCGTGTCGTCGGTGGAGATGGCCGCGACCTGTCCCTGCTGCAACAGCACCAGGCAGTCGGTCCAGTCCGGCACCGACACCGGGACCGGCTTGGACGCCGCGGTGGCGATGTTGCGGATCGAGGTGCTGCCGTCGGCCGCGCAGACCGTCGCGCCGCCCAGGTCGGCGATGCCCGTCGCGCTGGAGTCCTTGGGCACGAGCACCCGCTGGCCGGCCTCGAAGTACACGCTGGAGAAGTCGACCTGCTGCAGCCGCTCGCAGGTGATGGTCATCGTCTCGGCGACAAGGTCGACCTGATTGTTCCGGATCGCCGGGATCCGCTGCGAGGAGGTGAGCGCGACGAACTGGATCGCGTTGCGGTCGCCGAAGAGGTCGAGCGCGACCTCGCGGAGAATGTCGACGTCGAATCCGACGATCTGCCCGCTGGCCGGGTCGCGGTAGCCGAACAGGTAGGTGTTCTGGTCGACGCCCACTACCAGCCGGCCCCGCGACCTGATCGCCGAGACGGCCGGTCCGGTCGCCGGGTTGCCCGATCCCGGACGCAGGCTGGAGTGCCGTACGTCGCAGCCGTTCGGCGCGGCGGCGGCGGCGCTCGGCATCTCCGCCGGGTTCTTGACCCCGACGGGCTGGGGCGGGGCGAAGGTCGGCGGCGGCATCGTGGCGGTGTCGCCGGCGCCGGCGCAGGCGCCGAGCAAGGACAGCAGGACCGCACCGGTCAGGGCTCGGGTGACCCGCATCCGTGGTGTCATCATCGGTACTCCGCGATCCGCTGCTGGTAGCCGACGCCGATCGCGGCGAGCAGCACGATGGTCAGGAAGACACCGCCGCCGGTCTGGCCGCCGAACGCACCGGCCGCCTGGGCGCCTCGTTTGTCCGACACCGCGCTTGTCGCACGGATCGCCTGGGCGAGCACGCCGTCGAGCCGGTTGAAGATCGTCGCGGCGCTGTCGGGGTCGCCGCCGATGGCGAGCTTCACCGCACCCGGGAAGTCACCGCCGTCGTCGGCCGCTCGCAGCTTCTTGTGCACCGCGAGCCAGGCATTGACGTCGGTTATCGCGGTGTCGACCGACGCGCGCACCGCGCGGTCGGTGGCGGCCGACCTGGCCCGGTCGAGCAGGCCGGATGTGTGGTCGCCGCTGACCAGCGCGCCGAGTTGTACGACATAGTCCTGCTCGAAGGAGGCTCCGCTGCCGCGCGCCACCAGGGTCAGCGCCTCGTCGCCGCGGGCGGTCAGCGCGGCGATGCGCGCCTTGGCCAGCAGCTCCACCTGCCGCGAGCCGTCGCGGTTGGCGGCGCCGATGTGCGCGGCGACCACCGCCCAGCCGATGCCGTTCCACAGCACCATGACGACGGCGACGAGCGTCGCGGCGAGCAGGCCGGCGTTGAAGGTCCGGTGCGTCTGCCGGCTCAATCGCTGCTGCGCCCGGATCAGCCCCACGACGAGGCCGATGCCGAGCAGCAGCGCCAGCCACGGCAGGGACGCGGCGTCGTCGCGCTCCGCCTTCAGAGCGGTCGTCTCGCGGTCGTACAGCCGCTGGGCGGCCGGCAGCAGCTGCCCGCGCATCAGCCCCGACGCCTCGCGCAGGTAGGCCGACCCGACCGGGTAGCCCTGCCGGTTGTAGCTGCGGGCCGTCTCGACCAAGCCGGTGTAGACCGGCAGCTGCGCGGAGATCTGCTGGATCGCCGCCTTGTCGCTGGCGCCCCCGTTGGCCACGGCGGCGAGCGCAGCGGTCGCGGCTGAGACGTCCGACTGGTAGCGGTTGCGCAGGTCGGCGGGCTCGACGCCGCTGGACAGAAACGCGATCGCCGCAGTGGCGTCCGCGTCCGACAGCGCACGGTAGAGCTCCTGCGCCTGCACGGCGAGCTGGCTGCTGCCGGTCCGCGCGCCACCGGCGGCGGACGCACGCTGTGACGAGCCGGTCACCCATGCGGTGCCGGCCAGGAGGCCGGCGAGGAGCAACACCAGCATGACGATCACCAGTCGCCCCGGCGTGCTGCGGATCCTGGCGGTGACGCGATTGACCTCGCCGCGCCGGACCGGCGGGGAGCCATGTGCGGGCGCAGTTAGCAGGGCCATCTCGGCCTCATCTTCGGTGGCCTTCCCCTGTGCAGGCTTGTGCCGCACACCGTAGCGGGGATGGTCAAGTAGTCAATGGCCCTACTGCGCTCAAGGTAGCGGCCACTGAGCCGGCACCGCCCACCGGCTGTACCGATATAACCGGTCTATTCCGTTTTCAGAGGCCCGGACTGCCCGCAGCGTCCGGACGCAACGCCCGGATCAGGAGCCGACTGTGAGCACCATCCGGAAGCGGGCTTTGCCGGCAAGCATCTTCTGGTAGGCCTCGTTCGCGCGGTCCAGCGGTACGGTCTCCGTGATGGGACGGATGCCGTGCAGGGCGCTGAAGGCCATGGTGTCCTCCACGTCTTGCGCGGTGCCGGACGGGTGGCCTCGGACGATGAGGGCGTTCATGAGCAGTTGGGCCGGACTGATACCGAGCGGTGCGGTGTCCGCTCCGATGGCCACGAGTTCCCCACGCGGGGCGAGGCCGTCGACGGTGGCGGTGATGGCTTCGGAGTTGCCGGCGGTGGCCAGGACGGCGTTGGCGCCGCCGAGGGATTGCAGGGCCTGCGCGACCGAGGCGCCGGAGGTGCTGTCGATGTAGTGGTGGGCGCCCAGTTGCTTGGCGAAGGCGGCCTTCTCGGGGCCGCGCGCGATGGCCACGGTCTCGAAGCCCATCGCGACCGCGTACTGGACCCCGAGGTGCCCCAGCCCGCCGAGGCCGAGCACGGCGACCAGGTCCCCCGGCCGGGCGGAGCTGCGCCGCAGCCCGTTGAAGACGGTCACGCCGGCACAGGCCATGGGTCCCGCGTCGATCGCCGAGACTGTGCCGGGGATGCGGGCCAAGGCGTCGACGGGCGCGATCACCTTCTCGGCGAATCCACCGTCATAGGTCCATCCCGGAACCTTCAGGTTCCGGCAGACGATGAAGTCGCCCTGGCGGCACGGCTTGCAGTGCCCGCAACTGCCGCCGAACCAGCCGACCGCGACCGGATCGCCTTCCTGCCATCCGCGCTCCTGAACGCCGTCGCCCAGCGCCTCGATGCGCCCGGCGATCTCATGCCCGGGCACTTCCGGGAACGACACGCCTGGTAGGCCAGCACTCACGAAGGCCGCGTCCGAGTGGCAGACGCCGCATGCCTCCACGGCGATCCTGACGTGGCCGAAACCCGGCTCCGGCAGCTGCCGTTCGACGAGTTCGAACGTGCCATTGGGCTCGGTCACCTGTGCGGCTCGGTAGGTGCTCATCTCGCCTCTCGATCAAGTCCCCGTGTATTTCGGCAAGCGGTTGCCAATGCAATCCATACCTCAACTCCGCGAGCTGCCCTCACCCGCAACGTGGCAGCGGTCTCCATCGCGCGTAAGCACCTGGTTGCTCGAGCGCAAAACCGCAGCTCAGCACCTTAATTCAAGTCTTATATTGACTTGCCCCGGATGTCGACATAGCCTCCGGTGGATCTGTTAACCGCCTTGACAGATCTTGCCCCTGTCGTCACCTCACGCGCTCGGCAGGGGACTGCTCCCGCCCGACACGGGACCACACCCGATCACACGGTCCGGTGCGGGCGCCGCCCAGAAAGGGACCCGCACGTGACACCCTCAACCATCGCCCGACGCCGGCCGCGCCGCCGCGTCGGGTTCGCCATCGCCGCGACGGTCGCCACCGTCCTCGGCGTGACCGCCGTCGGCATGACGGCCGCCTCGGCCGCCTCCAGCGGGCCGATCACCGGATTCGGCGGCAAGTGCGTCGACGTCGCCGGCGCCAGCTCGGCCAACGGCACCGCGGTACAGCTGTG
>NZ_BAAARV010000011.1:0-4507 GCF_039532525.1 Dactylosporangium salmoneum
CCGCGCGGTGCGGCTCCGGCCGATGTCGTCCCGGCCGGTGCCGGATCGCCGGGGCGGACGTCGCCCGGGTTGTCGCCGGGGTCGGTGCCGGTGTCGCCTGTGGCGGGTCCCGGCACGCTGTCGCAGGCGCAGCAGCGGGTGTTGGACGAGTTGGGCCGGTATGCCGGTGAGATGGTGCTCGACGGTGATGCGTGGTTCGGTTCGATGATCCAGGCGGCCGGGGAGCTTCAGGGCCGGACCGGCACGGTGGCTTTGATGGCCGGGATGACACCGGCGGATTTGCGGGCCTGGCTGCTGCTCGAACTCGACAATATGGCCCTGAGCCGGAACTCGGTGTATGCGGTTGCGGCGGCGCAGGGCGAGGGGCAGTACGAGGCGTTCCTGGCGGCGTTGGGCCGGCCGGGTGGCTACCACCCGTTGTTCGAGGTGTTGGTGGATGTGGCGGCCGGTCTGCTGGACGTGCGGCTGCATGTGATCACCCCGGAGGGTGTGACGGTCTCGTCGGGGCGTGCCGGCGATCCGGAGCTGTATGTGGTGCGTACCGGAAGCGGCCATTACCTGCCGGCCCTGGCAGGCAACCGGCCGGACGAGCCGGTTGAGCGGGATGTGGAGCCGTCGTGGCCGCTGTTCCTGCCGCCGGGGGCGGAGCTGTTGTCCACGATGGACACCGGCAATGTGTCGGGTGAGGTGGTGGTGGTCGGTTCGGGGGCCGGCGAGCCGGTGGGTGTGCTGAGCGCGGTACGACGCGCGGCGGCCGGCGTCGACCAGCCCGTGGTCGTGGTGTCGGTGCCGCCGGGCGGCTCGCCGGACGCAGCTCAGGTCGACACGGTCCGAACATTGCTGAACGTGTACGGGTGGCGGGGCCGGGTACCGGTCGTGGTCACCCGCGGGAGCCTGACACCGTTGGAGAGCCTGCTGGACTTGTATGGCGTAACGGCGGTGTATCAGACCAGTGTGGGTGCCGGGCTGGGTGGCCCGTCCGGTGGCCTGGCCGCGTTGAACCTCAGCAACGCCTGGGTGCTGCGCCGGCCGGCCGGCGAACCCGCAGCGGCCGGGCTGTCATCGGAGGTGTTCTCGGCGGAGTTGCTGCAGGCAGCGGCCAGCCGGCGCCGCCCGGTATTCGACCGGCCGAGCACACCGGTGGCCTCGTTCCTGTCGGTGCCGCTGCAGGACACCGGCCGGATCCGTGACACGTACGACACCTACCGGGCCCTGCTGACACCGGATCTGCCGCAGGTACAACAGATCGTGTCGAGGGACCCGGCGTTCGCCGGCCACCAGGCGGTGCTGGGCCTGGCCGAACTCGGACAGTTCGACGCGGCGGTCGCCTACCTCCAGGCCGGCGACGACCGCCCGGACGTCATCGCCGCGCCGCTGCTGAACATCGACCGTGACGCCACCCCAGTGGAACGGGAACGTGCGGTGGTCGGCATGCTGCCCCACCTGGCCGCACTGGCCCGGGCCGTGTCACACGACCTGGCCAGCGAAGCGATCCTGCTGGCCGTCGCCGACCTCATCACCGAAAACCGGTCCCAGGAAGACGTCAAGAACGACATCTGGTTCCACAAGAACCTCCTACCCAAAGACGGCCGCCTCCGCGTCGGCTGGGTAACCCACCTGACCGAACTCACCCAACAACTACCCGAACACACCAACAGCCTCGGATGGATCGCCTCCGCCATCATGAACTGCCCAGACTAACGACGAGCTCCTCCACTGCGGACAGCCGTCCCAGCGGTGGTTCTTTGCGGGCTTCGCGGATCAAGGCGCGGATGGGGGAACGGTGATCGTCCGGTGGCGTTTGGCCTGTCAGGCGCGGTCGTGGAGAGTGATCTGGTAGCCGTCGGGGTCGGCGAAGGTGAATGTCCGACCGAAGGGGCCGTCGATCGGTGCGGAGACG
This sequence comes from Dactylosporangium salmoneum, assembly GCF_039532525.1. Taxonomy (NCBI): domain Bacteria; kingdom Bacillati; phylum Actinomycetota; class Actinomycetes; order Micromonosporales; family Micromonosporaceae; genus Dactylosporangium; species Dactylosporangium salmoneum. Next base: position 1,901 of record NZ_BAAARV010000011.1, read on the forward strand.
ATGGTGTGACCGTCGGCGACGAGAGCATCGTGAATGGCCTGGACGTCTGTGGCGTGGAGCCAGATCGCGGCACCGATGCCGGGCTGAGGAACGGATGCGAGGTCGGTGCCGGGAACGATGTCGCGGAGTGCGAACGCGATCGGCTTCGTCTCGAAGACGACGGCGTGCGGAGGTCCGGCCTGCGAGCGGACGAGGCCGAGGTACTGCTCGTAGAACGCCTGCGAGGCGTCGAGGTCGCGCACTTGGAGCGAGATGAAGTCGGGGCCGGTGACGGGCATGATGATGCTCCTTTTGTTCGTGTCAGTTTCCTGACACAGGCCAAACTATGTCAGAATGCTGACATGAGTCAAGACGGTGTCGGCGTCGACCTGGAGACGTCACTGGGCTACCTGCTGAAAGAGGCGTCGAGCGCCCTCCGTGTAGCCATGGAGGAGGTACTGCGGCCGCTCGGGATGACCGTGACGCACTATTCGTGCCTCGAGCTGCTGGCTCAACGACCGGGCTTGTCGAACTCCGAGCTCGCGCGGGGCGCGTTCGTGACACGCCAGTCGATGAACGTGCTGTTGCAGGCCCTGGAACGAGACGGCTACGTGACCAGGCCGGCGGAGGCACCCGTCGGGAAGGTTCTTCCCACGCGTCTCACGCCTCGCGGCCGACGGAGCCTCGAGAAGGCGACCGTGGCGGTCCGGTCCGTCGAGGTGAGAATGCTGGCCGGCCTGACCGAGACCGAGCAGTCAGACGCGTTCCGGACCCTGAAGAGGATGATCCATTCTCTGCGCGATGGCAACGACGGTACATAGCTCGTTCCCCGGCGCACGTCTCGTCGCGCCCGGATATGAGTGCAGCCGAGCGTGAAAATCCGTGCAGGCGACCTCGAAAACCGACAGATCCCGACTACACCCTCTTCTGCGATGAGCCGGATTTCCCGCAGAGGACGGAGTTCCTGCGGCTGGGCACGGAACTGGAACTCCTATGACGGGCCCTGCAGGATCATCGCCACGAGATCGGGTCATCGCCATCGGGCGTGTTTGCGATCCGGTACGAAGACCGTGACATTGGCTGGATACGGCGGGGCGTGACCGAGGACTCCGTAAGCGAGAAGCTCATCGCTATTCGGCGTCGCGACCTGGAGCGCTTGGAGGGCGACTCCCCGCGGCACTGAGGACGCACCTGAGCTTCTCGGCTCGTGGTCGGCGCGCCTACGTGAGGATGGATGTCGTGCCATCACGGTGGCCGGATGTCTCGACAACGGCGCTATCCCACGGAATGGACAGCTCACCGCCACCATGAGCGGCCGGTCCGGCGGGGCCTGGTTCGGGTGGCTGTCCACGGTGGAGGGGCTCGTCGTTAGTCTGGGCAGTTCATGATGGCGGAGGCGATCCATCCCAGGCTGTTGGTGTGTTCGGGTAGTTGTTGGGTGAGTTCGGTCAGGTGGGTTACCCAGCCGACGCGGAGGCGGCCGTCTTTGGGTAGGAGGTTCTTGTGGAACCAGATGTCGTTCTTGACGTCTTCCTGGGACCGGTTTTCGGTGATGAGGTCGGCGACGGCCAGCAGGATCGCTTCGCTGGCCAGGTCGTGTGACACGGCCCGGGCCAGTGCGGCCAGGTGGGGCAGCATGCCGACCACCGCACGTTCCCGTTCCACTGGGGTGGCGTCACGGTCGATGTTCAGCAGCGGCGCGGCGATGACGTCCGGGCGGTCGTCACCGGCCTGGAGGTAGGCGACCGCCGCGTCGAACTGTCCGAGTTCGGCCAGGCCCAGTACCGCCTGGTGGCCGGCGAATGCCGGGTCTCTCGACACGATCTGCTGCACCTGCGGCAGATCCGGTGTCAGCAGGGCCCGGTAGGTGTCGTACGTGTCACGGATCCGGCCGGTGTCCTGCAGCGGCACCGACAAGAACGAGGCCACCGGCGTGCTCGGCCGGTCGAATACCGGGCGGCGCCGGCCGGCCGCTGCCTGCAGCAACTCCGCCGACAGCACTTCCGATGACAGCCCGGCTGTTGCGGGGTTGCCGGCGGTGCCGGCCGGTCGGCGCAGTACCCAGGCGTTGCTGAGGTTCAACGCGGCCAGGCCGCCGGACGGGCCACCCAGCCCGGCACCCACACTGGTCTGATACACCGCCGTTACGCCATACAAGTCCAGCAGGCTCTCCAACGGTGTCAGGCTCCCGCGGGTGACCACGACCGGTACCCGGCCCCGCCACCCGTACACGTTCAGCAATGTTCGGACCGTGTCGACCTGAGCCGCGTCCGGCGAGCCGCCCGGCGGCACCGACACCACCACCACGGGCTGGTCGACGCCGGCCGCCGCGCGTCGTACCGCGCTCAGCACACCCACCGGCTCGCCGGCCCCCGAACCGACCACCACCACCTCACCCGACACATTGCCGGTGTCCATCGTGGACAACAGCTCCGCCCCCGGCGGCAGGAACAGCGGCCACGACGGCTCCACATCCCGCTCGACCAGCTCGTCCTGGCGGTTGCCTGCCAGGGCCGGCAGGTAATGGCCGCCTCCGGTACGCACCGGCCCCGCCGACCCTGCTGGCGACGTCCGCCCCGGCGATCCGGCACCGGCCGGGACGACATCGGCCGGAGCCGCACCGCGCGG
>NZ_BAAARV010000012.1:0-31493 GCF_039532525.1 Dactylosporangium salmoneum
CTCGTCGGGACCGTCGAGGGCCCGGCCGCGGCCGCCGCGGCGCCGCCCGAGCCGGGGAGCGCGGGCGATCGTCACCGGCGTGGCCCTGGTGGCGCTGCTGGCCTGCCTGCTGGTCGGCCTGAAGCTGGCCGAGAGCGCCGGGCAGAAGGGCCCCGGGGCGCAGGGCGCGCAGGGCGCGGCACCGCCCTCGACGAAGCCGCCGTCGCCGTCGCCGTCGCCGAAGCCGAGCCCGGTCGCGGTCGACGGCAAGCTGCGCTTCACCGTCGCCAAGTTCGCCTGCGGCACGAAGGAGCTCGGCGACTGGCCGCTGGTGCGCCGCCCGAAGGGCCAGTTCTGCCTGGTGGACCTGAAGGTGGAGAACACCGGCGGGAGCACGGGGCGGCTGTGGATCGGCAACCAGAAGCTGCGCGACTCCGGGGGCACCGAATACGGCCCGGACGAGTGGTCGCTGGTCTACTACGACAAGTCCCGGCCCCTCGCGAACGACATCGCGCCGGGCGCGACGGTGCAGGGCACGGTCGTCTACGACGTGCCGGCCGGGCTCACCTTCACCGAGCTGCGGGTCCGCTCGGGCCTCGTCGGCGGCGACGGCGGCGTCATCAAGCTGCGGTCCTGATTCCGTACCGCGGGGCATTCCTGCATCGGTACAGAAAGCGCGTCTGCATCGGTTCAGAACGGATCTTCACCGGTAAAGAAAAGCCGTGAGAGCGCTCCATGGGAGCGTTACCGGTAACGCCGGGTGAGGGCCGCCGGTGCGGCCGCAATCGCATCGACGGTGGCCCCGAGCAAACACCATGGACATCCGCTTGGCAAGCGTTGCGTGGTCGTTAAGTTTCGTTACCGCCGTGTTATTGACACCACTGTCCGCGATCGGATTTAGTGTGCCGGAACCGGTTGCGGAACCGGTTCCAGAACACGCTCTCTTGCCAGAAAGCGCTCTCATGGGAAGGATCGCGGGGTGCCGATAACCATCGCCGATGTCGCCGCGCGAGCGGGGGTCAGCAAGACCACCGTCTCCCGGGTGCTCAACGGCAAAGGGGAGGTCGACGAGTCGACCGCGGCACGGGTGCGAACGGTCATCGACGAGCTGGGCTACGTGCCCAGCGCGCGAGCGGTGAACCTGGCCCGGGGTCACACCCGGGTCATCGGGATGCTGGTGCCGTCGCTGACCTGGCCATGGATGGGAGACATCGTGCAGGGCGCGGTGGACGTCGTGGAGTCGGAGGGGTACGGGTTGCTGCTGTTCACGTGCAACCGCGGCGCCGAGTCCATGCGGCAGTTCTCCGCGCAGGTCTCCGGCAAGGCGTTCGACGGCCTGCTGGCCATCGAGCCCGAGGGGACGCTGGACTATCTCGCCGATCTGTACGCCGGCGGCCTGCCGGTGGTCCTCATCGACGACCGCGGCGACAAGCCGCTCATGCCGTCGGTGGCGACCACCAACCGGGCCGGCGGCTCGCTGGCCGCCCGGCACCTCGTCGAGCTGGGGCGGCGACGGCCCCTCGTCATCACCGGCTCGGAGAAGTTCGGCTGCACCCAGGACCGGCTCGGCGGCTTCGCGGACGTGTTCGCGGCGGCCGGCGCGCCGATCGACCCCCGGCTCGTCATCGAGGGGGATTTCACCTTCGAGTGCGGCGCCGCCTCGGTCCAGCGGGCGCTGGACGAGGGCCTGCAGTTCGACGCCGTGTTCGCGCACAACGACCTGTCCGCCGCCGGCGCCCTGCAGGCGCTGCGGCTCGCGGGCCGATCGGTCCCGCAGGACGTCGCCCTGGTGGGCTTCGACGACATCCTGCACGCGGCGCACACCGAGCCGCCCCTGACCACCATCCGCCAGCCCATGCGCCAGATGGGCGAGATGGCGGCCCGCAGGCTCATCGCGCACTTCGACGGCACGCCGTTGACCGCCGAGCCGAACATCCTGTCCACCACGCTCGTCGTGCGCGGCTCGACCGTCACGGCGCGGCCCGAGCGCACCACCTGAAGTCACGCCGCACCACTGGGCGGGAGCCGTGCCGCAAGGGTTCCCGTCGTCATACCGAAATGTGTAACTGTCCGCCCCACCTGTCGATCCAGGTACCAAAGGAGACACCCCCGTGTTGACCAGACGCTCCGTTCTGCTCGGCATGGCCGGTCTGCTGGCCACGTCGACCACCTTGGCCGCGTGCGGCGACTCGCCGAACGATCCGAACAAGAACAACGGTGCCAAGACCACGGTTCTGACCGTCGGCATGCCGAACGGCCCGCTGACCGAGAACGAGAACCCGTTCCTGACCACCTCGGCCGGCGCCAAGGACGGCTACCGCTGGGTGATCTACGAGCCGCTGATGATGTGGAACCCGGTCAAGCCGGCCGACCCGATGAAGCCGTGGCTCGCCACCAAGGCGGAGTGGAACAAGGACTACACCTCGGTCGTCGTCAACATCCGTGACAACGCCACCTGGTCCGACGGCGAGAAGGTCACGGCCGACGACGTCGTGTTCACCTACAAGCTGGTGCGCGACAACGAGGCGCTCAACTCCGGCGGTGTGAAGATCAAGGACGCGACGGCGAACGGTGCCGACGTGACCATCACGTTCGAGACGCCGCAGTTCGTCAGCCAGCAGAAGGCGATCGCGCAGATCCCGATCGTGCCCAAGCACATCTGGGAGAAGGTCTCCGACCCGAAGACCGAGGCCAACAAGAACCCGATCGGCTCCGGTCCGTACACCCTGAAGTCCTTCACCCCGCAGACCACGACCCTGACGGTCCGCGACAAGGGCTACTGGCAGGCGCTGCCGCAGGTCAAGGAGCTGCGGTACACCTCCTACGCCGACAACAACGCGCAGACCACGGCCCTGGCCAACGGCGAGTGCGAGTGGAGCTTCGTCTTCATCCCCAACGTGAAGACGGTCTTCATCGACAAGGACGCGGCCAACCACAAGATCTGGGCGCCGCCGGTGCTGGGCATCCACGGCCTGTACATCAACACCACCAAGGCCCCGTTCAACGACCCGAAGCTGCGCCAGGCCATGGGCATGGTCATCAACCGGGACGACATCTTCAACACCGCCGAGGCCGGCTACTTCCACCCGCTGGTCAAGAGCGTGACGGGCCTGCCCTCGCCCGCCGGTGACGCCTACGTCTCCGACGAGTACAAGGGCAAGGACTACAAGGTCGACGTCGAGGGCGCCAAGGCGCTGCTCACCGGCGCCGGCTACAAGCTGGACGGCACGACGCTGAAGGACCCGTCCGGCAAGCCGGTCACCCTGACGCTCACTGACCCGGCCGGTTGGTCGGACTACCAGACCTCGCTGGAGATCGTGAAGGCCAACCTGGCCCAGATCGGCATCGCGGCCACGATCGACAAGGCCAACCAGGACGCGTGGTTCAAGAACGTCGAGGCCGGCCAGTTCGACGCGGCGTTCCGCTGGACCGACGGTGGCTCGACCCCGTACGACATCTACCGCACGGTGATGGACGGCGACCAGCTCAAGCCGATCGGCACCGCCTCCCCGGCCGCCAACTTCGGCCGCTTCGACAGCAAGGAGGCCACGGCGGCGCTGCGCGCCTACGCGGCCGCGACCGACGAGGCGGCCCGCAAGACCGCGCTCGCCACGCTGCAGAAGATCTTCGTCGAGCAGGCCCCGATGATCCCGGTCGGTGCCGACAACATCGGCGCGGCCTACAGCGCCAAGAACTGGACCGGCTGGCCGGACGACGCCAACCCGTACGGCGCGCTTCAGCCGACCCAGGCCAACGCCCTGGACGTCATCCTGCACCTCAAGCCGTCCGGCTCCTGACAACCGGATCGTACTGACACCGCTCCCCGGGTGACCCTTGCGCGGGTCGCCCGGGGAGCGGTACCCAATGACGAGACACCCCGAGACAGGACCAACGGCAATGACGTTGAGCGAGAGCCCGGCGGCGCCGGTCGGCGAGGTGGTGCTTGAGGCCGAGGGCCTGACCAAGCATTTCCCCGTCCGGCGGAAGCTGAGCGACATCTTCACCGGCAAGCGGGCGGTCGTCCACGCGGTGGACGACGTGTCCCTCACCCTGCGCCGCGGCAGGGTCACCGCACTGGTCGGCGAGTCCGGCTCCGGCAAGTCCACGGTCGCCCGGCTGTTCGCGCAGCTCTACCCCCGCACCGGCGGCGACCTGCGGCTGCACGGCCAAACGACGCGGGTGAGCGGCGGACGCCGATTCCGCGACTACGTCAGCCGGGTGCAGCTCATCTTCCAGGACCCGTTCGGCTCGCTCAACCCCGTGCACACGGTCCGCTACCACCTGACCCGGGCGCTGAAGATCCACGGCAACGCCGGCAAGACCGCCGCCGAGCTCGAGACGGCCCTCGCGGGCCTGCTGACCCGCGTGGCGCTGACCCCGCCCGAGCGCTACGTCGACAAGTTCCCGCACGAGCTGTCCGGCGGGCAGCGCCAGCGCGTCGCCATCGCCCGCGCCCTCGGCGCCGACCCGGAGGCGCTGCTGGCCGACGAGCCGGTGTCGATGCTCGACGTGTCGATCCGCCTGGGCATCCTCAACCTGCTGCGCGACCTCAAGGAACGGCTCAACCTCGCCATCCTGTACATCACGCACGACATCGCCTCGGCGCGGTACTTCGCCGACGAGACGATGGTGATGTACGCCGGGCGCATGGTCGAGGGCGGCGACAGCGAGTCGGTCACGCAGAACCCCGCGCACCCGTACACCCGGCTGCTCATCGAGTCGGCCCCCGACCCGGACCGCATCGCCGGCATCGCCGACGCGACCGCGAAGGACCGTGGCAACGGCGAGCCGCCGAGCCTGATCCGGCCCCCGGCCGGCTGCCGCTTCCACCCGCGCTGCCCGCACGCCATGAAGCGCTGCACCGTCGACCTGCCGCCGCGCCTGGACGTCGGCGGCGAGCCCGGCCACTGGGCGGCCTGCTGGCTGTACGACGCCGAGACCGTCGCCAAGGAGGGCGTCGGCTCGGCCGCCGACCCGTCGATCCCCACGCCGCCGGCGACGCACCTGCCGGAGGAGGCACGATGAAATTCCTGCTGCAACGCCTCGCCTTCTACCTCTTCACGGCCTGGGCCGCGATCACCATCAACTTCTTCGTCCCGCGGATGATCCCGGGCGACCCGCTCAGCTCGTTCCTGGCCCGCAACCAGGGCGCGGTGTCCTCCGACGCGATCCAGTCGCTGCGGGTGCTGTTCGGCCTCGACAAGAACCAGAGCCTGTGGGAGCAGTACGTCGACTACTGGAAGCAGCTGTTCCACGGCGACCTGGGGCTGTCGTTCAACTTCTTCCCGTCGAGCGTCAGTGAGGTCATCACCTCGAGCCTGCCGTGGACGATCGGCCTCGTCGGCATCACCACGGTCCTGAGCTTCATGATCGGCACGACGCTGGGCATCGGCGCCGGCTGGCGGCGCGGCACCTGGATCGACGGCCTGCTGCCCGCCACGACGTTCCTGTCGTCGGTGCCGTACTTCTGGCTCGGCCTGGTCTTCATCGCCGTGTTCACCGGCAACGGCAGCTACTTCCCGTCCTCCGGCGGCTACACCCCGGGCCTGGTGCCGTACTGGGACGGCACCTTCATCGGCTCGGCCATCAACCACAGCGTCCTGCCGGCGGTCACGATCCTGCTCTCGTCGATGAGCGGCTGGATCCTCGGCATGCGCAACATGATGGTGACGGTGTCGTCCGAGGACTACATCACCGTCGCCCACGCCAAGGGCCTGTCCGAGCGGCGGGTCGCGTTCAGCTACGCCGCGCGCAACGCGCTGCTGCCCAACATCTCGGCGTTCGCGCTGTCGCTGGGCTTCATCGTCGGCGGCACCCTGCTGGTGGAGATCGTCTTCTCCTACCCGGGCGTGGGCTTCCAGCTCTTCCAGGCCGTCGGCGCGCACGACTACCCGCTGATGCAGGGCATCTTCCTGGTCATCACCATCTCCGTGCTGGTCGCCAACCTGCTCGCGGACGTGGCCTACACGCTGCTGGACCCGCGCACCCGAAAGGCAGGCTGAGATGACCGTCACCCCCTCGAGCATCGAGCAGGTCATCCCGGGCGAAGGCTCGATGGCGCAGCCGGACACCACCCCGGCCGGCAAGAAGGCCAAGCGGAAGCGGTTCCGGTTCATCGCCAACGGCAAGGCCACCACCGGCCTGGTCGTCCTCGCCATCTACGTGCTGTTCGCGATCATCGGCCCCTGGGTCGCCCCGTACGACCCGGACAAGATCACCCCCGATGCGCTGCAGGCGCCGTCGGCCCAGCACTGGTTCGGCACGACGCACCTCGGCCAGGACATCTTCAGCCAGATCCTGGCCGGCACCCGCAGCGTCGTGTTCGTCGGCGCGGTCGCCGGGATCGTCGCCACGATCCTGTCGGTCGTCGTCGGCGTCACCGCCGGCTACCTCGGCGGCCTCGTCGACGAGGTCCTGTCGGTGCTGTCCAACGTGTTCCTGGTCATCCCCGGCCTGCTGCTGATCATCATCATTTGCACCTCGCTGGAGCACGTGAACGACCTCATCGTGGCCCTGGTGATCGGCCTGACCAGCTGGTCGTGGGGGTCGCGGGTGCTGCGGGCCCAGACGCTGTCGCTGCGCCGCCGCGACTACGTCGACGCCGCCCGGGCCACCGGCGAGAAGACCTGGCGGATCATCTTCTTCGAGATCCTGCCCAACCTGACCGCGATCATCGCCTCCGGCTTCGTCGGCACCGTCATCTTCGCGGTGCTCTCGGAGATCACGCTCGCGTTCATCGGCATCTCCTCGGTGTCGTCGTGGAACTGGGGCACCATCCTGTTCTGGGCGCAGGGCCAGCAGGCCCTCGCGCAGGGCGCCTGGTGGTGGTTCGTCCCCGCCGGCCTCGCCATCGCGATCCTCGGCACGGCGCTGAGCCTGGTGAACTTCGGCATCGACGAGTTCGTCAGCCCGCGGCTGCGCACCTCCGGCCAGGGCCCGAAGCGCACCAGCACCGGAGAGCGGGTCCGGATGAAGGTCGGCTTCACCCCCGTCATCCGGCCCGTCGAGCCGACCGGGGCCATCGAGATCAGGGACGGTGCCACGCGATGACCCAGGTCCTCACCCGGCCGCTGCTGGAGATCAAGAACCTCAACGTCGACTACGGCCTCGGCGACGAGGCGGTCCACGCGGTCCGCGACGTCAACCTCACCATCCACCGCGGCGAGGTCGTCGGCCTCGCCGGGGAGAGCGGCAGCGGCAAGTCGACCCTGGCGTACGGCATCACCCGGCTGCTGCCGCCGCCCGGCGTGGTGTCCGGCGGCTCGGTCACCTACCACCCGCCGTCGGGCGACCCGTACGACGTGCTCGCGCTGTCCCACTCGGAGCTGCGCAAGTTCCGCTGGGCCGAGACGTCGATCGTGTTCCAGGGCGCGATGAACTCGCTCAACCCGGTACACAAGATCGACGTGCAGATGATGGACGCGATCAAGGCGCACGAGCCGAAGCTGTCCAAGTCCGCCCGCCTCGACCGGGCCAAGGAGATGCTGCGCCTCGTCGGCATCGCCGAGGACCGCCTCGAGGCCTACCCGCACCAGCTCTCCGGCGGCATGCGCCAGCGCGTGATGATCGGCATGGCGCTGGCCCTGGAGCCGCAGCTGGTCATCATGGACGAGCCGACCACCGCGCTGGACGTCGTCATGCAGCGGCAGATCCTCGGCCAGCTCGTCGAGCTGCGCGAGCGGCTGGGCTTCTCGGTCCTGTTCATCACCCACGACCTCTCGCTGCTGGTCGAGTTCAGCGACCGGATCGCGATCATGTACGGCGGCCGGATCGTCGAGGAGGCGCCGTCGGCCGAGCTCTACCGCGACCCGCTCCACCCGTACAGCAACGGCCTGCTCCGCTCGTTCCCGGCGCTGCGCGGCGCGCGGCGGGAGCTGGCCGGCATCCCGGGCTCCCCGCCCGACCTGCGCGGCATGCCCAGCGGCTGCGCGTTCCACCCGCGCTGCCCGAAGCGATTCGAGCCGTGCGACAAGGAGATCCCAGTCCTGGGCAAGCCCGACGACCATGTCGGCGCGGCCCGCTCGGTGGCCTGCTGGCTGCATCCGGTGACCGCCGGATAGCCGGGCGACCGGCCCTTCAACCACGGAACAACCAGGAGAACCATGGACACGACCGCGACCCCCCTCGACCTCGGCAATCCGATCGCCTCGCTCCCGCCCTCGTTCCGATGGGGTGTGGCGACCTCGGCCTACCAGATCGAGGGCGCGGTCGACGAGGGCGGCCGGACCCGGTCCATCTGGGACACCTTCTGCGAGGTCCCCGACGCGATCGACAAGGGCGACACCGGCGAGATCGCGTGCGACCACTACCACCGCATGCCGCAGGACGTGGCCCTCATCCGCGACCTCGGCGTCGACCTGTACCGCTTCTCCGTGGCCTGGCCGCGCGTGCAGCCGCGCGGCCGGGGCCCGGTCAACCCGGAGGGCATCGGCTTCTACGACCGGCTCACCGACGAGCTGCTGGCCAACGGGGTCGAGCCGTGGGTGACCCTGTACCACTGGGACCTGCCGCAGGAGCTCGAGGACGCCGGCGGCTGGCCCAACCGCGACACCGCCTACCGCTTCGCCGACTACAGCATGATGGTCTTCGAGGCGCTGCAGGACCGGATCAAGACCTGGACGACGCTCAACGAGCCGTGGTGCTCGGCGATGCTGGGCTACGCCTACGGCGCCCACGCGCCCGGCCGCCGCGACTTCGCCGCCAGCATGAAGGCCGTGCACCACCTGCTGCTCGGCCACGGCCTGGCCACCGAGCGGATGCGCGCGGCCAGCCAGGACACCGAAGGGCAGGCCAGGCACGAGTTCGGCATCACCCTGAACATGGGCGTGTCGACGCCGCAGACCGACTCGACCGCGGACCGCGACGCGGCCCGCCGCGCCGACGCCCTGGGCACCCGCATCTACCTCGACCCGCTGGTGCACGGCCGCTACCCGGCCGACCTCGTCGAGGACCTGGCCCGCCGCGGCATCGAACTGCCGGTCCAGGACGGCGACCTCGACGTGATCAGCACCCCGCTGGACGTGCTCGGCGTCAACTACTACTTCTCCGAGACGCTCTCCGGCGTCGACGAGGACGGCAACGACACCGACGGCGACGGGCTGCCGGTCAGCCGGGTCATCCCGACCGGGCGGCCGATCACCGCGATGGGCTGGGAGATCGTCCCCGAGGGCTTCACCCAGCTGCTGGTGCGCCTGCACAACGACTACGGCCTGCCGATCTTCGTCACCGAGAACGGCTCGGCGTTCGACGACGTGCCCGACGAGACCGGCTACGTCGAGGACGAGGACCGGGTGCGGTACTTCGACTCGCACATCGGCGCCGTCGCGCTGGCCCGCCAGCAGGGCGCCGACATCCGGGGCTACTTCGCCTGGTCGCTCATGGACAACTTCGAGTGGGCGTACGGCTACGACAAGCGCTTCGGCATCGTGCGGGTCGACTACGACACCCAGGAGCGCACCCCGAAGCGCTCGGCGTACTGGTACCGCGACACCATCCGGGCCCTGCGCGGCTGACCGGTCAGCCGTTCTCGCCGGCTTGATACAGGGCGGCCACCGCCAGGGCCGCCTCCCGCATCGCGGCGCGGACGGGCGCCGGATCGAGCACCTCGACCCGCGGGCCGAGGCCGATCAGGCTCCCGACCGCGTGTGCGACCCCGTTGAACGCCAGCTCCCACCGGTCCGTGCCGGCCGCCGGGCCGCGCAGGTGGCGGGCGAGCAGGCGGCGGGCCATCGCGGCCGCGGCGGGCTGCACCCGTACCGTCACCGACAGCTGCCGAGGGCGGGACTCGACGCCCTCGCGCAGCGCCGCCCACGCCTCGGCCAGGTCGAAGCCCGGTGGGCGGGCCGCCCGGTCGGGCAGCGCCTCGCACGCCTCCACCCGCGCCACCCGCAGCAGCGCCGGTTCGGCGGTCACCAGGTACCAGATCCCGGCCTTGGCCACGAGGCCCGCCGGGTCGACCGTGCGCGTCTCCCGCTCGTCGCGGCTGTCGCGGTACACCAGGCGCAGGCGACGGCCGCGGAGCAGCCCCTCGTGGATGGCCGGCAGGTGCGGCACCGGCTCCCCGGAACGCATCCACGGGTCGACGTCCACCAGCACGTGGCTGCGCCCCTCGGCCAGCCCGCCGCGCAGCGCCCGCCCGCCGGCCCCGGTCAGCTTCTCCAGCGCCGTGTCGAGGGCGTCGCCGAGGCCCAGGTCGCCGGCCAGCCGGGACTGCCCGACGGCCAGGCCCGCCCCCTCGGCGTGGCTGAGGTGGGCCAGGCCGGTCCGGTACGTGTCCAGCAGGCGGATCCCGCCGCCGCGGCCACGCTCGGTGTAGACGGGGATGCCGGCGCCGCTGAGCGCCTCCACGTCGCGCAGGACGGTGCGGACCGACACGCCGAGGCGCTCGGCCAGCTCCGGCGCCGCCGCCGACGGGCGGGCCTGCAACAGCAGCACCAGGGACAACAGCCGGTCGCCGCGCACACCCATACGGTACCGCGGCAAACATGACAACGGATGTCGTCTTTCGGGGCCGATGCTTGGCCACATGCAGACGCGCATCGCGGGCCCTTACGACATGGCCCGGCAGCAGGAGTACTTCGGGGGCTGGATCCGCCCGGCCGGCGACCCGCACTCGATCGTCATGGCGTTCCCCGTCGAGGGCTGGGCGCACTCGGCCGCGGTGGTGCTGCGCCAGCGCGGCGGCCTCGTCGAGGGGGCGGTGGACGGCCCGCCGCAGGCCTGGGACCAGGCGCTCGCCGCGCTGTCGCTGGACGAGGACGGCTCCGGCTTCCCGGCCGTGGGGGAGCGCGACCCGGTGATGGGCCGGCTCCAGGCCGCGCACGACTACCTGCGGCCGGTGCTGTTCCACTCGCCGTACGAGGCGGCGTGCGCCTTCGTCATCGCCCACCGGATGCGCATCGAGCAGGGGCGGGCCATCCGGGCCCGGATCGCCCGCGCGCACGGCGAGGCGTTCGGCGTGGCCGGCACGACGGTGCACGCGTTCCCGGCGCCGCAGGTGCTGCGCCGGCTCACCGAGCTGCCCGGCGTCGACGCGGAGAAGGTGGTGCGGCTGCACGGCATCGCCGACGCGGCCCTCGACGGCCGGCTCGACCGGGCGAGGCTTCGGGCCATGCCGCTCGCCGAGGCCTACGCCGACGTCAAACGGCTGCGGGGGATCGGCGACTTCTTCGCCACCGCCATCGTGCTGCGCGGCGCCGGGCGGGCCGACGCCGTGCCGGACGAGCCGCTCACCCGGGCCGGCGTGCGCCGCCTCTACGGCCTGGACCACGACCCGGGGCCGGCCGAGATGGCCCGCATCGCCGCGCCGTGGGCGCCCTACCGCATGTGGTGCTCGGTACTGGTGCACGCGACGCAGCGGCGGGAACGGACCTCGTCGTCCGTCCCCGCCGCCGCTCACCCGCCGGCGGACTAGCGCAGCAGCGACAGCACGTTCTGCGGCGCCTGGTTGGCCTGGGCCAGCATGCTCGTGCCGGCCTGGGTCAGGATCTGCGAGCGGGTGTACGACACCATCTCCTGCGCCATGTCGGTGTCGCGGATGCGCGACTCCGACGCGGACAGGTTCTCGACCGCGACGTTGAGGTTGTTGATGGTGTGCTCGAAACGGTTCTGGTAGGCACCGAGCGTGGCCCGGGCCGTGGAGACGCCCTTGATGGCGTTGTCGATCGCGGTGATCGCCGAGGCCGCGCCGCTGACCAGGTTGGCCGAGGCCACCCCCAGGCCGCTCGAGTCGAAGCCGGACACGGTGGTGATGCTGCCGAAGGCCGAGGCCGACAGGTCGACCGAGATCTGGTCGGCCGTGGACGTGTTCGCGCCCACCTGGAAGGTGCCCTGGTAGGCCGAGCCGCCGCTCTGGCCTACGCCGAGGAGCTTCTGGCCGCCGAACGACGTGGTCGAGGCGATGCGGTCGAGCTCCGCGTTGAGCTGCGTGAACTCGGTCTGGGCGGCGGTGCGGGCGTCGGTGTCCTGGGAACCGGACGAGGAGGCCTGCACGGACAGGTCGCGCATGCGCTGCAGGATCGAGTGCGTCTCGGTGAGCGCGCCTTCAGCGGTCTGCACGACCGAGATGCCGTCCTGGGCGTTGCGCACCGCGACCTTGAGGCCGCCGATCTGCGAGCGCAGGCCCTCGGAGATGGACAGGCCGGCCGCGTCGTCGGCGGCGCGGTTGATCCGGTAACCCGAGGACAGCTTCTCCAGCGACTTGCTCATCTGGGTGTCGGTCACCGACAGGTTGCGGTAGGCGTTCTGGGCGGCGATGTTGTTGTTGATGCGAAGACCCATGGTGACTCCTCCGTGAACGCGGGCCGTGGTGCAGCGGACCCTCCCTGGCCGCTCGTGCACCGACATCGCCCGTTCCCGCCGGGGCTTGAGCCCTCGCCCGGACCTCTGCCCGATCGGATGACACGGCCGGCGGGCACCGGTTGCGCCGCCGGTCGCGGTGAGGTTCGCGTGACCCGAGGGGCCGGTGTGTCCTCAGCACGTCCTCAGGAGCCGGTCGAGGACCCGCTCGCCGAACTCGAGGCCGTCGATCGGCACGCGCTCGTTCACGCCGTGGAACAGGCCGGTGAAGTCCAGGCCGGGCGGCAGCCGCAGCGGGGCGAACCCGAAGTGGCGGATCCCGAGCCGCTGGAACGACTTGGCGTCGGTGCCGGCCGAGAGCATGTACGGCAGCACGCGCGCCCCCGGGTCCTCGGCCTCGATCGCCGCCGCCATCGCGTCGACCAGCCGCCCGTCGAACGTGGTCTGCACCGGTGGCAGCTCGTCCCAGTCCATCTCCACCTCCGGGCCGAGCACCTCGGCCAGCTCCCGGGCGAACGCCGCCTCCCGGCCGGGCAGCATCCGCCCGTCGACGGTCGCCTCCGCCATCGACGGCACGACGTTGGACCTGGACCCGGCGCTGAGCATCGTCGTGTTCGCGGTGTCGCGCAGCGTGGCCCCGATCATCCGGGACAGTGACCCGAGCCGCGCGACGGCGGCCTCGGGGTCGTCGGGGTCGAACGGCACGCCGGTCAGCTCGCTCACCCCGGCCAGGAAGTCCCGGACCGGCTCGGAGAGCACCAGCGGGAACCGGTGCCGCTCCAAGCGCGTGAGGGCGGCGGCGAGCTTGGCCACGGGGTTGTCGGTGTGCACCATGGAGCCGTGCCCGGCCGTGCCGCGTACCTTGAGGCGCAGCCACATCGAGCCCTTCTCGGCCGTCTCGACCAGGTACGCCCGCACGTCGTCGCGCAGGTCGACGGAGAAGCCGCCGACCTCGCTGATCGCCTCACCCACCCCGTCGAACAGCTCCCGGCGGTGCTCGACCAGCCAGCCGGCCCCCTGGTGGCCGCCGTCCTCCTCGTCGGCCAGGAAGGCGAAGACGACGTCCCTGGGCGGCACGACGCCGTCGCGCTTGAACCGGCGGGCCACGGCCAGGCTCATGGCGACCATGTGCTTCATGTCGACGGCGCCGCGGCCCCAGAGGTACCCGTCGCGGATCTCGCCCTCGAACGGGGGCACCTCCCACCCGTCCCGCACGTCCGCGGGGACGACATCGAGGTGACCGTGGACGAGGAGGGCGTCCCGCGTGGCATCCGCGCCGGGCAGGCGGACGACGACGTTGCCGCGGCCCTTCGCCGGCTCGACGTACGCCGGCTCGTAGCCGGCCTCGGCGAGCCGCTCGGCGACGAACTCGGCGGCCCGGCGCTCGCCCTTGCCCCGCTCGTCGCCCGTGTTGGTGGTGTCGAACCGGATCAGCTCGCGCGCCAGGGAGACGACCTCGCTCATCGTCGTACCGTAGCCGCTCGATGATTCACAGCCACTTGGCAGGTCCACGGGATTGCGGGCACAGCTGCGGCGTGCACGGTCGTCTGGACAGGTCCGAGCGTTTCGCCGGGACAGCCGCGAGCGTCTCGTCGGGACAGGTCCGAACTTCTGAGGAGAACGCGCGATGAGCTCTGCTCACGAGGACACGCCGCACGCCGACCCGGCGCCGGCCTCTGGCGTCGAGCCGTCACACGCAGTTGACATGCCGGCCCCCGATGCCGTCCCGGACGGCTCGGGTTCGCCCTATGCACGCCCGGCCGAGCCGGCGCCGGCGGGCTGGGCAGCGGCGGGCGATCCGCAGGTGCCGACGCCCGTCTGGGCCTCCGCGCCACCGCCGCCCCCGGTGGACGGCTCCCCGGCGGCCCGGGCCCCGCGCTCGTCCCGCCTCAAGCTCGGCATCGTGGCCGCGGTCTCCGCGGTCATCGTCATCGGCGGCGGCGTGGCCGTGGCCCAGGCCGCGAGCAGCAGCAACGCGGTCCAGGACGGCGGCCGCGGCCCGGGTGGCGGGCGCGGCGGTGCCGGCGGCTTCCCCGGCGGCGGCCAGAACGGCAACATGCAGGGCGGCCCCGGCGGCAACATGCAGGGCGGCGGCCAGGGCTTCCCCGGCGGCGGCTTCGGCCGCGGCAACGCGGGCGTTGTCGTCGGTGCCCTGCACGGCGACTTCGTCGTGAAGGGCACCGACGGTCAGTACGTCACCGAGCGCCTCCAGTCCGGCACCGTGACCGCCGTGAGCGCCACCTCCATCACCGCCAAGAGCGAGGACGGCCACGCCACGACGTTCGCCGTCGCCGGCACCACCAAGGTCGGCAACGGCAACTTCAAGATCGCCGACGTGAAGGCCGGCGACACGGTCACCATCATCGGCACCGTCTCGGGCGACACCGCCACGGCCACCGAGATCACCGACATCGCGCTGATGCGTCAGGGCAACGGCGGCAACGGCGGCCGTCCCGGCGGCAACGCCACCCCGCGTCCGACCCGCACCGCCTGACGCCCGGCCCCGGTCGCCGCGGTCACGACGGCGTGGCCGCCGGCGCCGGCGCCGAGCAGTTCAGGTTGTGCAGGTTCTTGCTCGCCATCTGCAGATGCTGGCGCAGGACCGGCAGCTGGCCGGCGGCGAACTGGCGGACCTGCGGATTGTCCGCGTGCGCCGCCTCGTCGTCGAACGCCAGGACGTCGTGCGCGTGCAGGGCGTAGATGGCCGGGGCGTACGAGCAGTCGAAGGCACCGCCGTGCAACGTCGTCCAGATGGCGGTCAGGTTCTGCAGGTCGGCGTCGGGCGCGGTCGACGAGGTGACCCCGAGCGACTGGTCGAGCGACTGCAGCTGCTGCAGTTCCTTGCCGTGGTCGGCAACCATCCGCTGGCCGAACGACCGGACCGCCGTGCTCGCGGCCTGGTTGCCGGCGAGCCGGCCGGTCGTCACCTCGAACTGGGCGACCTGGGCGGCCTGGGTGAGGAACGTCCGGTCCTGTGCGCTGAGCTGGGTGCCGGTCGGCGACGGAGCCGGGGTGGCCGGGTACGCCGCGGCGGGTAAGGAGGCCACCGCCGCACACACGGCCGCGGCGATGCTGGTCGCGAAGATTGCCCGCATGACATCCTCCCGCGGAGTGGGTTGCTGGTTGAAGCCGTCGACTACCCGCCGGCCGGATGGCGCAATCGGCGAGCACCGGGCCGGTGAACCCGGCGAGCCGGGGTAGCAGTCGCGGGACTCGGACCGTCGACCGCACAGTGGAGGCGCGCAGTGGTGAGCGCGATAACGGCGGCCACCGTGCTGGCCGCGCCGGGCGAGCCGGACCAGTTGCTGCCGGCCCGCGAGCAGATGGCCTTCACCCTCGGTTTCCACATCATCCTGGTGCCCTTCGGCCTCGCCTTCACCTTCCTGATGCTGCTGGCCGAGTACCGCGGCATCCGGCGCGGCGACGGGGACGCGCTGCTGCTGGCCCGTCGCTGGTCGAAGGTGTCCGCGGTGCTGTTCGCCGTCGGCGCGGTCTCCGGCACCGTGCTGTCGTTCGAGATGGGCCTGCTGTGGCCGGGTCTCATGCGCCGCTTCGGGGCCGCGTACGGGCTGCCGTTCGCGGTCGAGGGCATCTTCTTCTTCATCGAGGCGATCTTCGTCGCCATCTACATCTTCGGCTGGGACCGGCTGCGCCCGTGGGCCCACTTCTGCTCCGGCCTCCCGGTCCCGATCGCCGGGATCGGCGGCACCGCCTCCGTCGTGGCCGCCAACTCGTGGATGAACCGGCCCGGGGGCGTCGTGGTGCGCGACGGGCGGGTCGTCGACGTCGCGCCGGCCGGCGTGTTCTTCAACGGCGCCTACTGGTACGAGACGCTGCACATGTTCCTCGCCGCGTACATCGTGGCCGGCTTCCTCGTCGCCGGTGTCTACGCCGCGGCGATGCTCAAGGGCCGCCGGGACCGCTACCACCGGCTCGGCTTCCTCATCGCCTTCACCACCGCCGCGGTCGTCATGCCGGCGCAGGTCGTCGTCGGTGACGTCGCCGCGCGGGAGGTCTTCCGGCACGAACCGGCCAAGTTCGCCGCCATCGAGGCGCTGCCCGGCACGTCCACGCACGTGCCGGAGGTGCTCGGCGGCGTGGTGATCGGCGGCCGGGTCCGCTACGGCGTCCTCATTCCCAACGGGGCGTCGCTGCTGGCCGGCTACCGTCCCGGCACCGAGATCCGCGGCCTCGACGCGATCCCCGCCGACGTGCGCCCGTCCGACCGGGTCGTCACGATCGTGCACCTGGCGTTCGACGTCATGGTCGGCACCGGGTTCGCGCTGCTCGCGCTGGCGGCCTGGTTCGGCTGGGCCTGGTGGCGCCGCCGGGACCTGCCCCGCAGCCGCTGGTTCCTGCGCGCCGCCGCGCTCGCCGGTGTCGTGTCCGTCGTCGCGCTGGAGAGCGGATGGGTGGTCACCGAGGTCGGCCGGCAGCCGTGGACGGTCGTCGGGCTGCTGCTCACCCGGGACGCGGTCACCGTCGGCGGCAACATGTGGGCCTTCTTCGCCGGCACCTTGCTGCTGTACGCCGCGGTCGGCGTCGGCGCGATCCTGGTCCTGCGCTCGATGCGCCGCCGCTGGGCCGCCCCGGGCGCGGAGGCCGTCGAGGTCCCCTACGGCCCGGCCGAGCCCGAGGAGGCGCGATGAGCACGGTTGTCGCGGCCGGGCTGCTGGCCGGCCTCGTCGCCTACGCCGTCTTCGCCGGCGCCGACTTCGGCGCCGGGTTCTGGGACCTCACCGCCGGCGGCGCCGAGCGCGGACGGGCGATCCGCGACCACATCGACCACGCCCTCGGTCCGGTCTGGGAAGCCAACCACGTCTGGCTCATCTACTGCCTGGTCGTCGCCTGGAGCGCCTTTCCCGCCGCGTTCGCCGCCGTGACGACCACCCTCTACCTGCCGCTGGGCCTGGCCGCGCTGGGCATCGTCGTGCGCGGCGCCGGCTTCGCGTTCCGCAAGGTCCTCGTGCGCACCAGCACCCAGCGGCTCAACGGCGCCGCCTTCGCCGTCTCCTCCGTCATCACCCCGTTCTTCCTCGGCACCGTCGCCGGCGGCATCGCGTCCGGCCGGGTCCCGGCCGGCGGCAGCGGCGACCCGCTCGGCAGCTGGCTGAACCCCACCTCGCTGCTCACCGGCGTGCTGTTCACCGTCACGTGCGCCTACCTCGCCGCGATCCTGCTCGCCGCCGACGCCCGCAACGACGGGCAGGCCGGCCTCGAGCACCGGTTCCGCCGCCGGGCCCAGTGGGCCGCCTGGGCGTGCGGCGCCCTCGCCGTCGCCGGCCTGGCGGTCACGGCCGCCGACGCCCATCGGCTCTTCGACCGGCTCCTGACCACCGCGTTGCCCGCCACCGCCGCGTCGCTGCTGACCGGGGCGGCCGCGCTCGTGCTGCTGCCCCGGTACTCGCCCCGGATCGTCCGGCTGCTCGCCGGCGTCGCGATCGCCGCCCTCGTCATCGCCTGGGGCGTGGCGCAGACGCCGTACCTGCTCGGCACCCACACCACCGTCCAGCAGGCGGCCGCCCCCACGGCCACGATGGTCACGCTGCTGCTCGTGTTCGCAGCCGCCGCCCTGCTGGTCGCGCCCTCCCTGGCGTTGCTCTACGCGCTGCAGCAACGCTCCAGCCTCCAGCACGACGACCATGCGTAGGCCCTCGCCGCGGCGGCCGGGTGGGGCGCGGGCCGGCGCGCCGTCGCCTCGCCCCCGCCGGGACGCGTTTTGCCGGGGACCCGCCGGGTAGCGCAGGAACGCCAATGATGCTCGAGCCGGTGCGGCAGGGCCCGCCGGCGGACCGCCGGGGGGCTGGTGAGCTCGGTGCCCAAGACGAAGGATCGCCTGATCGGGGCCGTCGGTGTCGCCGCCGGCGCGGCGGCTTTGGGGTCGGCCGCCGGCGGCGACACCGACGGCCCCAAGGCGGGCCTGAGCAAGGCCAGGAAGAAGCTGCTGACGCCCCGCAACGCGGTGGCGGCCGCCGCCGTGCTGACCGCCTTTCTCTACGGCCGCCGCGCGGCCCGGCGTGCCGCGCGCTGACGCCCCGTCGAGGCCGCAGCACGGCCCACCCCGATCGCCATCTCCGCCATGCTTGCCGATCCGGCCCCCTCGCCGTCGCCGCCAGCCCCGATGCCGCGGCCGCCTTCCCGCCTCGCCGGGGCCACCCGAGCATTCCGGCTCATGTCGGCCGGCCGCCGCGCCGTCGGCGGCGTGCTGTCACTTCCCCAGGTGCCGCAAGCGGCGGAAACAAAAAAGATCGGTCGGGGCGAGTGGTGGGTAGGCGGAGGTAAGGAGAGCAAGACGAACCGAGGGAGGTGTGTCGTGGCCGAGGTTTCGCAGTATCAGGACTTCGCCGGACACCCGGACATCGCCGAGATGCAGCAGCGCTACGAGCGGGTCGCAGCGAGCGGGCAGGCGGTCGTCATCGACGGGTTGGTGTTGCTGGCCGGTGGCTGGCTGGCCATCTCGCCTTGGGTGGTGGGCTTCATCGGCTATGCGCCGAACGTGGCGATCAACAACCTGATTCTCGGGGTCATGATCGGCGTGATCGCACTGGGGCTCACGATGGCGCCTGCGCGGATGTACCGGCTGAGCTGGTCCATGGCCGCGATCGGGGTGTGGGTCATCATCTCGCCGTGGGTCATTCAGCGTGGATCCAGCACCGCTGGGATCATCTGGACGAACGTGGTAACCGGTGCGGTGACGGTGTTGCTGGGCCTGGGCGCCGCCGGCCTGCTGATGACGGCGAACCGGCGACACGGCGGCGACCGGCGGGGCACGGAACGCCACGGCTTCGAGCGGGCCGGCACGGAGCGGTCCGGCGGCTTTGACCGGCCCGGCGCGGAGCGGTCCGGCGGCTTCGACCGGCCTGGCGACCGGCCCACCATGGACCGGCCCACTGCGGACCGGCCGGGCGTGGACCGGCCAGGAGGCATCGACCGGCCAGGCGTCGAGCGGCGTACCCGCTAGCCATCGGCGCCGTGCACTGCGGGTGTCAGAGGAGCCCGTCCGCTGCCGAGCGGACGGGCGCCCCGCATGCGGCGGGCGTTCAGCGCCTGCTGCCGCGCGGCTCGGCCACGTCGGCTCGGCCACGTCGGCTCGGCCACGTGCTGCTCGTGCACGAACGGGGAGGTGCTCGCGACGGCCGGGGTGCGGGTCGCGCCGGCCTCGCCCCCGCGGTTGTGCCGCTCCGGCGAGCCGATCCAGCGAGGAGTTGCACAGCCTCCGCGAGGACCGGGCCGAGTCGTTGCGGCGGGCGAGCACCGGGGCGCTGCTGCTCGCGGCGGCCGGCGGCTGCGGGATGCTGGCGGCCGGCGCCGCCTCCATGACGCTGCTGCGCGGACTCGAGGCGCTCCTGCCGCGGCGGCTGCCGGCCGCCGGCTGACGGCCGGTTACGTGACCGCGGCGATCGTGCTCGGCGTCGCCGGCGTGCGGCAGCTGCGCTCGGTCGGCGACGTCTCCACGATGATCGCCGGGGAGCTCGGCGCGGCGGCCACCGCGGCGGCACGCAGCCGGGACAGAAGCGCCGCCGAAAGGAGTACGTGATGACGACGAACGGCAGGCGGGTGGCGGTCGTCACCGGCGGCAGCGCCGGTGTCGGGCGGGCAGTCGTACGCGAGCTGGCCAACCACGGCTGGGACGTCGCCGTCCTCGCGCGCGGCGAGGCCGGCCTGCGGGGAGCGGTCGAGGACGTCACCCAGGCCGGCGGCCGCGGGCTGGCCATCCGGGCCGACGTGGCCGACCTGGGCCAGGTCGAGGCCGCCGCCGACCGCGCGGAGTCCGAGCTCGGCCCCGTCGACCTCTGGGTCAACGTGGCCTTCACGGGCTCGCTGAGCTACTTCTGGGACACCGACCCGGACGTCTACCGGCGCACCACCGAGGTCACCTACCTCGGCCAGGTCCACGGCACGCGAGCCGCCCTGGCGCGGATGCGCCCCCGCGACCGGGGGGTCATCGTGCAGGTCGGGTCAGCCCTCGGCTTCCGCGGCATACCGCTGCAGGCGGCGTACTGCGGTGCCAAGCACGCGGTGAAGGGCTTCACGGAGAGCGTCCGCACCGAACTGGAGCACAGCGGCAGCGCCGTGCAGCTGTGCATGGTGCAGCTGCCCGGGGTCAACTCGGTCCAGTTCGACTGGAACGACAACGAGTTCGACCGGCATCCCCGTCCGGTGCCGCCGATCTTCCAGCCGGAGGTTCCGGCCCGCGCCGTGCGGTTCCTCGCCGACCACCCCAGGCGCAACCTGTGGGTCGGCTTCTCCACCGCCTACACCATCCTGGGCAATCGCATCGCGCCCAAGTTCGTGGACTGGTACCTGGCCCGCACGGGCGTCAGGGGACAGCTGACCGACGAGCCCGGCCCGCGCTACGGCTCCAACGTCTTCACGCCGCGCGACGCCGACGTGGACCGCGGTGCCCACGGGATGTTCGACCACGAGTCGCACGGCGGCGACCCGTGGTCGTGGACATCCATGCACCGCCGTTCCCTCGTCGCGGCGGCGCTCGGCGCCGCGGCCGCCGGCGTGTTCGTCGCGCTGCGGCTCGTGTCCGGCGACCGGTGTCGAGGGCCTGACGCGTAGCCGGTGGCGCCGCCCGCCGCCGGCCGGTCGCTTCCAACCGGGCCGGCCCGGCCGCACGGACCCCGCGGGACGAGCGCGTGCCTCAGGTCTCCTGGCCTCGCGGTTCGGGGGTGACGGCGGCGAGCCAGATGCCGCCGGCCATCGCCAGCACGCCGATCACCTGCAGGACGATCCACACCCCGCCGGTGGCGAGGGTCTCGTGGAAGGCGGTCACGCCGATCGCGACGCCGATGAACGGGTCCACGATCGTGATCGCGGTGAGGGGTACCGCGATCCGGCCGCTCTGGAACGCGTGCTGGTTGAGGACGACGGCGAAGGCACCGACCAGGGCCAGTGCGTACAGTTCCGGCCTGCGCAGCACCTGCAGCGGGTCGCTGGCGAGCTGGGCGGAGATGCTCTTCAGCAATGAGGCGCCCACGCCGTACATCAGGCCGGTGGCGACGCCGAGGAGCGCTCCGCGTACCGCTCCGCTCGTGCGCCAGGAGACCATGAGGCACGCCGCCAGCGCGGGGCCGGCCCACAGCGCGACGCCCAGCCAGGCGGCGCGCGTCGGTTCCGCCGCCCCGGGGCGGGGCTGCGCCGCCAGCAGGAACACGACCAGCCCCGCGCCGCCGAGGGCCACCACGCCGAAGTCCCGCACGTGCACCCGGCGCCGGTTCAGCACGGCGGCCAGCGGTATGGCCATGAACAACCCGCTGACCAGCAGGGGCTCGACGAACGCCAGCGGCGCCTGGCTGAGTGCGTACGCCTGCAGGCCGGTGCCGGCGATCTCCGGAATCCATCCCAGCAGCCAAATCGGCCGGCGCGCCAGGCGAAGGATCAGGCGCAGGTCGAGGGTGCGCGGTATCGGTTCACGCTTCGCGGCGCTCTGCTCGAGTGCGGAAGCGACCGCGAAGCAGATCGCCGAGCCGATTCCCGCCAGCGTCGCCGCGACGTTCATGTTGTGCAGGGCCTCCTCAACGTCGGCTCCGCCGGACCGACTACCCGGGGGTCACCCGCCGCACACTCCGGGTGGGTCTGGTGTCACCCGGAAACGCTGACGGGCGACGTGAACGGGTGACGGCCGGGAGGATGTCGCCGTGTGGTGTCCGAGGCCGTACGACCGGGTAGCGGGTCGTCCATGGTGTACGCCCTGGCGCTGTGCTCAGCGGCATTCGTGGGGATCGGCAACGCCATCCAGCAGCGCGCGGCGGCCCGTGCCCCGTCCGGCGCGGTGCTGCACTGGCGGCTGCTCGGATATCTGCTCCACCAGCGGCTGTGGCTCGCCGGCATCGGCACGTCGGCGGTCGGCAACGTGCTCGCCGGTATCGCGCTCGGCCTGGGCAGCGTCGCCCAGGTGGAGCCGCTGAGCGTGACCGCGGTGCTGTTCGCCATGGCGATCGCGGCCGTGTGGAGCCGGTACCGGGTCGGCCGGCGCGAGTGGTCCGGCGCGATCGCGGTGGTCGCCGGCATCGTGATGTTCCTGCTGGTCGGCCGGCCGGGCCCGGGCCGGCTGGACGCGCCGGTGTGGCAGTGGGCGGTGGCCGCCGCGTCCATCGGCGGCATCACGACCGGCCTGGTCTCGCTCGCCCGGCGGATGCGCCCGCAGCACGAGGCGGCGGTGCTGGGCATCGGCGCGGGCATGCTCTTCGGCCTGCAGGCGGCGCTGACCAGCGCGGCCGTGGGCCGGCTCTTCGAACGCGGGCTGCTGGCGATGCTGGTCGACTGGACGCCGTACGCCGTGCTGATCATCGCGATCATCGGCATCCTGCTGGCGCAGAGCGCGTACAAGCTCGCCCCGCTGCCGGTCTCCTACCCGCCGGTCGCGGCGGCCGAGCCGCTCGCCGGCGTGGCCATCGGCATCGGCGTGCTGGGCGGCACGCTGACGGTCACGCCGGTCGGCGTCGCGATCGAGCTCGCCGCGCTGGCGGTGATGACCGTAGGGGTCTACGCCCTCGCCTCCTCCCACCTCGTCGTGGCGCACCACAAGCCCCATCACCTGCCCCACCTCCCGCATCGGCCACACCACAAGTGACCGTGCGAAGCGGGTGGCGGGAGCGCCGGCTGTCACCGTCGCGCCACCGGTTCGAGGTGGCCTTCGGCGGGCGGGCGCGGACCCGGATCGTGCTGCTGCTGAGCGCGGTGCTCGCCCTGAGCACGGCGGACGCCGGCATGGTCGGCGCGCTCGCCCGGCAGCTGGAGGCAGCGTTCGGCATCAGCCACGCCGGGCTCGGCCTGGTCGCGGCGGTGTCCTCCGGCTTCGGGGCGTTCATCGCCATGCCGGTGGGCGTGCTCGCCGATCGGGTGGCCCGGGTGCGGCTGCTCGTGATGAGCGTCGGGCTGTGGAGCGTCGCGCTGGTCGCCGGGGGAGCCGCGCAGTCGTACCTGTGGCTGCTGCTGTCCCGGGTGGCGCTCGGGGCCGGGGTGGCGGCGACCGGCCCGCTGCTCGCCTCGCTGATCGGTGACCTCATCGTCGCGAAGGACCGGGCGAAGGTGTACGGCTGGATCCAGACCGGCGAGATGATCGGCGCCGGCGTCGGGCTGTTCGCCGGCGGCGGCATCGGCTTCGCGCTGTCCTGGCGTTACGCGTTCTGGCTGCTGGCGGTGGTGGGGGCCGGGCTGGGCGCCGCGATCTTCCGGTGGCTGCCCGAGCCGGCCCGCGGCGGATCCAGCCGCGTGCCACCCGGCGCCACCGCGATCCCGCACTCCTCGCCGGTGACCCTGCGGGCCGGTGGCGCCGAGGCGGGCCGGGTTTCCGCCGGGGAGGCCTGGCGCTCGCTGGCCGGGGCCTTCGTCCTGCTCATGCGCGTGCGGACGATCGTGATCCTCGTCGTCGCCTCGTCGATCGGGTACTTCTTCTTCGCGGGCCTGCGCACGTTCGCCGTGGTGTTCGTCATGGAGCGCTACCGGGTCGGCGTCGGGCAGCTGGCCGGCCTGGGGGTCATGGTCGGGGCCGGTGCCCTGGCCGGCGCCGTGCTCGGCGGCCGCCAGTCGGACCGGTGGCTGGCCCGCGGCTACCGCAACGCCAGGATCGTCGTGCCCGCCGTCGCCTTCGCCGTCTCCGCGGTCCTGTTCGCACTCGGCCTGCTCGCCAGCACCGTGCCGGTGGCCGTGCCGTGCTTCGTGGCCGCGGCCTTCATGCTCGGCGCCGCCAACCCGCCGCTGGACGCGGCCCGGCTCGACATCGTCACCCCGTGGCTGTGGGGCCGCGCCGAGAGTATCCGCACCCTGCTGCGCCTGGTCGGCGAGGCCGCCGCCCCCGTCTGCTTCGGCCTGCTCGCCGACCGGCTCGCCGGCACGGTCGGCACCGCCAGAGGCGCCAACCTGCGCGACACGTTCCTGCTGATGCTCGTGCCGCTGCTGGCCAACGGCCTGGTCACGCTCCTGGCCCGGCGCACCTACACCGCCGACAAGGAGGCGGCGGAGGCCGCCACGCCGATCGAGGGATCACCGGCCCACCGGTGATCGCCCCGCGGGGGCGGGGAGATCGTGGTGGTACCGCGGACCGTCATCGCCCGCCACCGGCTCCCCGCGCCCTCGGCCGCGACCGTGAACGGGTCGCCGACCGGGGTGGCCCCGGCGGCGGGCAGGCGGGGGCGGGACTGGCCGGCCGGGGCGCCGTTGCGCTCGGACAGTCCCGGTCACGGGAAAACGCGTTGACGGGCGGGCGCGATGCATCGAACCTTGGCGCGTGGCTCGTGATCTTCTCGGGGTTACCGGGGCTTCCGGCGCGCTGGGCCGGCTCGTCGTCCGGCGTCTGCTCGAACTGGTGCCGGCCGGGCGCATCGTCGCCGTTGTCCGCAACGAGGGGAAGGTTCGTGACCTGGCGGAGCGCGGGGTGCAGGTGCGGCCGGGGGACTACGACGACCCGGACGGGCTGCGGCGGGCGTTCGACGGCATCGGGCGCCTCCTGATGATCTCCTCGCCCGACCTCGACACCGACCGCCGCACCGGGCAGCACCGGCACGCGGCCGAGGCGGCGGCCGGGGCCGGCGCCGACCTCATCGCCTACACCAGCTTCCTGGGCGCCGACACCCAGCAGGAGGGGCCCAACGCGGCCCACCACGCCACCGAGCGGGCCATCCGCGAGTCCGGCCGCCCGTACACCTTCCTGCGTAACCCGTTCTACACCGACGCGTTCATCCACCCCGGTCTCCGCCAGGCGGTCGGCGCCGGCGAGCTGACCAGCGGCACCGGCGGCCGCGCGCTGAACACCGCGTCCCGCCGGGACCTGGCCGCGGCCGCCGCCGAGGTGCTCACCGGGGACGGCCACGAGGGCAGGGCGTACGACCTCACCGGTCCACTGTGGACCTACCCGGAGCTCGCCGCCGCGCTCGAGGCGCGGTTCCGGACCCCGGTGTCGTACCGCGAACAGCCCCCGCCGGGCCCGATGGCCTTCCTGCACGCGCTGGCCCGGGGCGGGGCTCTCGAGCGGCAGACCGGCGACCTGCGGCGGCTGCTGGGCCGCCCCCCGGCCACGCTCGAGGAGACCGTCGCCGGGATCTAAGGGTGCCGGATGAGCGCCTCGACGTCGGACCACGCGCCGGTCAGGCCAGCGACTTGGTCAGCGTCTCGAACGCCAGGTCGGTCCGGCGCGGGCGGCCGAAGCGCTCGTCGCCGTACGGGAAGGGGCTCAGCTCGCCGGTGCGGGCGTAGCCGCGGCGCACGTACCAGGCGATGAGCTCCTCGCGCTGCACGATGACCGTCATCCGCATCTCGGTGACCTGCCACCCGTCGCGGGCGCGGCGCTCGGCCTCGGCCAGCACGGCGGCGCCGAGGCCGGCGGCCTGCCGGGCCGGGTCGACGGCGAACATGCCGAAGTAGGCGTGGCCGGTGCGCCGCTCGATCTGGCAGCAGGCGACGAGCTCGCCGGCGGTCTCGGCGACCAGGACGGCGCCGGCCGGGTCGGCGATCGCGGCGGCGAC
The DNA here is from genome assembly GCF_039532525.1 of Dactylosporangium salmoneum. Taxonomy (NCBI): domain Bacteria; kingdom Bacillati; phylum Actinomycetota; class Actinomycetes; order Micromonosporales; family Micromonosporaceae; genus Dactylosporangium; species Dactylosporangium salmoneum. Next base: position 25,749 of record NZ_BAAARV010000012.1, read on the forward strand.
CATGTCCCCGTCGGCGCGCTGGCCGTCGAGCAGGTCGGCCTCGGTGGTCCAGCCGGCCCGGCTGGACTCGCCGCGGTACGCCGACTGCACCAGCTCGACCAGGCGCTGCACGTCGCCGGGGGCGGCCTCACGGAAGGTGATCGTTGGCATCCGCCCATCATCGCAAAGCTGGGGCTAGCCCTACCTCGGACCCGCTGGGTGCCGGGATGGAGGACGGATCGGCGTTCGTCGAGGCTGGAGTCCATGCGGGACAAGCTGGAGAGCATGCACGGGCCGACATCCACGCGGCGCACGATCCTCAAGGCGGCGGCCGCGACGGTGCTGGTGCCGGCCCCGGCGGGGCGGCGCGACGAGCTGCAGGAGGCGCTGGACGACCTGCTGCGGATGGGGGTCGTCGGGGCGCAGGGGCAGGTGTCGGCCGGGCACCGCGAGAGCGTGGCGGGGGTCGGGCACGCGGCCCTGGACGGCCGGGCGCCGATGCCGGTGGCGGGCCGGTTCCGCATCGGCAGCAACACGAAGACGTTCGTCTCCGTGGTGGTCCTGCAGCTGGTGGGCGAGGGCCGCCTGGCACTCGAGGACTCCGTGGAGCGGTGGCTGCCCGGGGTGGTGACGGGCAACGGCAACGACGGACGGCGCATCACGGTCCGCCAGCTGCTGCAGCACACCAGCGGGCTGTACAACTACACCGCCGACATGGCCGCGCTGGGCTCGCCGGAGGAGTACCGCGAGCACCGCCTCGACCACTACGACCCGGCCGACCTGGTGGCGATGGCGCTGCGGCACCCGCCGAACTTCGCGCCCGGCACCCACTGGGACTACTCGAACACCAACTACGTGCTGGCCGGGATGATCGTGCGGCGGGTCACCGGCCGGTCGTGGGCGGAGCAGGTGCGCGACCGGGTCACCCGGCCGCTCGGGCTGCGCGACACCTACTTCCCGTACGACCACCCGGCGCTGCCGGCCTCCTCGGCCCGCGGGTACCAGCAGTTCGCCCCGGGCTGGCCGCTGGTCGACGTCACCGAGCTCAACCCGACGGCGGCCGACGCGGCCGGCGGGCTGGTCAGCACGACCGCGGACCTGGTGCGGTTCTGGCGGGCGCTGCAGCGCGGCGAGCTGCTGGCCCCGGTCCAGGCGGCGGAGCTGCACCGCACGGTGCTGGCCGAGACGTACCAGGACGTGCGGGCCGGCATGCGCTACGGCCTCGGCATCTTCTGGGTGCCCAGCGGGTCCGGCGGCTTCTGGGCGCACCCCGGCGACGTGCCCGGCGTCTCGACCTTCAACGGCGTCACCGACTCGGGGGACAGGGCGCTGGTGCTGTACCGCAACACCGCCCTCGCCGACCGCGGCGCCATGGACGCCCGGGCGCTGCGGCTGGCCGAGGACGTGCTGATGCGGTGAGGGCTCAGACCCGGAACGACAGGCGGGTCGAGCCGATCACGATCTCGTCACCCGGGTTGAGCGTGACCGAGTCGACCCGGCGGCCGTTCACCACCGAGCCGTTCGCCGAGCCGAGGTCGGTCAGCACCGCGCGGTTGCCGTCGTACTCCACCCGCGCGTGCTGCCGGGAGGCGCCCACGTCGGCCAGGCGCAGCGAGGCCTGCTCGCCGCGGCCGATGATGGTCGCGCCGCGGGCGAGCGGGTAGTTCTGCCCGTCCTCGGTGACCAGCCGCACGCCGCTGGCCTCGCCGGGGGCGACCTGCCCGCCGGTGTAGACCGTGGCCATGACGCGGAACAGGCCGGTGTCCAGGTCGTCGCCGCGGGTGATCTCGACGACGATGTCGCCGTAGACGGCCCAGCCCTGCTCGCCGACGAACTCGGCCTGCGACTGGGCCAGCTCCTGCGCGAGGGCGGCGGCGAACGGGGCCAGGCGGCTGTGGTCGGCGGGGGCCAGGGCGATCACGTACCGGTTCGGCACCAGCACGCGGCCGCCGGCCATCTGGGTCTGGTTCGCGCTCGCCTCGCCCTGCATGGCGTTGAGGATCTCGACCGGGTGCACGACGCCCTTGAAGACCTTGGCGAAGGTGCCCTCGACCATGCCTTCCAGCCGCTTCTCGAACCGCTGCAGCGCGCCCAACTGATCCCCCTCGACAACCACGCAACCGAGCACGAACTGTGTACCACGGTAATCAGGCCGGCACAGTCGTGGGCGCGACGCGCGGTGTTGCCGTGATCCATGTCATGGCCGGCCCGACCGCCAGCGTGGCGAGGACGAACGCGCCCGCGACGGCGAGCCAGCCCAGGCCGCCACCGTGCAGGGCCAGGAACGTCAGCGCCGCCGGGCCGAGCATGTGCTGCAGGCCGTAGGACATGCGGGCGGCCCCGGCGTACTCGCCGCGCGCGGCCGGCGGCGGCAGCTCCGTCGTGACGCCCCAGTAGCCGGCCGACTGCCACAGCTCACCGAGCGTGACGAGGGCGCAACCGGCGAGCAGCAGCGCGACGGTGGTCCACCCGGTGGAGCGGCCGGCGAGGTACAACGGGAGGCAGGCGGCGGCCACCGCGAGCCCGCCGCGGCGCAGCACCCGGGCGATGCCGGCGGGAGAGTCCGCGCCCCGGCTGGCCATCACCTGCAGCCCGACGCACAGGGCGGTGTTCAGGCCGAACAGCACGGCCAGGGCGGCCCGCGGCGCGTCGGTGCGCGCGGTCAGCCACAGCGGCACCACCTCGCTCGTCAGCGACGCGTGCATGGACAGCACGCTGAGCAGGCCGACCAGCGCCAGGAACGGCCGGTCCCGCCACACCGCCCCGCGGCGGGCCGGGGTCGGCGGCGCGCAGCGCCCGTCCAGCACCCCGTCGGCCGGCATCCGGGCGATGAGCAGCCCGTTGGCGAGCATGCCGAGCGCATTGACCAGGACCATGCACCGGTACGCCCAGTCGCTGCCGATCGCCAGCGGCACCGCGGCCGCGCCGCCACCGGCGAAGAAGCCGACGTTCATCGCCGAGCGCACGAACGCGAGCGACCGGACCCGCTCCTCGCGCGGCAGGACGCGCGCCTGGTAGACCATGCGGCCGCCGCTGGACACGGCCTCGGCCAGCGCGGCGAGCGGCAGCAGGGCCAGGAACGCGGCGAAGCCGTGCAGCCAGGGGAACCAGAGCAGCACGAACGCCTCGGCGAGCACCCCGGCCAGCCACGTGCGCCGCCCGCCGAACCGGTCGGCCAGGCCGCCCAGCGGCACCGACAGCAGCAGCGACAGGGCGCCCGAGACCGAGAACCCGATGCCGACCTGCACCGGGCTGAGCCGGGCCGGGTGCAGGAAGAACACCGCCGCGCCGGTGGTGAACACGCCGTTGCCGAAGGCCCAGACCAGCGACTGCACGCACAGTGACCGGGCGATCCCGGCAGGGGGAAGGAGTGCCATGGCCACAGTCCAGCGGCACCCGGTGTACCGCCGCGAAGGTTTTAGAATCGGCGAAAAGGTCGCATGTGGACGGACGGGGGACCGGGTGTCGGAGGTGCGCTTCGCGGTCGCCGACGTGGCTGAGATCCGGTTCTGCGTCTCGCCGCTGTGGGAGACCGTGACCAGCCTGTGGGCGCTGCAGCAGCCGGGCCGGCACGCGCTGCACCTGCCGTGGATCAAGCAGGCCAGGACGCTGGCCCGCCGCCGCGACCTGGCCGGCCCGGTGGCGCTGCTCGCCGCGTTCGCCCGCCCGAAGGCCTGGCTGCCGGACTTCCTGACCCCGCCGCCGGCCTCGCCGCTGGTGGACGTCGGCGAGGAGCTGGACCGGGTGCTGGCCACGCCGGCGGACGAGGTGCGCCGTGACATCCTGGTCACCGCGCGTGCCGAGCCGCTCACCCCGGGCGCCGAGGCGGTCGCCGCCGACCCCGCGGCCATGCTCCCGCGGCTCGCCGGCGCGGCCCGGGCCTGGTACGACGCGGCGATCGGCCCGCACTGGCCGCGGATGCGGGCGCTGCTGGAGGCCGACATCGCCTACCGCTCCCGCCAGCTGGTCGCCGGCGGCGCCCGCCTGTTGTTCGACACCCTGCACCCGGCGGCCCGGTGGGAGGGCGACCGGCTCGTCATCGCGGACCGGTGGACGCAGTCGCTCAGCGTGAGCGGCCGTGGCTTTCCGCTCATGCCGTCCGTGTTCGCCGACAAGGGCCCGCTGATCTCGTGCAGCGACGAGGCGGCGCCGGGTGCGGTGTACCCGGCCCGGGCCGTCGGCACGCTCTGGGAGGGCCTCGGCCGCCCGGTCGACGGCGACCCGGCGGCCGCTCTGGCGGGGGTGCTCGGGCCGGCCCGGGCGCGGCTGCTGGAGCTGTTGCGCGCCCCGGGTACCACGTCGGACCTCGCCCGGCGCACCGGGCTGTCGGTGGGGGCGGTCAGCCAGCAACTGGGGCTGCTGCACGACGCCCGGCTGGTGGAGCGTAACCGGCAGGGACGGGCCGTGTACTACCTGTGCACGTCGCTCGGGCTGGCGCTGCTGGGCGCCGAATCCTGACGCGCGCAACTGCAACCGAATGCTGTCCCAAATCCGTCTTCAGGGACGAAACGGTGGCCGCACAGTTCGGGGGGATATTGTGGCGCGCCGAGGGACCATTGGTGTCGGGGAGTGGTATGGCGAAGAAGCGTGGGAAGAAAGACCCGTTGTGGGCGCGATTGTCCCTGATTTTCGGGGCGTTACTGCTGCTCGCGAGCGGGGGTGCGCTCGTCGGTGGCAATGTGTTGCTGAACCACTACAGCGACCAGATTACCCACGAGGGCGGCCTCGGCGAGGCGGCGGCGTCCGGCGCGACCATCAACGGGCCGATCAACCTGCTCCTCGTCGGCATCGACGAGCGCATCGGCAACGAGGCGATGGGCGCGCGCTCCGACTCGATCATCATCGCGCACGTGCCGGCCACGCACGACGCGGTGTACATGATGTCGATCCCTCGTGACACGCGGGTGCGGATCCCGGCGAGCAAGGAAACGAAGTACAACGGCGGCACCGACAAGATCAACGCGGCCTTCCAGTTCGGCTACCAGAACGGCGGCGGCCGCGACAAGGGGCTGAAGCTGCTGGCCGAGACCGTGAGCAACATGGCCGGCGGCCTGAAGTTCCACGGCGCCGCGATCGTCAACTTCGACGGCTTCAGCGGCCTGGTCAACGCTCTCGGCGGCGTGCACATGTGCGTCGACGAGCGCACCACCTCGATCCACGTCGGGTGGAACCAGAAGACGGGGGAGGAGGGTGTGCCGTACAACTTCAACGCCGACGGCATCCCGACCAGCCTCAAGCCGAACATGAAGCCGCAGGTGTACGAGGTCGGGTGCCGCGACTTCCTGCCGTGGGAGGCGCTGGACTACGTCCGTCAGCGCGACAAGCTGGCCAACAACGACGGCGACTACGGCCGCCAGCGCCACCAGCAGCAGTTCATCAAGGCGATGGCGAAGAAGGCCACCAGCGCCGGCGTGATCACCAACCCGATCAAGGTCGCCGAGGTCCTCGGCTCGGTCGGCAAGGCGGTCTCGTTCTACAACAACGAGATCTCCCTCGCCGACTGGATCTTCACGCTGAAGGGCGTCGACGCGGACAAGATGGTCACGCTGCGCACCAACAACGGCCAGTACAAGAGCGAGACCGTCAACGGCCAGTCGTTCGAGACGCTCGACCCGACCGCCGTCGAGCTGCTCAAGTCCTTCAGCACCGACACGGTCGGCACGTTCGTCGCCAGCCATCCGGAGCTGATCGCCAACGACGCCGCCACTCCGGCGGCCACACCCTCGAACTAGCGCGTCCCGGCCTTCCCGGCGCCCGCGATCCGAC
>NZ_BAAARV010000012.1:31510-83653 GCF_039532525.1 Dactylosporangium salmoneum
GCCGTTTGTTGCTTGGTCCGATAAGCCGGGCGCTGCCGTTTGTTGCTGGCGGCGATAAGTCGGGCGCCGGTGCGCCGCGACTTATCGGACTTATACCCCGCCAGGCGGAACATCCGATATGCCAGCTCCCCGGCCTCGGCATTTCGGACGTTCCGCCTCAACCGGCCCTCCGGCGGCGCTCGGACGGGCCGCGGGGCTCGGTCGGCCCGGATAGATTGGCGTGCATGAGCCCGCAGCTGGAGTTCGTCGCCGACGCGGCGCAGTTCCTGGACGTCACCGCCGAGCTGCTCGCCGCCGACCCGGTCGCCTGCTCGGTCGTCGCCTCCTTCGCCCGCCGGGCGGTGGCCGCGCGGGAGGCCGGCGTCGCGCCGCCGCCCGGGGACTGGTGGCTGGTGGTGCGCGACGAGGGCGACGCCGTGGTCGGGGCCGGGATGCGCACCGCGCCGTTCGAGCCGCGCCCGCCGTACCTGCTGCCGATGCCCGACGAGGCCGCGGTCGCCCTGGCCCGCGCCCTGCACGCGCGGGGCGAGGAGACGCTCGGCGTCAACGGGGCGCTGCCGGCCACCGTCCTGTGCGCGCAGGAGCTGGCCCGCCTCGGCGGCGGGCGGGTCGAGGTGTCCCGGCACACGCGGCTGTTCGAGCTCGGCGAGCTGGCCTGGCCGGCCCCGGCGCCCGGCCGGCTGCGCCATGCCGGGCGGGACGACCTCGACGTGACGGTCGAGTGGTACGCGGCGTTCGGCGGCGACGCCGACGAGCAGGCCGGGCGCCCGCGCGGGTCCTCCGCGCACGAGCTGCCGAGCCGGGACGACATGCTCCGCCGCATCGAGGCCGGGCACGTGTACCTCTGGGTCGACGACCGGGACCGCCCGGTGCACATGCTCGGGGCCACCCCGCCCGCCTTCGGCACGGTGCGCCTCGGCCCGGTGTACACGCCGCCCGCCGAGCGGGGCAACGGCTGGGCCGGCAACGCCGTGGCGCACCTGTCGCACCGCCTGCAGGCGGCGGGCCTGCGGATCTGCCTCTACACCGACCAGGACAACCCCGTCTCGAACAAGATCTACATCGCGCTCGGGTACCGGCCCGTGGTCGACGTCGCCAACCTGCTCATCGCGCGATGACCGCCGACGTCCTGGTGGCCGGGGGCAGCGTGGCCGGGCTGTAGGCGGCCCTGACCCTGGGCCGGGCCCGCCGCCGGGTGGTCCTGGTCGACGACGGCCGCCCGCGCAACGCCCCGGCCCGTCACGTGCACAACTTCCTCGGCCAGCCGGCCCCCGCCCCGGCCGAGCTGCTGGCCGCGGGCCGGGCGATGCTGGCGCCGTACGACATCCGCGTCGTCACCGACCGGGTCGAGCGCATCGAGGCCACCGGCGGCGGGTTCCTCGCGTCCGGGCGCGGCCACGGTGCCACGGTGGGGATCGCCGTGCACGCCGCCCTGCTCGAGGCGGATCTCGCCCGGTGAGCCGGCCGGCCCGTGGCGGACCAGGGGTCGAGGCGCCGAGAGGAGCCGGGCCAAATTCCTGTTTCGCCCATCACATTGGTAGAGAATATTTCTGCCGGACTGTTGATTGAGAAATGGACCGGTGCCTACCGTGTCGGTGTGTCCGTTCAGGGAGTCCAGGCGCTGGTCAGGCGCACGCACGAGGCGCGCGTCCTGCGCGTGCTGCGTGAGCACGGCGCCCTGAGCCGCGGGCAGATCGCCACCGCGGCCGGGCTGTCCCGCACCACGCTGTCCGAGATCACCGGCGACCTGCTCTCCCGCGGCGCCGTGGTTGTGGTCGACACCGACCACCACCGCCGGGCCGGCAGCGGGCGCCCCGCCGAGCTGCTCACCCTCGACCCGTCGTCGGGGCAGTTCCTCGGCGTCGACATCGGCCACACCCGGGTGCGCATCGCCGTCGCCGACGCCGCGCACGACATCATCGCTGCCGGGCACGCCAAGTACGGTCCCGACCTCGACCGCGGGCAGCGGGTCGAGGTCGCCTTCGCCCTCATCGACCGGGTCGCCGCCCGCACCGGGGTCAGCTTCCGGGCACTGCAGGGCGTCGGGGTCGGGGTGGCCGGGCCGTGGCCCGCCGCGCCGGACCTCGCCGGCATGTTCGGGGAGCGGTTCGGCGCGCCGGTCATCGTCGACAACAACACCCGCTTCGCCGGACTGGCCGAGGCCATCACCGACGGGCCCGACGTGCACGACGTGATGTACGTGCGGCTCTCCGACGGCATCGGCGGCGGCCTCGTCGTCGGCGGGCGGCTCGTCGCCGGGGCGGGCGGGGCGGCCGGCGAGTTCGGGCACGTGACCGCGCAGCCGGGCGGGGACCCGTGCCGCTGCGGCAAGCGGGGGTGCCTGGAGACGGTGGCGTCGATCCCGGCGGTACTGCGCAGCTGCGCCCGCCGCGGCCTGGCGCTCGCCACGGTGCAGGAGCTGGAGGCCGCGCTCGGCCGCGGCGCGCCGGTCGCCGCCGAGGTGCTCGACGCGGCGACCGCCGCCGTCGGGCGGGTCGTCGCCGTGGCCGCGCTCGTGCTCAACCCCGCGCAGATCGTGATCGGCGGACGCCTGCCGCGCAGCGCGCCCGCGTTCGTGCGGCGCGTCGAGGAGACCGTCGCCGGCGAGCTGTGTCCCGCCGGCGGCCCGCGCCCGGCCATCCGGGCCGCCCGCCTCGGCGACGGCGACGGCGCCCTCGGCGCCATCGCCGCGCTGTTCCGTCAGACGCCGCTGCTGGACGGCTATCCCGAGCCCGTCCGCTGACCGGTGATACCGCAGATGAGCTCGGACCTTTGCCTTGATGCGTGCTGCCACCGGTACCGTCGCGGCGCCCGGTCCTCGAACACCCCGGATCCTCGCGCTGCCGGCTCGGGGCGCCGGCCGGGACAGGATGCAATGATGGCCGCATGGTCGACGGTCCGGACGTTCTGCCCTCAGCGGACGTCCTCGCCGTGCTCGACGCCGACCAGCAGGGCTGGGCCTTCGCCCGGGCCGTGCGCGCGGCGGGGACCGGCGAGATCGAGGACTTCGAGCTGCTGTACATCAACGAGACCGGCCGCCGCTACCTGGGGCGGGACCGCGCCGAGCTGGTCGGCGGCCACTACCGGCGGCTGTGGCCGGACACCGTCAACGACGCGACCATGCCGCTGTACCGCAAGGTGGTCGAGACCCGCGAGCCGGTGACCCGGACCGTCTACTACGACCGGCCGAGCCTGTCGGGCCACTTCGAGCTGTGGATCGGCCCCAGCGGCGACGGCTTCGCGGTGCGCTTCGTCGACCTGCGCACGGTCACCCTGGGCCCGCAGTCGGCCGGCGGCACCCGCCTCTACGAGGTGCTCGACGCCGCGTTCGACGGCTTCACGCTGCTGCGCGCCGTGCGCGACCCGGACGGCGAGGTGCGCGACTTCGTCTGCGAGTACGTCAACGCCGTCGGCGCCGCGCTGACCGGCCGCCCGGCCGAGGAGACCATCGGCCGCAGCTGGGCCGAGCTGGCCACGGGCCCGGCCGAGCTCGCGCTGGCCGAGCGCTGGACCGAGGTCGTCACCGGCGGGGCGCCGTGGCGCTCGCGGCTGGAGTACCCCGAGACCGACCAGGTCTGGGAGGTCAGCGCGGCCCGGGCCGGCGCCGACTCGGTCGCGGTGTCGTTCCGCGACGTCAGCGGCCAGGCCGCCCAGCAGGAGCGGATCGAGCGGAGCATGGCCCAGGCCCGCCGGGCGGCCGAACGCAACGCGGCCCTGCAGGCGGTCACCGCCGCCCTGGTCGCGGCCAGCACCGCCGCCGACGTGTACGCCGCCATCGGCGCCGTGCTGCGCCCCTCGGCCGGCGGCCAGGGCCTGGCCCTGCTGCTGCGCCAGGGCGAGCACCTGGAGCTCACCTACCACGCCGGCTACGAGCCGCAGGTGGTCGAGCGGCTGCGCACGCTGCCGCTCACCCACCCGTACCCGGCGACCCAGGTGGCCCGCACCGGCCGCGCCCGGTACCTGAGCACGCTGGCCGAGTTCGCCGTCGCCCAGGCCGCCGGCCCCGGCCGGCCCATCCCCAGCGGCGGCCGCCAGGCCTGGGCGTTCCTGCCCCTGGCCACCGCCGGCGACGTGCTCGGCACCCTCGTCATCGGCTACGGCACCCCGCGCGAGTTCGACGAGGGGGAGCGGGCCAACCTGGCCGCCTTCGCCGCCGTGTGCGCCCAGGCCATGCAGCGCGCGCTGTTGTTCGAGGCCCAGCTCAACATCGCCGGCGAGCTGCAGCGGGCCCTCCTGCCGGCCGAGCTGCCCCAGGTCCCCGGGCTGCGCCACGCCGCCCGCTACCTGCCGTGGACCCGCGGCGCCGACGTCGGCGGCGACTGGTACGACGTCATCCCCCTCGGCGGCGACGTGGTCGCGGTCGTCATCGGCGACGTCGTCGGGCACAGCGCCACCGCCGCCGCCGTCATGGGCCAGGTCCGCAACGCCCTGCGCGCCTACGCGGCCGAGCGGCACAGCCCGTCCATGGTCATGCAGCAGGTCAACCGCCTGCTGCTGGACCTGCAGCCCGACGCCGTGGCCACCTGCTGCTACCTCGAGCTGCACCTGTCCGAGGGCACCGCGACCGCGGTCCTGGCCGGCCACCCGCCGCCGGTCCTGCGGGCCGGCTCCCGGGTCGGCACCCTGACCCTGCGCCCCGCCCCGCCGCTCGGCGTCAGCCCCGACGTCGGCTACCCCGAGACCACGTTCCTCGTGCCCGGCGGGGCCAACCTGCTGCTGTACACCGACGGGCTGGTCGAGGACAGGCGCTACCACCTCGACGACGGCCTGGCCGAGCTGCGCGCCGCCGTGCGCGCCGCCCCGTCGACCGACCCCCGCGCCATGCTCGACTACGTCCTGGCCGCCGGCGTCGGCCCGCGCCCGCGCACCGACGACGTCGCGCTGGTCTGCCTGGCCGTCGACGCCCGCCCCGCCCCGGCCGCCGGCGCCCGCCGCAGCGCCCAGCGCCGCTTCCGCGGCGACGCGGTGAGCGCCTCCGCGGCCCGCCGCTTCGCCGCCGACCTGCTCGCCGCCTGGGGCGAGGACGTCCTGGCCGACGACGCCCTGCTGCTGCTCGACGAGGTCATCACCAACGCCATCCAGCACACCGTCGGCGCCGTGGTCGTGCGCCTGGAGCTGCTCCCGGACGCCCTGCGCGTGTCGGTCGCCGACCGCAGCGAGCGCCTGCCCAGCCCCCGCCCGGCCGGCGCGGAGGCCGAGAACGGCCGCGGCCTGCTCATCGTCGCCTCGGTCGCCTCGGCCTGGGGCGTGGACCCCAACCCGGCCGGCGGCAAGGCGGTCTGGTTCGAGCTCCCCCGTCCTGCCTGAGCCTGGCAACCGTTCCGCGACCGGCACCGGTCATGATGGGGGCCATGATGTGGTCCGTCGCCGCCGCGCTCGTGCTCGTGCCCTGCATCTACCTGCTGGGGTCCCTCGCCGGGATCGCCACCTCCGCCCTCGTCGCCGAGGTGCGCCTCAACCGCGAGGTCCGCGACCTGGTCCGCGGCCGCCTCTGACCACCGGCCGGGCCGGGGGACGTGATGCGCCGTGTCGGCACGGACTGCCCCGGCGAGATCACCGGGGTCGACCTGGCCGGCCGGCTCCTCAGCAGGACGAATCAGCCCGCCGCGCGGTAGGCCTCGCCGGCCGGGGTCGGGGTGCTGCCGTCGCGGTACAGCCCGTAGGCCACCGAGTCGCCGACCGCCGGCAGGGAGAACCAGGCGTAGCGCTCGATGTACGACGTGGCCTGCATCTGGGTCGTCGTGCGGGTGATGAACGACGTGATCTGGGCCGTGTTCGGGTACTTCGGCGTCCCCGAGAAGTTGATCAGGCCGTACTCGGTGATCCAGATCGGCAGGTTGTACCGGGCGTGCACCCGCTGGACGTAGCCCAGGAACTGGTTCACCGCGGCGTCGCTGAAGTCGGAGCCGTACCAGTGCAGGGTGATGAAGTCGACCCTGCGGCCCTGCTGGCGCGCGCCGGTCATGAAGCGGTCGAGCCAGCCGCCGGCCGTGTCGCCGCCGTAGGCGACCGCGGGGCTGCCCAGCCGCAGGCCGGTCTGCTCCAGCCTGGGCCACAGCGACAGCGCCTGCTCGACGGTCATGTTGGCCTGGCCGGCCAGGTCCGGCTCGTTGAAGCCGAGCAGGACCGTGCCCTCGCTCTTCGCCTTGGCCAGGGACGCGTCGGTCACCGAGGCGGCGCCCCAGATCATCGGGACGAACTCGGCCGGCGCGGGCATGCTGTCGTTGTTGTTGGACCAGTTGTAGTACCATCCGGCGCCCACGTTGCGCACCGCGTCCGACAGGCCGGTGAAGGCCCAGGTACTGACGCCCTTCTTCGTCGCGGAGGGCGCCGCCGTCCGGCTCGCCGACGCGGTGGGCGTCCCGGCGGGGAGGGCCCACTGCTGGTTCGCCCCGCCGTGGCAGGCCCAGATCTGCAGCCGGGTGCCGTCGGCGGAGCTGTTGCCGCTCGCGTCCAGGCACTTGCCCGACCCGGCGTTGACCAGCTGCCCGCCGGTGGCCGTCCAGCGCTGGGCGCCGGTGCCGTTGCAGTCGTACAGCTGCGCCTTCGCGCCGTCCACAGTGGATCCGCCAGCGACGTCGAGGCACTTGCCGAGCGCCCGGAGGCTGTCGTTCGCCCCGGTGCTCCACTGCTGGGCCGCGGTGCCGTTGCAGGTCCAGAGCTGCACCGCCGTACCGTTGGCGCTGTTGGATCCTGAGACGTCGACGCACTTGCCGCCGAAACCGGTGATCGCGCTGCCGGAGCCGGCGAGCGCACTGTTGAGGCCGACGAGCCCGACCGCCACCACGGCGGCCGCGGCCAGCGCGGCGAAGAGGGTCTTCCTGCGCGACATGCCCACAAACTCGTGCACGCCGCGCAACCCCGTCAACCGGCTCGAACCGACTTAACCCAGGTCTAAGCGAAACTTGAGAGAGCGCTCTCCCGGCGCCCGCGGCACGGCGGGGTTACTCCGGCTGCGACGCAGGAGCAATTGCCGGGGCAGGGGAGCCCGCTGAGACCCGCGCTGAGCTGCGGAAGCCGTCCGGGCTCGCAAACGGGCGGCCCACGGCGGCCGCCGGCCTCGCCTACACTCCACGGCGTGGCGAGCCCGGTGGCCGATGAGCTGGTGTTGTCCCCCGCCCGCGGGCGGCTGGTCCTGTGGGCGCTCCTGCCGCTCCTGGCCGCGGCGGTGGTGGCCGGCTACGCGCTGGCGCTCGACGCCACCGGCACCGGGCTGGTCGTGATCCTCGTGCTCGCCGCGCTCGCGGCCGCGGTGCCGCTCGCCGTGCGCCTGGTCGCGCTGGCCGGGCAGCTCGGCGGTCCCGCGCCGCGGCTGGACCGGGTCGGGGTGCACCTGCGGACGCGGCCCTGGCGGCGCCGGCTGGTGACGCTGCCGTGGGAGGAGATCCCGCTCGCCTGGCTCGGCGGCGGCGGGCGGTGGCTGGGCCTCTCGCCGGATCCGCGCGGCCCGCACGCCGACGACTGGGACCCCGCCGGCACCCGCTGGACCCGCCGCTTCCGGCCCCTCATGGTGCCGGTGCCGCCGTCGGTGCCGGCCGACCGGGTGCGGGCGGCGGTGGCGGCGCTGAGCGGCGGGACGGTCGAGCTGGCCGACCGCGGGCCGGACGCGCCGTCGCTGGACGAGGACCCGGCGGGGGCGCTGCGCGCGTACCGGGCCCGGCGGCCCGGCCCCCGGCTGCGGCTGGCGGCCACCCTGGCCGTCCTGGTCTTCGCCGTGCCGCTGGCCGCCGGCACGGCCGCGCCGTGGAACCAGCCGTGGTGGCCGGGCGCGGCGGTGGCCGGCCGGGCACCGGACGCCTGCGCGGTCTTCGCCGGCGACTTCGGCGCGCTGCTCGGCGTCACCGGGCACGAGCGCACCGAGGCCGGCCCGCGCTATCAGGCGTGCACCTATACGGTGCCGCAGGGCACGCTCACCGTGACCGCCCGGGCCGAGCACACCGTCTTCGGCAGCAGTACCGCCGACGCCGCCGGCCGGGCCCGGGAGCTGGCCGGCGCGCTCGGCGGGGCGGCGCACAAGGTCGACGGCATCGGCGACGCGGCCTGGCTGGCCGGCAACCCGCAGGGCACGACCACGCTCATCGACCGGGCGGTGGTCGCGGTCGTGGCCCGGCGCGCCAACGTCGTGCTGGTCATCGCGTATGGCGGGGAGACGGAACCCGACGCCGCCCAGGACGCCGTGACGGGCGCCGCCCGGGCCACCCTGGCCGCCCTCGATCTCGGCTGACCGCAAGGCCTCCGGGCAGTGAGGAAACCTACGAGTTCGGCCGCCCGGGCCGCATCCCCGGCCGGGCGGTGGTCTCGCTGGACGACTACCGGCGCCGGTACGGGCAGTACAAGGCCCGCGACGCGCTGCTGGCACTGCACGCCCGCCACCCCGTGTACGTCATTCCCGACGACCACGAGCCACGCTGCCGCGGCGCCTGGAGCGGGCCGGCTTCACCAACGTGCGGGTCACGACGAAGGCGAACCGCGTCAAGTTCTTCGCCGAGGCGCCCGGACGCATGGAATAACGGGTTGCGCGGCGACGCTAGGGTTGGCGTAGACACCAACTCGAGTGGAGGGAGCCGGCCGTGCAGTACCGCACCGCTGTCGTCGTTCCCCGCTCGCAGCACGAGGTGATCCGCGTGTCTTCGTTCCTCCCGGTGCCCGCTCGCGCGGCGGCACTGGGGCGTCCCGCGCTGGGCTAGCAACGGCCCCGCGGGGCGAATCGCGCTGTCCTGTCCAAGTGACGAGCCCGAAGGGGCAACAGTGCGCAAGGAACTCGACCGCGTCCGCAACATCGGCATTCTCGCCCACGTGGACGCGGGCAAGACCACGACCACCGAGCGGATCCTGTTCGCCACCGGAGCCACCTACAAGCAGGGCGAGGTCCACGACGGCACCACCGTCACCGACTTCGACGCCCAGGAGCGCGACCGCGGCATCACCATCTTCGCCGCCGCGGTCAGCGTCGAATGGGACGGGCACCGGGTCAACCTGATCGACACGCCCGGCCACGTCGACTTCGCCGACGAGGTCGAGCGGTCGCTGCGCGTGCTCGACGGCGCGGTCGCCGTCTTCGACGGCGTCGCCGGCGTCGAGCCGCAGAGCGAGTCGGTCTGGCGGCAGGCGGACCGCTACGGCGTACCGCGGATCGCCTTCGTCAACAAGCTCGACCGGGCGGGCGCGGACTTCGCCGCCGCCGTGGCCTCGATCCGCGACCGGCTCGGCGTGACGCCGATCGCGATCCAGGCCCCGATCGGCGCCGAGTCCGGCTTCGCGGGCATGGCCGATCTGACGGCCGATCCCGGCGCGTCCCTCGTCGAGCAAGTGGCCGAGCTGCACAGCGGGGCATTGGAGGAATACGTTGAGACCGGCACGCTCACACCGGCATCGCTGCGCAAGGCGCTGCGGGAGCTGACGCTCAGCGGCGCCGCCGTCGTCGTGCTCGGCGGGTCGGCGTACCGGAACAAGGGCATCGAGGAGCTGCTCGACGCGGTGGTGGCGTACCTGCCCTCGCCGCTGGACAAGCCCCCGGTCACCGACGCGCCGCTGGCCGCCCTGGTCTTCAAGGTGCAGGCGGCCGCGACCGGGCGCCTGACGTTCCTGCGGATGTACTCGGGCACGCTGCGCAAGGGCACGGAGGTGTACGAGCCCGGCGCGGGCGAGACCGAACGGGTCTCGCGCATCCTGCAGGTGCAGGCCGACCGGCACACCGACGTGCCCGAGGCCGTCGCGGGCGACATCGTCGCCATCGTCGGGCTCAAGCACGCCCGCGTCGGCGAGACGCTGTGCGACCCGCGGCACCCGGTGGTGCTCGAGCCGCCGTCCACGGCGACGCCCGTCGTCTCCGTGGCGGTGGAGGCGCGCAACCGGGCCGACGCCGGCAAGCTGGCCACGGCCCTGGCCCGGCTGGTCGAGGAGGACCCGTCGCTGGTCGTGCACAGCGACGCCGAGACCGGCCAGACGGTGCTCAGCGGCATGGGCGAGCTGCACCTGGAGGTGGCGGTGGAGAAGATGCGCCAGACCGGCAACGGCCTGGCCATCGCCGTCGGCCGCCCGCAGGTCGCCTACCGCGAGACCATCGTGCGCGGCGTCAGCGGGCTGCTCTTCCGCCTGGTCCACCAGAACGGCGGTCAGGGCCTCTTCGCCCACGTCCAGATCGACGTGTCCCCTGTGGACGGTGAGGAGCTGGTGTTCGAGTCCACTGTGGTCGGTGGGCACGTGGCCAAGGAGTTCGTCCGGGCGGTCGAGGCCGGCTGCCGCGACGCCCTCGCGGCCGGGCCGATCGGCGGCCACCCGGTCACCGGCGTGCGGGTGACGCTCACCGACGGCAGGATGCACGAGAAGGACAGCTCCGAGCTGGCCTTCCGGCTCGCCGGCCGGGAGGCGCTCCAGCAGGCGTTCAAGGAGTCCGAGATGGTACTGCTGGAGCCCGTGGTGGAGGCGACCGTGACCGTCCCCGACGACATGGTCGGCGGCGTCCTCGGCGACCTCGCGGCGCGCCGCGGCCGGGTCACCGGCTCCACCGCCCGGTCCGGCACGGTCGTCGTCACCGCGGTCGTGCCGCTGGCCGAGCTGTTCGGCTACGCGACGCGGCTGCGCAGCCGGACCCAGGGCCGGGGCACGTTCACGACCAGCCCGGCCGGCTACGCGCCGGTGCCCTCGGGGGCCGTCGTGCGATAGACCACACCTGTTTCGAACCCGACAGCACGGGTAACCGCTCGCTTCCGTCGGCTATGGTTGAGGGTTTGAGGGAGGTTGCCCGTGCTGCTCGCCGTGCTGGACGTCGGTTCGAACTCCGCGCACCTGCAGATCGTCGATGCCCACCACCGGCGCCCGCCGGCGCCGGTCTTCCGCCTCAAGGCGCCCAC
The DNA here is from genome assembly GCF_039532525.1 of Dactylosporangium salmoneum. Classification (NCBI taxonomy): domain Bacteria; kingdom Bacillati; phylum Actinomycetota; class Actinomycetes; order Micromonosporales; family Micromonosporaceae; genus Dactylosporangium; species Dactylosporangium salmoneum. The sequence goes on from NZ_BAAARV010000012.1 coordinate 42,364, forward strand.
CCACCTGGCCGAGTCGGTGACGCCCGACGGCGCGCTGAGCCCCGACGGCGTGGAGCGCGTCGTGGCGGCGGTGACGCGGACCGTCGAGGCCTACCGCCGCCGCCCGGCCGCCGATCTCATTCCCCTGGCGACCGCGACGATCCGCGACGCCACCAACAACGCCGAGATCCGCCGCCGGGTGCGCGAGGCGACCGGCGTCGAGCTGCACTCGTTCAGCGGCGAGGACGAGGCCCGGCTCACCTATCTGGCCGTGCGCCGCTGGCTGCCGCGCCCCGAATCGCTGCTGCTGCTCGACATCGGCGGCATGTCGATGGAGCTCGCGGCCGGCGCCGGCGATCGGCCGGACCTGGCGGTGTCGCTGCCCCTCGGCGCGGGTTTCCTCACCCGGCGCTACCTCCCGGAGCACCCCGCACCCCGCGCCGCCGTCGACCGGCTCCGCCGGCACGTGCGCACCGCCGTGACCCCGCTCGCCGGGCGGCTCGGCGGCCCGCACCGCGTGTTCGGCACCTCCAAGACGTTCAAGCAGCTGGCCCGGGTCACCGGCGAGGACACCGTGCTCTCGCGCCGGCAGCTGCGCCGCTGGCTGCCCCGCCTGGCCGCGATGACCCCGGTCGAGCGGGCCGCCCTCCCCGGCGTCGCGGCCGCCCGCGCCCGCCAGCTCCTGGCCGGCGCCGTGATCGCGTTGACCGTCATGGAGGAGCTCGACCTGCCCGCGCTGGAGGTCTGCCCGTGGGCGCTGCGGGAGGGCCTGCTGCTGCGGCGGTACCACGAGCTGCGCGGCTGAACGCACCGGTTCCCGGCCGCGGCGCGCGGTACGTTTTGGCCCGCATGGGAACTCGGGACGGAACCGTGGCGCTGGTGACCGGCGCCTCCAGCGGCATCGGCGAGGCGGCCGCGCTGGCCCTGGCCGAGCGGGGCGCCGCCGTGGCGCTGGCCGCCCGCCGCACCGGCCGCCTCGACGACTTGGCCGGGCGCATCGCGTCCGCGGGCGGCCGCGCGCTGGTCGTGGCCACCGACGTGACCGACCGCGAGCAGGCCGAGGCGGCCGTGGCCCGCACGGTGCAGGAGCTCGGCCGCCTCGACTGAGGGACGGGCCAGCCGGCGCTCCGCCAGCTCCTGCGGCCCGGCGGACCGGCAGCATCGCGGTCCAGCTGGCCGTGGCCCGCGGCGCCTTTCACCCCGATGCTACGCAGGGTGGGATCGGCGGCCCGGTGCGCGGCCTGGCGGCTTTCGCCACGGGCGGGCGGCTTTTGTCGCGGCCGGACGGGTAGCTGACGCGCACCATGGACACCTGCGGGGGAAGGAATCCACGATGACGATGGTGACGGAGCGCAACACCGCACTTCGTTCGATGCACGACGCGGGCCTCGCCGCCTGGTTCGGCGGCTCGCTGATGGGCGCGATCGGGCTGAACGGCGCCGCGGCCAAGGCGCCGGAGCAACGTGAGCGGCTGCAGATCTCGTCCGCCGGCTGGGACCGCTGGGCGCCGGTCAACCTCGCGGCGATCGGCACCCACCTGGTCGGCGCCGCCGGGCTGCTGGCCGACAACAAGTCTCGCCTGACCGGCCAGCGCGGGGTGGCGGCGATGAGCGCGGCGAAGGCGTCCCTCACCGCGGCGGCGCTCGCGGCGACCGCGTACAGCCGCCGCGTCGGCCACCAGCTGGAGCGGGAGCAGGATCGGGGGCAGGACCTGCCGACGGTCGGCGTGACCGAGCCCGCCGCCACCACGCCGGCGCCGGTGCGCGCGGCGCAGCGCCGCCAGCGGGTGGCGCAGTGGGCCGTGCCGGCGCTGACCGGCGCGCTCATCGCCGTCTCGGCGTTCGCCGGCGAGCAGCAGCGGCCCCGTTCGGTCGTGCGCGGCGTCGCCGGCCGGCTCCGGGAGGCGATCCTGCCCCGCTGAGCCGGGTCCGGGCGGTGCCGCGCCGTGCGGCACCTCACCAGGAAAGCCGTGCGGCACCTCACCAGGAAAACGGATGCGGCTCCGATCGGCTAACCGGAGCCGCATCCGATAGTCCCGGTGGACCCGATCATGAAAGCGTGCATCGCCGCGACGTTCGAGCCGGGCAAGGAGGCCGCACTGCACCGGCCGGGCGTGCGCCGGGGCGTCGCGGCCTACGCCGTCGACCCGGACCGCGCCGCGCGGCTGTGGGAACTCTCGGCCGGCTTGCTGGGCTAGCCGCGCTGGACCGCGTTGCGGGGCAGGTGGAGCTTGCCCTCGGAGTCGACCTTCTTGTCGAACGGCATGGCCGGGTCGTCGACCTCGCCGCCGAGGCCGTACGGGGTGTACACGCCGCGCGCCGAACCGTTGGGGCGGTCCTCCTCGTCGATGACGGAGGCGCCGTCGCCGCCGGGCGTGCCGGTCGTGCCCATGGTGGCGTTCTCTTCACTCATACTCTGGCCTTACCCACCCGGCGGCGTCTCACCCCTTGCGCGCGACCGCGCCCCAGACGGCGACCTCGTCGAAGGCCGGGCGGGGCTCGGGCTCCCCGGCGGCCCGCCACTCGGCGACCGAGACGATGCCGGGCTCCAGCACGTCGAGGCCGTCGAGGAAGCGGGCGAACTCGGCCCGGTCGCGCAGCTTGCCCGGGCCGTGCCGGCCGGCCTGGATCTGGGCGGCCAGCTCGGGGGCGAGGCCGTCGGTGGTGGCGTGCGACATGACCAGGAAGCTGCCGGGGGCAAGGGTGCCCAGCAGCTTCCCCACGATGTCGTACGGCCGGTCGGAGTCGGGCAGGAAGTGCACGACGGCCACCAGCATCAGGGCCACGGGCCGGGACAGGTCCAGCGTCGCGCGCAGCGCCGGGTCGGCCAGGATCGCGTCGGGGTCGCGCAGGTCGGCGTCGACGTAGGCGGTGGCACCTTCCGGCGCGCTGGTCAGCAGCGCCCGGGCGTGGGCCAGCACGATCGGGTCGTTGTCGACGTACACCACCCGCGCGCCGGCGTCGGTGCGCTGGGCCACCTCGTGCAGGTTCGGGCTGGTGGGGATGCCGGTGCCGATGTCGAGGTACTGCCGGATCCCGTGCTCCTGGGCGAGCACCCGCACCGCCCGGCGCAGGAACGCCCGGTTCTCCACCACGGCGGTGCGGATCGCCGGGAACGCCGCGGCGATGGCGTCGCCGGACTCGCGGTCGGCGGCGAAGTTGTCCTTGCCGCCGAGCCAGTAGTCGTAGCGCCGGGCCGGGTGGGCCACGCTCGTGTCCACCCGATCGGTCCAGTCCGAGGTTCCCGCCACCGCAGTCTCCGTCCGTGTCGGCCGGCCGTCGTTCGTGCCGGCCTGGATGATAGTCCGCGCTACCCGGGCAGCCGTGCGGCGAGGCCGGTGAGTACGAAGCCCAGGCCGTGCTCGAAGTCGGCGTCCGGGTCGGCCGGCAGCAGGATCTGCGACGCGGCCAGGGCCGACAGGGGGTACTTCGCGGCGTCGAAGGTCTCGGCCAGGCGCTCCGGGCGGTACGGGTTGCCGTCGTCGTACCCGGCGCCGAGCCGCGCCTGCTCCTCGATCGTGTAGCCGACGGTGTAGTGCAGCATGGCGGCGAAGCCCCGGGCGGCGTCGGGCAGCGCGAATCCGGCGTCGAGCAGGGTGCGCAGGGTCAGCTCCATGGCCCGCGGCAGGTCCGGGCCGGTCAGGTTCGTGCCGGCGAAGACGCGGGCGCCGTCGCGGTAGCGCAGCAGGACCTTCCGAAGGGTGCGGGCCCGCCCGGCCAGCCAGTCGGACCAGCTCACGCGGCGTTGCGGCGCCTCGAGGCCGTCCATCGCCTCGGCGAACATCACCCCGGCCATGGCGTCGAGCAGGTGCTGCTTGTTCTTGACGTGCCAGTACAGCGTCGGCGCGCGCACCCCGAGCCGGTCGGCGACCAGCCGCATGGTGAGCCCGTCGAGCCCGGTCTCGGCGAGCAGTTCGAGCCCGGTCCGGGCGATCGCGTCGGGTGTGATGGCCACGGCTTGACACTCTAACAGGGTTAGAGCCATCCTGAACGCCGTTAGAGCGCCTCTAACAACGTTAGAGAGATGGGGGACGGACATGGAGCAGACCCAGGTGGTCGTCGCCGGCGGCGGCCCGACCGGCCTGATGCTGGCGTGCGAGTTGCGGCTGGCCGGGCTCGACGTGGTGGTCCTGGACGCGGCGGCGGGCCGCAGCGGCGAGTCGCGGGCGGGTGGCCTGCACGCGCGCAGCCTGGAGATCCTCGAGCACCGCGGGATCGCCGAGCGGTTCCTGGCCCGCGGCCGCCGGGTGCCGGCGGCCCACTTCGCCGGCATCTGGCTGGAGCTGTCGGGGCTCGGCACGCGGTACACCTTCGTGTTGGGTCTCGTGCAGGCCCGCGTCGAGGAGCTGCTGGAGGAGCGGGCCGCCGAGCTCGGCGCCCGGGTGCGCTGGTCGTCCCCGGTCACCGGCCTCACCCAGACGGCCTCGCACGCCGAGGTCACCACGGCCGGCGGCGAGGTGATCCGGGCGCAGTACGTCGTGGGCTGCGACGGCGGCCGCAGCACCATCCGCCGCCTGGCCGGCATCGCGTTTGAGGGCACCGACGCGACGCTGAGCTCGATGCTGGCCGACGTCGAGCTGGCCGACCCGCCGGCTGGCCCGATCTTCCAGCGGCGCACCCCGCTCGGCGACTTCACCGTGCTGCCGCTGCAGCCCGGCTCCCACCGGCTGATGGTCAACCAGTACGACCGGGTCGCGCCCCGCGACGCGGTCCTCGACTTCGCCGGCTTCCGGGAGGCGTTCGTCGCGATCAGCGGGCGCGACTTCGGCATGCACAGCCCGCGCTGGGTGTCGCGCTACAACGACGCGGCCCGCCTCGCCGCCGCCTACCGCGCCGGCCGGGTGCTGCTGGCCGGCGACGCCGCGCACATCCACTGGCCGGCCGGCGGCCAGGGCCTCAACACCGGCCTGCAGGACGCCGCGAACCTGGGCTGGAAGCTCGGCCTCGTGGCGCGCGGCCTGGCCGGCGACGCGCTGCTGGACACCTACGAGGCCGAACGGCGCCCGGTCGCGGCCCGGGTGCTGGACAACACCCGGGCGCAGACCGCGCTGTCCCGGCCGGGCGCCCAGGTCGACGCCCTGCGCGCCACGATGTCCGGGCTGCTGAGCGTCGAGGACGCCAACCGCCGCCTGGCCGAGATGATCGTCGGCCTGGACCAGGGCGAGCGGGCGGCCGACGTCGCGCTGGCAACCGCCGGACCGATGCTCTTCGGTACCGCGGAAAGCCTCGCCACCGCCGAGCCCTGGTCCGACCGCGTCGACCTGGCGCCCGCCGGCGGCCGCGAGCGGCTGATCCGCCCCGATGGCTACGTCGCCTGGTCCGGCGGCGAAGGGTTGCGCGAGGCGCTGGCGTCCTGGTTCGGCCCCGCCTCCAGCAGCGCCTTGAGCCGGGCGTAGCTGCGCGGCGCGGCCCGGGCGGCCATCCGCCGCACCAGCGGCACCAGCAGGTCGCCCGCGCCGCGCCCCTCGAAGTCCAGCCGGAACGTGACCCGCGACCGCGCCCCGCCGTCGAGCGGCTCCACGGTCACGGTGGCGGCGGGCCGCACCGCCCCGGCGACCGCCCGGGCCGCCCACCGGTGCGGCGGGGAATCCTCGGTGACCTCCTGCAGCATGCCCTGATCCACCCCGGCGACGCGGCGCACCGTGGTGAACCGCCCGCCGCCGTGCACCTCGACCCGGCGCACGTCGGCCTGCCAGACATCGCGCCGCTGCTGGACCGCTCGGTGGCCGCGACCCGCCAGCTGGCCAGCCGGGGCCGCCGCCGGGCCCGCGAGGCGCCGGTCCCCGACCCCGACCTCGCCCGGCAGCGACGGGCCATGGCCGCGTTCCTGGCCGCCGCCCGCGACGGCGACCTGGCCGCGCTCGTCGCGCTGCTCGACCCGGACGTGCGCCTCGACGCCGACACGCCCGAGGGCCGCCGCACCCTGCGGGGCGCGGCGGCGGTCGGGCGCGAGGCCATGCTCTTCCTCGCCGGCGACGCCCGCCGCACCCAGCTCGACTGGACCCGCATCGCCCGCGAGACGGTCGGCAACCTGCGCGCCAACCTGGCCCGCCACCCCGCCGACCCGCGCCTGCGCGAGCTCATCGACGAGCTGCGCCGCGACAGCCCCGAGTTCGCCACCTGGTGGCACGACCAGACCGTCCACGAGCGAAGCCACGGCCGCAAGCGCCTCTGGCACCCGGCCGCGGGCGAGCTGACCGTCTGTTACGACGCCCTGGGCACGCGGGACGGCTCCGACCAGTACCTCTTCACCGTCACCCCGGCCACCGAGCCCGACGCCGAGAAGCTGCGCACCATCCTGGCCGCCCACACCGGCACCCTTCGCAGCGTCTCCTGACGCGAACTCCGCCGTTCGGTCACGCGATCTGCACGGACGGCAACGAAGGCGGCCGATCCGTCCAGGGCATACCGGCCGACGTTCTGCGACCCTCACCGCATCATGACGGCGGCGAGGGGACGTATGGGCGAGATCGCGGCGGTCGCGGCTGCGGGCACCGACTGGGCCGGCCGGACCGGTCGCCGCGCAGACGAGGCCAATGCCGCCGCCGGCCGGCTCGTGCGGCTCATGGACGCGTGGTTCGCAACGCGGCGTCAGGACCGCCGCTTCGACCGGTTCGGCGTGCACTTCGATTTCCTGGAACCGGCCTTGGCGGGCGCGACCGAGCGGCTGCGGGCCGAAATCGGCGAGCCCGACGACGACCGGCCCGGGACCGTCTACGACCGGTGCCGCGCGGTCGAGCAGGGCCTCGCCGTCGTCCACCGGCTCTTCGCCTGGTACGCGGAGAAGTACGACCAGCGGTGCAATGACCGCCTCACCTCGGTCCTCGGCGCCGCCGACGAACTGGTCCGCTCCTGCTGGGTGGAGCCGTTCCGGCGGGCCGGCGTGCCGTGCCCGACCGGGCCGCTGACGTTCGTGGCACCGCAGTGGGGCGCGTGCGCCACGGTCCGCGACGCCGTACCCCGGCCCCTGCGCAGGGACGCGCCGGATCTGGTGGGTGACCTCGTGCGGACCCTGCCGATCCCGGTCATCTCGCTGCCGGAGACGGTCACCGGGCAGGGCTGGTGGCTGGCGCTGGCCGCGCATGAGGTCGGCCACCACGTCGCCGGCGACCTCGGCCGGGACGGGGACGAAAGCCTCGAGGACCGGGCCGCGGACGCGCTCGCCGACGCACTCGGGCATCACGATCCGGCCCGCGGCGCGCTCTGGCCGACATGGGCGGCCGAGTTGTTCGCCGACGCGTTCGCGGCGGTCGCCGTCGCCGAGGCCGGAGCGTGGGCGACGCACGAGCTGGAGTACACCGCGCCGACCGCGTTCTTCGCCACCCCTGACGGGGGCGCGTACCCGCCTCCGGCGATCCGGCTGGCCGTCGCCGGCGAGACCGTGCGCCGCCTGGGCACGGGGACCTGGCCGCCGGGCGCCGAAGACGTCCGCCAGTGGTTGCGCTACGCGGCCTTGCCGGGGATCGCCGAGGACGACGTCGCGGCGCACCTGACGCTGGCCGCGCCGGCCGCCGAGGCCCTGCTGGACCTGCCGGTGGGCGGCCGCCGGCTGGCCGATCTGTTCGACAACCGCGCCGGGTGGTTCGCCCCCCGCGGCCGGGTGGCGGACTGGACTGTCGAGCTGCGCGGCCCCGATCCGCACCTGCACCCGATCGGCGGCGCCGAGGCGGCCCGGCTGACGGTGCTGGCCGGGGTGCGGGCGTACCGCGCCGGTGCCTCCGACGGCCTGCACGAACGGCTCGTCGCGGCCATGGCGAAGGCCGGCCCGCCGGGAACGCTGGCCCCCGGCGGGGCGGTCGGGATGCACCCGGCGGATGCCGCCGGCCTGATCGTGCGCGCGTTGAAGGAGGCCCGATGATCCTCCCGCGGATCGTGATCGACGTGCGCCCGGACGGGCCCGACTGGATCGTCAGCGTCGGCTGCGCCACACCGCCGCTGGAGCACCGGATGCCGGCGCTGGAGCTGCCCGGCGGACGCCGCCTCCCGGCCCCGGCGGGCGCCGACCCGGCGAAGGTCGCGTCGATGCTGGAGCGGATCGACGACAACACCACCGACGCCGCCGATGTCCGCGAATACGGGTGCCTGCTGTACGAGGCCCTGCTCGCCCCCGCGTGGCCGGCCATCCAGATGCGGCCCGACGTGGTCGAGGCTCGCGGCGTCGAGCTCGCGCTGCAGTGGCCGGCCAGCGAGACTGCGTTGCACTCGATGTTGTGGGAGGCGATGTACGACGGCAACCACCCGCTGGCCGGGCATCCCCGCCTGCTCGTCGCCGTCACTCGGCTGGTCCCTACCGACGTTGCCGAGCGCCCGTACGAGCTGCAACGGCCCGCCCGGATGCTGCTGGCCTGCGGAGCGCCGCTCACCGACGCAATCATCCGCCCAGGAGCCATGTTCGTCGGCCTGGTTCGCGCGCTGGAGACCACCGGCATGTGCTCGCCCCGGGTCGACCTGCACGTCACCGCGCAGCACCTGGCCGACGCCTGCCGCGAGTTCCGGCCGGACCTGGTGCACCTCATCGCGCACGGCGCTGCCGGTGGGGAGAGCGGCGTGGTGAGCCTCGGCTCGGGGCGGCCCGGCGGCGGCGACGTGGACGGAGCGCAGCTGCTCGCGGCGCTGACTGACGGCGGGCGGCCCGCCGCGGTCATCCTCAGCGCCTGCCGCTCCGGCTCGATCAACCCCAGGACAGGCGCGTTGCCGCTCGCGGCTCAGCTCGTTGGCGGCGGCATCCCGGTCGTAGTGGCGATGACCGGCGACATCGCCGAGACCGCCTGCCGGCTGTACACGAACAAGATGCTCGAGGCGCTGCGGGAGGGCGAGCCGCTGGTCGCGGCGGCTGCCCGGGGCCGGCGGGCGGCACTGATCGGCGAGATGTCCTCGCTGCACCGGCTCGACTGGGCGATGCCAGCGCTGTTCCTGGCCCGCAACGTCGAGCCGGGCGCCCGTCTCATCGACCCGGAGCAGGCTCACCGCCTCGGCGACATCGCACGCGAGCTGGAGCTGCTCATGCAGCCGGTATTCATCGGGCGCAACGCGTTCCTCAGCCAGATCGACGCGGCGTTCCCACCCGAGCGCCGGCCCGGCACAGGGCTCGTCATCGTCGGGCGGGACGGGCCGATCGCCTCGCTCGGCGGGACGCGGCTGCTGCGCGAGATCGGCCACCGGCTGCTGCGCCGCGGCCACTTGCCCATCTTGCTCGGCCCGTTCAGCCAGATGGCGCCGACCACCCTGCTGCAGGTCATCTGCCAAATCACGACCAAGATGGCCCAGTTCGCAGAGCAGACTGAAGTGCGGCTGCCGGCGTCACGCCTGCTCGGCCTGCGCGGCACCACCGACTGGCCGATGCCGGCCGCCGAGGACGAGATCGAGGCCTACTACACCGCCAGCTACGAGCTGTCGCAGCGCGACCCGTCGGCGGTAGTGCCGGACAGGACCCGCAGCCGCCTGCGCTCCGACCTCTACGCGCTGGCCCTCGCCGCGGCTGACGCCGGGCCGCCGTTCGGCGCGCACACCACCCCGGTTCTGCTCCTCGACGAGCTGCACCGGTGGGAGGGCGTGGTGCGCCAGCTGCTCGGCCTGGTCCGCCCCAGCGGCCTGGGCACGGCCAGGCTGCCGATTCCGGTTATCGCCACCGCTTCACTGTCAGCCGGCGACGGGGAGGCGGTCCGGCAGTTCATCAGCCCCCGGAAGAACCAGCCGGGGTACCTCTACGAAGAGCTGCGTGCCCTGGGCAGCGCCGAGGCGGCGCTGGGCTTCCAGTGGGTGCTCATGCGTCCCTGGGGTGAGCACCCGGCCTACGTAGCACCGACCAGCACCGACCACGCAATGCTGGCCAAGACGCTGCTGCGGCTGAGCGGTCAGCCGAAGGCGGTCAACGGCGATCTGTACCTTCTCGCCGGCGCCCTCAGCGACCTCGGCCTGCTTGAGCAGGTCGACGACGACAAGGTCTACGCCGACTTCGCGGAGCGGTACGCATGATCTTTCCCGCCGAACTGGATTTCGACCGGCTGGTCACCGAGGCGGTCGAGCGGGCCCGCAAGGACCGCCTGGCCATGGTCGATTCGGCGGTACTGGCCCGCCTCGCGCTGCTGCCCGAGTGGACCGGCGGCCTCGCCGAGCTGCTCAGCCTCGACGCCGGCGGGACGCTCAACATCGAAGCGCTGGCCGAGGCCGGACTCATCGACACACGCACCACAGTGGAGGCCGGCGGCCGCCGCGGCCGGTCCTTCTGGCTGCGCACGAGTGAACGGGCCGAGGTCGGCCTGTATCTGCGTACTGTGCGTAGGACCGACCTGCGGGGCGACCTCGACGACCTGGCCCGCGCTGTGCAGCGCCTCGACGAGGAGACGATTGACGCCTACCGGTTGCGCCCATGGCTGACGGTCGTCGAGGACTTCCTCGGCGACCGCACCGGCCTGCGCCTGATCCGCACCGTCGACGAGCTCGTTGACGGCCAGCGGCTGCCTGAGGCGGTGACGCTGGTCGCCGCGGTCAGCGTGCTCGGCGACATCCTCGGCGTCCCGCTCGCGGACGTCGCGAAACGCGTCCAGTGGCGTATCGACCGAGCCCACCGCAGCGAACGCGACGCCCTCTACATGCAGCACTACATGAATCGGCGGGAGGCTGAAGCAGCTGTCCAGCACCTTCTGAGCTTCGACGGCCGGCACTGGGCGCTGCACCTGCGCGGCGCGGCCGGCGTCGGCAAGACCATGCTCGTGCGGTACCTCACCTCTCGGCGATTCCTGGAGGAGTCAGGCGGCACGCGGCCGGTGGCCCGGGTCGACTTCGACCATCTCCCGCCCCGTTACCCGAAGGATCGGCCCGCCGACCTGCTGCTCGCCCTCGCCTTCGACCTGCTCGGCCATCGGGAGACTCGGGCCGCGAGCCAAGCGCACTTCCAGCTCGTCACCGCCGCCGACGCGCTGCACGAGGAGTTGCACCGCACTGAACTGCTCGAGCACAACGTGGTCGAGTTCGAGCGCCAGGTCATCGACCGGTTCGTGGACTTCCTGCGTGAGCTGCCCGCGCCGCCGCTGCTCGTCCTCGACACATGCGAAGAGCTGGCGAAGCTGTACACCGCCGGGGCCTCGGCGCCCGCCATCGACCGGACCTTCGAGCTGCTCGAGCAGATCCACGACCGGTTCCAGGGTGTCCGGGTGCTGCTGCTGGGCCGCCGGCTTCTGGTGCCGTCCGCGGATCCGCTGCGGCGGGCGGCCGAGCCGCGGCTGCGTGAGCGGCCTTACGTGCGAGTGCTGACCATGCACGGCTTCGACGCGACCGAGGCGCGCAGTTATGTGCAGGGCCGGCTGGCCGGCACACCACAGGAGCGGCACGCGGAGGCCGTGCTCGAGACGGTGGCCCGGCGCGGCGGCGACAACGACTACAACCCGTTCGACCTTCACGGGTACTGCGAATGGGTGCGCGACGATGCCGACCTGGATGTCGGCGCGCTCGCTGGCGTGCCCGGCGATCCGCTCATCGAACTGCGCATACTCGGCAGGCTCGGCGAGAGCCCCGCGCGGCGCGCACTCCCCGTCGCCGCCGCGTTCGGACGCTTTGACGTGGCCCTCGTCGCCCCGTCGCTGGACCGGCTCGGCATCGACGTCAGCGAGGCCTTTCGCGACCTCGCCGCGCAGGAGTGGGTCAGCACGATAGCCGTCGGCCCGACCGGCATGCCGGATCTCATCGAGATCGACCCGAATTGGTGCGGGCGGCTGCGGGTGGTGCTAGCCGCCCGCGAACCGGTTGATCGGGACGCCCTCGGCCGGGACGCCGCCGCAGTCGTGCGCCGTGGCGACCTCGGCCACATCCCGGCCGAGACCGTCGAGGCCGCGCTGCACCTGCTGCCGGTGGCTGAGGTCGGAGCCTTCTGGACCGACCTCGAGGAGCGTGTCGTCGCCCAGCGCGAGTGGGCCTGGGCCGGCCAGGTCAGCGCCCGCGCGGCCGGCGTGGAAGCGCAACTGCGCCCGGACGGTCCAAGCATCCTCGCCGCGATCCTCGCCACCCAGGCCGCCTCCCGGCTGCACGCGGGCCTCACTACCGACACGTCCCCGATCTGGGCCGACGTGGCCAGTCACGCCGAGCGCCATCCCGACCCGGCGCATCGGGCCCGGCTTGCGGCCCGGGCTGCGCTCGGCCGCGTCGGCGAGGTCGGTGTGCCGCTCCCGTCCGCCGATGCTTTGGCGGCCGCCCCGATCGCCGCTGTGGTCGCCGCGATCGAGCGGCTCATCGACCGAGGGGCCGACGCCGGGCCCCTGTTGTGGCATGTTGCCCTGCAAGAGCGCATCGACCCGGTGGCGGCGGTCGCGCTTGGCCTGTGCCGTGCGGTGCTCAGCCTGCAGCGTGACCAGTTGGCCGGAGCCGAGGCGTGCGAGGCCGCTGCGGCGGCGGAGCGGCTGCGTCCGTCCGACCGGGTCCCGTACGCCGACTGGGTGGTCCCGGAGCACCTGTTGGACCGCTGCCGCCTCGCGGTACTGCTCGCCTCGATCGCCGAGCCCTCGGTTCGACCGGCCCGGGCCGGGCTCGACCGCTGGTGGGCCGAGGCGGCCACCCGCCCGCACGCGGTGGACGCGGAGCGGCTGATGTCCGCCCTGTGTGCCCTCGACGCGGACGCCGAGCCGGACGAGAAGCTCACCCAGGCCGCGACGTTCGGATACGTCCTCGGTCGCCGGCCGAGACACTGGCTGCATCAACAGGTGCCGCCCCTCGTGGTGGCCGTCGCTGACCGTCTGGGCACGCCCGCGGGCGTCACCCTGCTCGAGCAGCACTTGTCGGCCGTCGCGGTGGCCGGCGACGACCCGGACCATGTCGAGCAGTGTCAGCTGGCCCTCCTGCGTCGCTGCCGGACCGATCGTACGATCGCCCACCTGCCCAATATTGAGGACCTCGCCCGGTTCGGCACACCGCACGTACGCGCCGAAGCGTGGTTGACCCTGGCCCTGATACAGGACCTGGTACCGCCGAGCGTCGAAGCGGCCGGGAGTTTCTACGGCTGGTGGCGGACCTGCACGAAGGACCGGGCGGCCCGCAGCGAGATGCGCGACGAAGACGAGCTGTTCGCAGGCAGTGCCGCGGCGACGGTCGCGGACTACGAGCTGATCAGGCCAGGGCTGTCCGGCTCCCCGCCGCGGCGCTCAGCTGTCGCCGCCGCGCTGCTCTTGCCGCACGCGTTGGAGGAGTACGAGCGCTACCACATCGCACGCCGGATGGCGACGAGCCAAGCACCGCCCGGGCTGCCGCGGCGGCTTGTCGATCCGGCCCTCGTTGGTGCCGGCGAAGTGTTGGCCATCCGCGCACCGAAGCTTGCGTCCGAGGTGCTGGTGGACGCGGCCGCGCAGATGTGCGACCGCTCACCCGAGCAGGCGTGGAAGGCCGCGGTGCTCGCCCGGCTGGCGGCCGGGCGTTCCGTCGCGGCCCTGGTCGGCGCCGCCCGGCCGCGCGTGCGGGCCACCCGCCTGGCACGGCAGCTCGAAACGCGGCTCGGTATCACGCCGGTAGCGATGGGCGAAGGCTGGCGGAGCCGGCGGCGGGCCATGCCAGGCTGGCTGCCCCGGCCGGTCGCCACGAACCGGCTGGAGGTGACCGGAGGGAGGCGGTCCGCGCTGGCGCTCCTGAACGTCATCCTCGTGCCCGCCACGGCCGTGTTCGCGCTGCGGTTCCCAGCCGTGAGCCTCGCTGGCACGGCCGTTCTGCTCGCCCTCGCGCTACTGCTGCTCCTGGCTCGTCGGGCACTGCCGGTGAATAGCATCGGGTTGCACGTTTCCGTCTCGGGCCGACGGCTCTCGACGACCTGCACCACGTCCGTCCGCAGGCGCTCGATCGTGCCACGCCGCTCCCGCCTCAGGCCGTGGCTGCGCCATCGGGTCAACCCGGTGACGCTCGACATGGAACCGCCGTTCCCGAGTCTCGACCGGGCGTTCCGGCGCGCCCGTCGGCGCCCGATCAGGATGAGCCTCTCCATCGACAGGACCACGGACCGGTGGACCGAACGGTGGGAGCAGGCCATGGGCCAGCGAGCCGAGTCGGCGGCCCTGGCAAACGTCCTCTGGCACCGCATCGTGCCCATCGCCATGGCCGCGCCGCGCGACTGCAAGGGCATTGCGTATCTCGGGCCGCTCTATCTCGCGCCGCCTGGGACGGGTGTCCCGCCGCTTTCCCCACTCGTCCGCCACATGGTCGGGGCACCGCTGAAGACCTGGATCGAGCTGCTCTTCGTAGTTCACGACGAGACCCCGGCCGAGGCGGAGCTCTGGCGCTCGGCGCTGCGCCTCGACCGGATCGCCAGCCGAGGCCAGGTGTTGGTGTTGCACGCCCCGCCGATCGACGGCCCCGCGCGGTGCTTCGGCGCCGACGGCGCCGATTACCTGACCCTCGCCCGCGCCGCCGTCGAGGCCGGAGCGAGCGCGGTGTTCCTCGTCCCGCCGCTGCCCGACGAGGCCGCGGCGCGAGCCGTTCGGCTGGTCGAGGCCGCCGCAGCGCGCTGGGACGATGGCTTCCGGCGCGACGAGCTGTTGGAGCTGCTGCGGGATCTCAAGGCGACGGTGGCCGAGTTCGAGCCGGAAAGGACGCCGTGGGGGGAACGGCCGGTGGTCGATGTTCAGCTCGTCATGCGACGGTGAAGGAGCCGGTAGATGTGGCAGACGATCAAGGCAGCGTTCCTGGCGGATGCCGGGCATGCCACCGTGGCGTTCGTGCCGGACGAAGGTGCCGAGGTGCTGCGGCCCGACCGCGGCTACGTGCGGGTGTGGCTCGTCGAAGGCTATCTCGCCAAGGCCCGCACGTGGGGCAATGACCACTTCCCGGCGTTGCACGGCGGGGCGGCCCTCAACTTCGCCGGCCGCGACCTGCAGGTGTTCGCGAAGTTCACCCGCGCGCCGGCGGCCATCACCGGGCCCGGCGTGCAGCTGAACTTCCAGCTGACGCCACTGCTGCCGTACGAGGGCGGCGTGGTCGAGGTGGAGGCGGCGCTGTTTCGCACCACGACCGCCGGACCGCTGGCCGCGGCCGCGGACCTGGTCGGCGCCCTGACGCCGCTGCTCGGGCCGCCGCTGTCCACGGCGGCGGCGGTCGTCGAGCGGATCGGCACCGGCCTGGACGCGGTGGTCAAGCAGGCCGGCGAGCGGCCCGTCCTCACTGTCCACCAGAGCTTCGTCGCGGCCGGAGACACCGGGGGCGGTCCGCAGGTACGCTCCGGATACCTCGTCGTCGCCAACACCGCCCCGGGCACCCTCGGCCCGTTGTCCTTCCCGGACGGTCTGCTGTACGTATCCGGTCAGCGCCCGACCGGCGTCGACTTCCTGGTGCTGCGCCTGGAGTGCCGCGCCGAGCCCGACCACTGGGGCCTGGCCCGGTTCGAGAAGCTCGTCAACGACGCCGGCGCCGCTCACCTGCGCCGCCAGCAGGAGACCTTCGAGGCGCTGCGCACCGAGGCCGTGACCGCCGCCTGGAACTGTCCCGACTTCGTCCGTCCTGACCGCAAGCGGCTGGCGCGCCTCATCGCCGAGGAGATCGACGCGATCAAGGAGCTCGGCGCGGTCGCCCGGCCGGCCCGCCCGCTCGACGAGGCCGCCGCGCGTGCCCTGCCCAGCCGTAGGGACCCGGACATCGCCTCGCTGCGCCTGAACGACCTCCTGTAACGGGGTCAGGCATCGTCCAGGAGCAGTCTCAGCAGCGAGGACGGCATCGGCTCGGCCCTGTCCGCGGCGCTTGTCGGCGGCCCCGCGAGCCGGGACACGGTGACTGTGCCAGCATGATGAGGTGATGATCTCCCGAAAGGGCAATGCCGCGTAGACGGCCCGGCGCGATCCGCGCCACCCAACGGGTTGCCGTCCGCCAGTGGGCGCGTGACGGCGGCCCCCTCGACCGGCTCTCCCCAGCCACGGCCGCCGCCGTCCGCGCGACCGAGCACGGCGGCCGGCTCGGCCCTCGCCCGCGCGACCTCGCGGGCTACGACCCCGACCCGTTCCACGAGCACGTCCGGCCCGGGCACGCGGCGTCGTTTCTGGTGCAGTACCGCAAGTTCCTGCGCCAACCGGGCGCGCGGCTCCGGCTGGAGGCCTCGCTGTGTCCCGCCTGCCCCGGCTGCCAGTACGACGACCTGGCGGTCGCGCGGGACGCGCTCGAGGCCGTGACCCGGCTCCTGCCGCCGCCGGCCCGAGCGGAGCTGCGCCGGCTGCTGACGCGCCTCGACCGCGAGCTGCGGCTGCGCACCCTGCCCGACTCCACCCCCAAGGCGCGGTGGACCGGCGAGCCACTGCCCTGGTGGCATCGCCGGATATACCGGAACTGAGCGGCGGGCGCGCGGTGGGTCCAGGCCCCCCGCCCCGGCAACCGGGTGCCCCGGCCGGGAGTCATCCTGAGGACGAACCGCGATCGAGAGGGCGATGGAGCATGGAGTACCGCACGCTGGGCGGGACGGGCACGGTGGTGTCCGCGCAATGCCTCGGGACGATGACCTTCGGCAACGAGAGCGCGCAGGAGGTGGCCCACGCGCAGCTGGACCGGTTCGTGGAGCGTGGCGGCAACTTCATCGACACCGCCGACGTGTACTCCCGCGGCCGCTCCGAGGAGATCGTCGGCCGCTGGCTGGCCGCCTCGCCCGGCCGGCGCGACGGCGTGGTCATCGCGACCAAGGGCCGCTTCCCGATGGGCGACGGCCCGAACGACGCCGGCCTCACCCGCGCGCACCTGACCCGGGCGCTGGAGGCGAGCCTGCGCCGGCTCGGGGTCGAGGCCGTCGACCTGTACCAGGCCCACGCCTGGGACCCGCTGACCCCGATCGAGGAGACGCTGGGGTTCTTCGACGACGCCGTGCGGGCCGGGAAGATCCGCTACGCCGGGGTGTCGAACTTCCTCGGCTGGCAGCTGCAGAAGGCGGCGCTGCTGGCCCGGCTGCGGGGGCTGGCGCCGATCGTGACGCTGCAGCCGCAGTACAACCTCCTGGCTCGCGACATCGAGCTCGAGCTCGTCGACGTGTGCGGGCACGAGCGCATCGGCATCCTGCCCTGGTCGCCGCTGGCCGGTGGGTGGCTGACGGGCAAGTATGCCCGCGACGCCGCGCCGACCGGCGCCACCCGGCTCGGCGAGGACCCGGGCCGCGGCATGGAGGCCTACGGGCCGCGCAACGCCCAGGAGCGCACCTGGCGGGTGCTCGACGCGGTCCGCCGGGTCGCCGAGGGCCGTGGCGTGTCGATGTCCCAGGTGGCGCTGGCCTGGGTGGCCGCCCGCCCGGCGGTGACCTCGGTGATCCTCGGGGCCCGCACGGTGGAGCAGCTCGACGACAACCTCGCCGCCGCGGACCTTCGCCTGTCGGGGGAGGAGACCGGGCTGCTCACCGAGGTCAGCGCGCCGGTGATGGGCGACTACCCGTACGGCCCGCTCGGCGTCGACCAGCGTGCCCGCACGCTGCCGGGGTGAACGGCTCATCTGTTAGGAACATTGACAGATATATAGCCTCCAGGCTTAATACAAGTCTCGAAGTTAACCCCCCCCCCCGCCAGGAGGCGTGCACATGGTCCCAACCCGGCCGTTGTCTGCACTGCTCGTCGCGGCCACCGCGGCCGCCCTGCTCACATCAGCCCAGCTGCCGGCCGCCGCGGCAGCTACCTCGGTTCAGGTCTACTGGAGCTCGGAGTCGCGCACCGCGGGCTACGAGCCGAAGAACGGCAACTGGTACACCAGCCCGGCCACCGGCCTGGCCGGCACCCCGTACCAGCTCTCCCGGCAGGCCGACGCCCCGATCGTCGCCGCCACCGGGAGTGCCACCGTCACCGTCGACACCGGCACGAAGTACCAGTCGATCCTCGGCGTCGGCTCGTCGCTGGAGGAGTCCACGATCTACAACCTGTCGCGGATGAGCGCGACGGGCCGCGACAAGGCGCTGCGCACGCTCGTCGACCCGGCCACCGGGGCCGGCTTCAACGTCGCCCGCATCACCTTCGGCACCAGCGACTTCACGTCGCACGACTTCTACACCTACGACGACGGGGCGGCCGACCCGTCGCTGTCGCGGTTCTCGATCCAGCGCGACATCGACTACAACATCATCGCCACCCTGAAGCAGGCCCTGGCCATCAACCCCAACCTGCGCATCTTCGCCAGCGCCTGGTCGGCCCCGCCGTGGATGAAGACCAGCAACAACATCATCGGCGGCAGCCTCAACAGCACCTACATCGCGACGCTGGCGACGTACTACCGCCGGGCCGTGCAGGCGTACGCCGCGCAGGGCATCCCGATCTACGCGCTCACGCTGCAGAACGAGCCGCTGTTCTCCCCGGCGGACTACCCCGGCATGCTGGTGAGCGCCGACCAGGAGCGGCAGTTGGCCAAGGCGCTGCGCACCGAGCTGAGCAACAACGCGCTCGGCGGCGTCAAGATCTGGGCCTTCGACCACAACTTCAGCGAGGGCGTGTCCTACGCCGCCGGGGTGCTCGGCAGCTCGTCCAGCCACAGCGACGCGTACTCGTCCGTCGACGGCATCGCCTTCCACGACTACGCCGGCGACCCGTCGGCCATGTCCACCGTCAAGGCGAGCTACCCGGACAAGGACGTGCTCATGACGGAGCGTTCCGTCTGGGGTACGTCGGGAGCCGACCGCATCGTGCAGTACTTCCGCAACAACGCCACCCTGTACGAGGGCTGGGTCAGCATGCTGGACCAGAACCGCTCGCCCGAGCGGTGGTCCGGCTCGCCCGACCCGACCATGCTCGTGCAGAGCCCGACCAGCCGCGACACGTTCTGGGCGCTGCCGGACTACTACATGGTCGCCCAGTTCTCGAAGTTCGTCGCGGCCGGCGCGCGGCGCGTGTCGACCGGCTACGGCTCGACCGGGACGGTCACGAACGTCGCCTTCCAGAACCCCGACGGCACGCTCGTCACCGTCGTGGTGAACCAGACCGCGGCGAGCCAGCCGTTCACGCTGCGGGTGGGCAACCAGCAGGTCTCCAGCACCCTGCCGGCGAAGACCGTCGGGACGTACCTCTGGGCCGGCGCCGACAGCGGCACCCCGTCGACCCGGACCGGCCAGATCACCGGCTACGGCGGCAAGTGCGTCGACGTCGCCGGCGCGAGCACCGCGAACGGCACGAAGATCCAGCTGTACACCTGCAACGGCACGACGGCCCAGCAGTGGACGGTCGGCACCGACGGCACGTTGCGCGCGCTGGGCAAGTGCCTCGACGTGGCCGCGGCCAGCTCGGCCAACGGCACGAAGGTGCAGCTGTACGACTGCAACGGCACCGCGGCGCAGCAGTGGGCGGCGGGCGCCGACGGCAGCCTGCAGTCGCTGGGCAAGTGCCTGGACGCCACCGGCCCGAGCTCGGCCGACGGCACCCAGCTGCAGATCTGGACCTGCACCAGCGCCGCCAACCAGCGCTGGACCCTGCCGTAGCCCTTCCCGGCGGGTGATCGACGTGGCGGCCCGAGCCCCTCGGGCCGCCGCCCGCCGGGTGACCGGGCTCACGTGAAGATCACGAGTCAAACTGTTTGCCGGGCCGCGCGCATGGGAAGCCGGGGGCCCGTGCCTCACATCCGCGCCGACAGCATCCTCGCCCTCACCGCCTCCGAACTGCTCGCCCGCCACGCGCCGGCCGCCGACGGCGGCTGCGTCGTGTGTGAGCGGCCGATGCCCTGCCCGGCCGCCACCTACGCGCAGGACGTCGTGGCGGCCATCGCCCCGCCGCGCCCCACCACCGAGCCGGACCGCCCCGCCGAGCCGGCGCTCTGAGCTGACCGGCCGGGTGTGACGCGCCCCGGGCCGTCCGGCGTTTCTGTGCGAGGGTGGCGGGGTAGGCGAGTGGCCATGGTGGATGTCGATTCCCAGACGGCCCGGGAGTACGCGCGCAACGCGCCCGACGAGCGCCCGCTGCGGGGCTACGCGACCGTGCTCGGCGTGTTCGCCGCCGCGGCCGGGGCGGTCGCCGGTGCGGCCCGGCTGTCCGGTCGGCGGCTGCCGGGGCGCCCGCCGGCGGCGGACCTGGCGCTGCTGGCCGTGGCCACCCACAAGATCTCGCGGCTGGTCACCAAGGACGCGGTGACCAGCCCGCTGCGGGCGCCGTTCACCCGGTTCGAGGAGCCCGCGGGGGAGGCCGAGCTCAACGAGAGCCCGCGCGGGCGGGGCCACCGCCACGCCCTCGGCGAGCTGCTCACCTGCCCGTTCTGCACCGGCGTGTGGGTCGCCGGCGGGCTGGCCGCGGGGCTGGTGTTCGCCCCGCGGGCGACCCGCTTCGGGATGGGCGTGGCGACCGCGATCGCCGGCTCCGACTTCCTGCACCTCGCCTACGACGCGGCCAAGCGCAAGGCCGCGGGCTGACGGCCCCGCGGATGATTTCCGGCGGCGTCTCTTGACCCGACTATTCATTCGATGAATAGTGGGGGGCATGTCCGCACCGTTCGTGTTGCTGGGGCTGCTGTGGGACGGGCCCAAACACGGGTACGACCTCAAGCACGCCTACGACCGGACGCTGCCGCGCGCCAAGGCGCTCGGCTTCGGCCAGGTGTACGCCACCCTCGGCCGGCTGGAGCGCGACGGCCTCGTCGAGCAGGTGGGGCAGGACCGCGCCGGCGGACCCGACCGCACCACGTTCGCCATCACCGACGCCGGCCGGGAGGCCCTCGAGCGCTGGGTGGCCGAGGTCGAGCCGCCCGCCCCGCACGTCGGCTCCGTCCTGCTGGCCAAGGTGATGGTCGCGCTGCTGTGGCCCGACACCGGGCGGGCCACCGCCTACCTGGCCGCCCAGCGCAAGGCGCACGCCGACCGGCTGCGCGAGCTCACGGCCGCGAAGTCCGCCCCCGGCGCCGCCTTCGGCGACGTGGTCGCCGCGGACTACGCGATCGCCCATCTCGACGCCGACCTGGTGTGGCTGCGCACCACGCTGCAGCGCGTCGCCCAACTGCCATCGGGGGTTGTCGGATGACCGCGGTACTGCAAGCCAGGGACGTGGCCCGCAGCTACGGCGCCACGCCCGCCCTGCGCGGTGTCTCGCTCGACGTCGCCGACGGCGAGATCCTCGCCGTCACCGGGCCCAGCGGCTGCGGCAAGTCCACGCTGCTGCACTGCCTGGCCGGGATCATCCGGCCGGACGCGGGCGAGATCCGGTACCGCGGCGAGCGCCTCGACACGAGATCCGAGGCCGACCGCTCGCGGCTGCGGCGCACCGAGTTCGGGGTGCTGTTCCAGTTCGGCCAGCTGGTCGCCGAGCTCACCGCCGCCCAGAACGTGGCCCTGCCGCTGCTGCTGGCCGGGGCCACCCGGCGCAACGCGCACGGCGCTGCCGAGTCCTGGCTGGAGCGCCTGGGCGTCGCCGGCGTGGCCGGCGCGCGGCCGGGGGAGATGTCCGGCGGGCAGCAGCAGCGCTGCGCCCTGGCCCGGGCGCTGGTCACCGAGCCGCGGCTGGTCTTCGCCGACGAGCCGACCGGCGCCCTGGACACCCTCGCCGGTGAGCAGGTCATGGGACAGCTCGTCGGCGTCGCCCGGGAGCGGTCCGTGACCGTGGTGCTGGTGACCCACTCCGGCCGCGTCGCCGGGTACGCCGACCGCGAGGTCGTGCTGCGCGACGGCGCCGTCGACCCGGCCGGCCTCGGAATCGCCCGATGAGGCCGGGCACGCTGCTGCGGCTGGGCCTGGCCGGCTCGCGGCTGGACACCGTGCGGGTCGGGCTGACCGCGCTCAGTACCGCCCTGGCCACCCTCGCGGTGCTGGCCGCGGCCAACGTGGTGGCGATCGGCCCGCTCACGCTGCACGGCGTCGGCTCGAACGAGTGGGCGGAGCAGTACAGCAACGCGCTGCTGCGCGAGCCCGGCCTGCGCCCGGGCGTCGTGCTCACCCTGCTGCTGCTCACCATCCCCGTCTTCGCCCTCGCCGGCCAGTGCGCCCGGCTCGGCGCGCCCGCCCGCGACCGGCGCCTCGCCGCGATCCGGCTCGCCGGCGCCACCCCGGCGCAGACCGTCGCCGTGGCCGCCGCGGAGACCGGCGTGGCCGACCTGGCCGGCTGGCTGGCCGGGCTCGCCGCGCTGCTGGCCGGCCGCGACCTGCTCGGCCACCCGGACGCCGAGGGCCGGCTGCCGCTGCCCACCGACGTCCGCCCGCCCGCGTGGCTGCTGGTCCTCGCCGTCGTGGCGGTCCCGGCCCTCGCCGCGCTCGCGGCCGCGGTGGCGATGCGCCGCGTGACGGTCGGTCCGCTGGGAGTCGTACGGCGGGCGCGGCGCACCACCGGCCCCCGCCCGTGGCCGGGCCTGCTCGTCCCGGCCGGGATGGCGGCCTTCGCGGTGGGCGGCGCCGTGCCACGGCTGTGGGTGCTCCTGCTGGCCGGCGCCGCCGCCACCGGGCTCGGCATCGTGCTCGGCACCGGCTGGCTGACCCACGTTTGCGGGCGCGTGCTGCAGCGCCGGGCCCGCCGCGCCTCGACCACCCTGGCCGCGGCCCGCCTGGTGAGCGACCCGTGGAGCGGCAGCCGCACCCTGGCCGTGCTGCTCATCTGCGTGCTCTTCGGCGCGGGCGCGGCCGGCGTGCGGGCCTACCTGCTCGCCGAGGTCTCGCTGCGGCAGGAGGCCGACCCGTTCTACGCCCGCACCATGGACCTCATCGACGCTGCGATCCTGGTGGCCGTGGCGCTGACCGCGATCGCGATGATCGTCGTGGTGGCCGAGGGCGTGGCGAGCCGCCGCCGGGAGTACGCGGCGCTGGTCGCCACCGGCGTGCCCCGCGCGACGCTGGCCGGCTCGATCCTGTGGCAGACCCTGCTGCCGGCCGTCCCGGCGATCCTGCTCGCCGTGCTCGCGGGGCTCGGCCTGAGCCGCACCCTGGGCACCCGGGCCACCGTCGATACCTCCGGGTCGTACACCTGCGTCAGCGACACCCCGCAGACCCAGGTCTGCCGGCCCACGACCACCCCGGTCCGCTCCGTCCCCGTCCCGATCCCGTGGCCCGAGCTGGCCCGCGACGCCGCCGCCGGGGTCGGCGCCGTGCTCGTCACGACCGGCGCGGGCCTGCTACTGCTGCGCCGCAGCGTCGACGTCGAGGAGCTGCGCGCCGCCTGACTGCTGCGCCGCAGCGTCGACCTCGAGGAGCTGCGCGCCGCCTGACCGCCGGGGCGCGGCCAGGCCGAGCGCGAGGCCGAGGAGGCAGCCCACCGCCACACAAATACAGCACGACCATGCCCACAGCATCACAGGGTCCGCGGCGGCGTACCCCTGACATCCGTCGTGGTCCGATCCGTCGACCGGGATATGGTCCGGGCATGGCCGCCTTCATCCGCAACGTGTCGTTCGACTGCGCCGACCCCTACGCCCTGGCCGGGTTCTGGGCCGGGGTGATCGACCACCCGATCCACCCCGAGTGCGCGCCCGGCGACGACGAGGTGGTCATCGATCCGCCGGCCGGGCCGCGGCTGTACTTCCAGGCCGTGCCGGAGGAGAAGGTGGTGAAGAATCGGGTGCACGTGTGCCTGCAGCCGGCCGACCGGGGCCGCGACGCCGAGATCGAGCGGCTGCTCGGGCTGGGCGCGGGCATGTTCGCCGACCACCGCACCGCCGACGGCGCCGGATGGGCGGTGCTGCGGGACCCGGCCGGCAACGAGTTCTGCGTCACCAGGGCGGACAGCGAGCGGCACGCCTGACGGTTCGCCGGGTTCGCGCCCGGCGGGCACACTGGGGTGGTGCGGGAGCGTTGGGTCGCGAGAGGACGCCGCCTGCGCTGGGGCGCGCTCCTGTCGCTGCTCGCGCTGGTCGCGCTGCTCGGCGCCGGGTGGCGGTGGTTCCGGTCGATCGACTGGACGCCCCCGCGCCGCCGCTGGGTGGCCTTCACGCTGCTCGTGCTGACCGGCGCGGTGTGGGGCGTCGCCTCGGCCGGCCCGCCGCGCCCGCTGCTCCCGCCGGCCGGGCCGCCCTCGCCGGAGGCGGTCGCGGCGATCCAGGCCGGCCGGCCGCCCGGCTACCCGGTCGGTGGTCTCGACATCTCCAGCCACGACCACGGCAGGTACCCGGTGCACTGGCCGACCGAGGTGGCGGCCGGCAGCGAGTTCGTCTACATCAAGGCGACCGAGGGCGCCTCGTACGTCAACCCGCACTTCGCCGCCGACTACGCCGCCGCCAGGGCCGCCGGGCGGTACGTGGGCGCCTACGTGTACGCCCGCCCGGACCGTGGCGACCCGATCGGCCAGGCGGAGCACTTCCTGCGCCACGCCCGGTTCACCCGCGACGAGCGCACCCTGGTGCCGTTCGTCGACCTGGAGTGGCCGTACGCGGGGCTGCGCACCGGGCCCTGCTACGGGCTCACTCCGCAGCAGATGCGGGAGTGGATCCGCGCGTTCATCGGCCGCATCGAGGAGTCGGTCGGGCGCAAGCCGATGATCTACACCAACACGTACTGGTGGAACCCGTGCACGGGCAACGACGCCTCCTACGGCTCGTACCCGCTGGACATCGCCAACTACACGGCGAAGGCCTCGAACCTGCCGGCCGGCTGGAGCACGTTCGCGCTGTGGCAGTACGCCCCCGGCGACCCGGACCAGCGCCACAGCCACGACCGCGACGTGGTCAACGGCGGCCCGGAGGCCCTGCGCGCCCTGGCCTGGCCGCCACCGCCCGGCGGCTGACCTACTCCCTGGCCTCCTCCTGCGGGCCCGCGGGGAACAGGATCGGGCTGAGCAGGTACGGCGCCCGGCCCGGTGCGGGGCCCTGCCCGGCCACGTCGCCCAGCGCCTCCACCATGCGCCGGGTCAGCCCGGCCAGCTCCTCGGGGCTGAGCCACAGCGTCCCCTGCCGGTACGACACCCCGTCGGCGACCGGGTCGGCGCCCTCGCGATCGAGGTAGGCGTTGAACTCGGCGATGAGCACGGCCATGGCGGCCGCGAACCCGCGCCGGTGGTCCTCCACGCTCATCGCCGCGGCCGCCCCGGCGTCGATCACGGGCCGGTCCCGGCGCAGGCGGTAGCGCCGCTCCGTGGCCCCGCGCACCCGCGCCTCGCCCGCCACCTCCAGGAAGCCGCCCTCGACCAGCGGGGCGACCTGCCGGTACACGGTCACCCGCGACACGTCGGGCAGCAGCGCGCCCAGCTGCGCGGTGGTCAGCTCCCGCCCGCCGGCCAGGGCGTGCACGATGCGCAGCCGGACGGGGTGCAGCAGGAGCTCGACGGCGTTCACGGTCGTACTATCTCACATGCGATACCATTATCTAAGTTGAAACTGTGGATACCTTTGGAGGAGCCGTGCGCGACATGCCCGGGCGGCTGGTGCCCGTCAACGGCCGGACCGTCTACGTGGAGGAGTCCGGCGAGGGCCGGGACTGGGTGGTGTTCGAGGCGGGCGCCGGCTGCGGCCGGACCTGCTGGGACCCGGTGCTGCCCGAGCTGTCCGCCGAGGCCCGGCTGGTCACCTACGACCGCGCCGGCCGCGCGCTCAGCGGCCGCACGGCCGCCACCCCGGGCATCGACGACCTGGCCGCCGACCTGGTCGCCATGACCGAGGCGGTGGTGCCGGGCGGGTTCGTGCTCGTCGCGCACAGCATGGGCGGCCTGGTCGCCCGGCGCGCCGCCGAACGGCTCGGCCCCCGGCTGCGCGGCCTGCTGCTGGCGGACGCGCTGCCGGAGAGCTCCCCGGTGTACGACACCTGGGACCGCACCACCGGGCGCATCGACCGGATGATGGCCGTGACGCAGGCCCTCACCCGGCTGCGCCCCCTCGCGCGGCTGTTCAGTGCCAACCTGCGCCGGCTGTACGCCGCGGACACCTACGCCACCATGCTCGCCGAGGACCTCACCCCGGCCGGTACCGCGCAGACCCGCAAGGAGCTGCGCGCGGTCGCGGCCGCCGTCCACGAGTTCCGCGACCACCCGCCCGCCCCGCCGCGGTGCCCGGCGATCGTGCTGTCGGTGACCCGCGCGGCGAAGGGGCGGGAAGGCCAGCACGCCGCCAACCGCGAGCACCAGCGCCGCTACGCCGAGAGCCTGCCCGCCGGGCGGTGGTCGGAGGTCGACGCGGGCCACCTGCTGCAGGCCGAGCGCCCCGGCGACGTCGCCGCCGCCGTCCGGCAGCTGCTGCGGGCCCGCGATCAGGTCTCGTAGCCGAGCGCCGCGTCGACGACGACCGCCTCGACGTCCCGCGCGCACCGCTCGATCACGGCGGGCGGGTAGCGGTGCGTGTCGCCCCACAGCGTGTATCCGATCGCGCCCGGCACCTCCTCCACGTGCAGGTAGAAGGTGCCGTCGTAGGTGGGCTCGCGCACGCCCCAGCGCACCGTGGTCCGCGGCAGCGCGGCCCGCACCGCCGCCGGGTCCGGCGCCGGGCCGGTCGCCTCGTCGCGGGTCTCGGTGCGCCGGTCGTTGAGGTAGCAGGACAGGTCCACGTCGTCGGCCAGCCCGCGCGCGGCCCGGTCCATGAGCTCCCGGTGCGCGAGCGCGTCGTAGTAGCCGTGCTTGAACGCCCCGATCGCCGCCGTCCACGCCCGCGCCACCACGTCGTCGAACGGGCCGCCCGCGTCGACGACGCACACCCCGAACTGCCGCAGGCTGCCCACCGCCTCGGCGAACCCGGCCCGGAACCGGTTGCTCACCACCACCTGCACCACGGCCGCCGCCGCCCCGGTGGCCCGGGCCAGCGCCACGGCGTACGCGGCGAGCAGGATCGGCCCGGACGCGACCCCGGTGCGGGCGGCCACCGCGCGCACCGCGAGCGCCAGCGCCGGCGACTCGCAGACCACCTCCCAGAACCGCGGCTCGCCCCGGTCAGCGGTCGCGTTGACCGGCCGGGCCCCGCGGGCGGGCAGGCGGCGCAGCTGCCGCTCCCAGTGCCGCAGCGCCAGGTCGCTCTGCCGCCGCGCGGCCGGCTCGCGCTGCTGGCGGGCCAGCTCCAGCGGGCCGACTCCGGTCACCGGCGCGTCGTCGTGCCCGAGGTTGGCCAGGTCCCGCACCACGGCGTCGATGCCGAAGCCGTCGACGAGGACGTGGTAGTACATGACCACCACGTGGGTCGGCCGTCCGCCGGCGCGCACCACCGCCATCCGCACCGGCCATTCCCGCGCCGGGTCGAACGGCGTGGTCTGGTACCGCACCCGGACCGCCTCGGCGACCACGTCCGGCTCGGCGCCGTCCGCCGCGTCGACGACCTCCAGCGGCAGCTCCCCGGACTCGAAGACCACCTGCCGCGGCTCGCCGCCGACCAGCCGGATGCGCGTGCGCAGCGCCTGGTGCCGGGTCACCAGGAAGCGCAGCAGCGCCGCGACGCCCTCGACGGTCTCGCCGCCGGCCGCCCGGACCGTGCCACCGATGTTCATCGTTCGCCCGGTGCGGCGCATGAGGTCCCAGACGTCGCGCTGACCCCAGGTCAGCGCCTCCTCGCCCGCCCCGGCGCCGCGGAAGCCCACCATCACCCGGCTCGTCCTGCCGTCCACAGCCCGGAATGGTTCGCCCGTGCATCCGTCGATGTCAATGATTCGGTACGTCCGGTGCTCCCACGAGCCGCATCGGCCCGCGGGCCCGTGAAAGGTGCACCATGATCCGCTGTACCGTGCGCGGATGGCCGATGTGCATCGGCGCCCGGGCGACGTCGCGGCGATGCCGCTGCTGGCGGGAGTTCTGACGTCTGGCCGCCGGACGGCTCATCGCGCCCCGCACGCGGCGTGGGCCGCGACCAGGATCTGGTCGGTGACCGGGTCGGGATGGGTGATGAGGGTCAGGTGTGAGCCGCCCGGCACCGACAGGACCGCCGCCCGCGCCCGGTGGGCCATGGCCTCCTGCGACTCGGGTGTGATGATCCGGTCGTCGGCCCCGATGACCGACCACGACGGGATGGTCTTCCACGCCTGCGCCGCCGACTTCGTGGTGAACGCGGCCGAGGCGGCGGGCCGCTGGGTGGCCCACAGCACCTCGGCGGCCGGCGCCGCGACGTCCGGCCCGAACGAGCGCAGGAACGGTTCGCGCTTGAGGTAGAGGTCGTCGCCGACCCTGTCGTACAGCGTGGCCGGCGCCGCGCCGAGCGCCGAACCCTTGCCGCTCAGCTGCGCGGTGGTCTCCCCGATGGCCGGCATCGCGGCGTCGACGTAGACCAGCGCCTTGACGTTGGCGTTGCCGGCCGCCGCGTTGGTGATGACGGAGCCGCCGTACGAGTGCCCGACCAGCACGATCGGGCCCTTCACGGTCTTGAGGAAGGCCGCCACGCTCGCCGCGTCGCCGGTGAGCCCGCGCAGCGGGTTGGGCACCGCGCGCGCCACGTAGTGCTGGTTCTGCAGGCGCTCGACCTCTCCGCTCCAGCTCGACGTCCCGGCCCACGCCCCGTGCACGAGCACGACGGTGGGCTTCACGGCGCAGTCCGCGGGCGCCCGGCCGGCCGCCGCGGCGACCCCGAGGCCGAGCACGGCGGCCAGGAGAATCCTCATCGCCCGCAGCTACCCCGCGGGTTCCGTATTAGGCGGCGACGGTCAGCTCAGCGCCCGCTCGATCCCGTCGGTCATCCGGGCGAACTCGGCGGGCAGGTCCACGCCGTAGCGCTCGGCGAGCACGAGCACCGACCAGAGGCAGTCGGCCAGCTCGTGCCCGAGCCGCTCCCGCGCGTTCTCGATCTCGCGCCGCCCGTCGACCGCCATCACGAGCTTGGCCAGGTCGCCGACGTCCCCGGCGAACCCGAGCGCCAGGTCGCCGGTGCTCCACGCCCCGCGCCCGGCGGCGACGTTGCGGCGGTCGTAGAGGTCGGCGATGGCGATCGCCCGTGCCTGCAGCGCCTCGAGATCCATCGCCGCAGCGTAGCCGCCGCGGCTACCCGGCGGCGCCCCAGCCGAGCACCGCGCCCGTCGGGATCGCCAGCGACCCGTCGCCCGACAGGTACGGCAGGATCGCCCGCTCGTACTCCCGGCGGACCCGGCCGACCATCTCGGGCGACTCGTCAAGCAGCAGCGCGCCGAGCGCGCCGAACCCGCTCGCCGTACCCTGCCAGAGCTCCTCGACGCCGGTGCGCTGCACCCACTCGACCAGCTCGGCCCCGACGTCGCGCAGCCCCGCCGCCTTCAGCATCCCGGCGAGCCCGTCCGGCGTGCGCTCGTAGTTCTTGTCGGCGGCGATGGCCGGCACGTCCGCCGGCGCCCGCCCGCCCGCGGCGGCGAAGACCTCGCCCCAGAGCCGCTGCATCGGGGGCGCCGGCACCGGCCAGATCGTCACCGCGACCCGGCCGCCGGGCCGCGCCACCCGCCCCAGCTCCCGCATCCCGGCCCCCGGATCGCTGAGGTGGTTGATGACGAAGTTGGCCACGACGGCGTCGAACTCCCCGTCGGCGAACGGCAGCTCGGGCAGCACGGCGAGGCGCACGTCGGGCAGCCGGCGCTCGGCCACCTCCACCATGCTCGGCTCGGCGTCGACGGCGACCACGTCGGCCCCGCGCGCCATCGCCAGCCCGGCCACCGTCCCGGGCCCGGTCCCGGCGTCGAGCACCCGCATCCCGCCCGTCACCCCGGCCAGGTCCAGCAGCCGCTGCGCAGGATGGCCGCACAGCTCGCCGAAGAGCCGCTCGTAGGCCTCGCCCATCCCGGCGTACTGCAGGCGTGCATATTCGTCGAAGCTCATCGGCATCCGGCCACGTTACACGCGGTGGACGGTCAGCCGGGCTCGGTGCACAGGCAGAAGGGCTTGCCCACCGGGTCGAGGAAGACGCGGAAGGTGCGCCCGGTGCTCGCGACCTTCGTCGCGCCCAGGGCCAGGGTGGCCTCCTCGGCGGCGTCGAGGTCGTCGACCAGGACGTCCAGGTGCAGCTGCTGCGGGTGGGCCGGGTCGGGCCAGCGCGGCGGGTTGTAGCCGGCGACCTCCTGGAACAGCATCGGCCGGTCGCCGGCCTCGCCGATCATCGTGAGGCCGTCGCCGTTGTTCTGGGTCAGCTCCTTGCCCAGCAGGGCGGTGTAGAAGAGGCTCAGCGCCCACGGGTCCGGGCAGTCCAGGACCGGGCCGAGCAGCGTCCAGCCGGTGGCGCCGGGCTGCCAGTCCAGGTCGAAGGGGTGCCCGGCCGGGTCGGCGACCGTGATCCAGCGCTCGTTGCGGCGCAGCAGGGTGCCGCCCAGGGACAGCACCCGCTCCAGGGCGGGCTCGAGCGCGGGGACGCGGATGTCCAGGTGGGCCTGCTGGGGGCGGTCCTGGCCGGGCCACTGCGGCGGCGTGTGGTCCGGGGCCAGCTGGAAGCCGACCTTCCAGCCGTCGTTGGCCTTCAGCGACACCCAGTCCTCGTCGGCGTAGGTCTGTTCCCAGCCGGTCAGCGCGCCGTAGAAGGCGGCCAGGCCGCGGTAGTCCGCGGCGTCGAGCACGACCACGTCCAGGGTCCCGATCATCTGCCGAGGATACGGGGGCCACCCGGGCGACGTCGCCACTGGCACGATGGCGGCGTGCCTGCGTCCGTGACCCTCACCGTCAGGCTCGGCCGTAGGCGGCGTGGAAGAGCGCGTCGATGCGCGCCCGGCCGGGTAGCGCGACCGACGCGCCGGGACGTTCGGCGCAGGCCGCCCCGGCGGCGCACGCCCACCGCAGGGCGTGCTCCACGGCGCCCGCGCCGAGCTCGGCCCAGGCCACGGCGAGGGCGCCGGTGAACGCGTCCCCGGCGGCGGTCGTGTCGACGGCCTCGACGCTCGGGGCGGCGACCCGCACCCGGGCGCCGGACCGGTCGCCGTAGGCGGTCCCGCGGGCGCCGAGGGTGAGCACCGCCCGGGGCACCAGCCGCAGGAGCGCGTCGATCGAGGCATCCCCGGCGACGATGGTGGCCTCGTGCTCGTTCACCACGAGGACGTCCACGAGGGCCAGGAGGTCCCCGGGCAGCGGCGCGGCCGGGGCGGCGTTGAGCACGACCGTGGTGCCGGCCGCGGACGCCGCGGCGGCGGCCTCGGCGACGACCCCCGGCGGCACCTCCAGCTGCAGCAGGAGCACGTCGGCGGCGGCGATCGCGGCCCGGTCGGCGGGCTCCAGCGTGGTCAGGGTGGCGTTGGCGCCCGGCGCGACGACGATGCAGTTCTCCGCGGCCGCGTCGACGGTGATGAGCGCGACCCCGGACGGGCCGTCCGCGGTGCGCAGCCCCCGCACGTCCACCCCGGCGGCGACGAGGCCGTCGCGCAGCTGCCGGCCGAAGGCGTCGCCGCCGACCGCGCCGACGAACGCGCAGGCGGCCCCGGCCCGGGCGGCGGCCACGGCCTGGTTGGCGCCCTTGCCGCCGGGGACGGTGCGGAAGTCCCCGCCGAGCACCGTCTCGCCGGGGCCGGGCAGCCGCTGGGCGCTCACCACCAGGTCGAGGTTGGCGCTGCCGACCACCACAACGGACACGCTCATGAGGCACAGCGCAGCAGACGGGGCCGCGGGGCGCAACCGGACCGGCCGATCATGACTCGGGCGGGGGGCCGTCGTGCGGGCTGAGCAGGCGGTCGCGCAGCCGGGTGTGCCCGATGATCGGGGCGTGGTCGCGGGCCGGGATGAGGAACAGCCAGGTGGCCACCACGAACGGCGCGGTCAGGGTGGCCACGCCGACCGGCGAGAGCGCCGTGTCCAGCGCGGCCTGCACGACGACGGCGAAGAGGGTGCCGAGCAGCGCGTACACGGCGGTGCGTCCGGTGACCGGGTAGAACACGGTGCCGAGGGCGACGGCGGTCAGCACGGCGCTGAACGCGTAGAGCCCCTTGGTGGTGAGCCCGGCGTCGGCGCCGACCCAGAGCGCGTAGAGGGTGGCGACGAGGCTGCCGCCCAGGGCGTAGACCGCGGCCCAGGCGCTGCTGACAGCGAGGCCGGCCAGGATGAACAGGCCGCTGCCCCAGTTGTCGAGGAGGGAGACCTGGGCCACCCCGCGCAGCACCGCGGCGCAGAACGAGCCCGGCGTGAGGTTCGCGTGGGCGGCGTGCGCGTCGATCGGGGACGGCAGCCGCGGCGGGCCCAGGGAGGCGGCGTGGGCGTTGCGGAACTGGTACGCGGCGAGCAGCAGCAGCCAGGTGGTGAGCACGAAGGGGGAGGTGAGCGGCGGCACGCCCCACTCCTGGGCGATGTTGCCGATGGCCAGGGTGATGATCGCGGTCACCGCGGTGCCGGCGACCAGCAGGATCCACAGGTGGGCGGTGTTGGGCAGGAAGGTGGGCAGCGCGATCCCGGTCAGCAGGGCGTTGAAGCCGTACAGGCCCTGGCCCACCGACCCCACCTCCACGTCCAGCAGGATCGCGGTGACCGTGCCGACCGCCAGGCCCACGACCGCGCCGATGATGATGTCCAGGTCGTGGCCGGACGCGGCGGCCCAGGCGATGGCGAGCAGGAACAGCGCGCCGGTGGCCGGGTGGTTCTGCAGGTACACCTGGCTGGCGCCGCGCAGCAGCGTGGTGGCGAACCGGACGGCTAAGCGCATCGGTGGTCGTCGTCCTCTCGGTGTGGCGGCCGTCGGGTCAGCGCCACGCGAACGGCGGCGGGGCCGGGCGGCCGGTGACCGCCCGGCGGGTGGCGTCCCAGCAGGCGCGCACGAGCCGCTTGGCCGTCTCGGTGTCGCGGGCGAGGACGCGGTAGCCGAGGCCGGCGTCGTTGGGCAGCCGCGTGGCGCCCGCGGCCCAGCCCCCGGCCCGGTCCGTGCCCACCGGCAGCCGCGGCCGCACGGCCTCGGCGCGCTCGGGCGGGGTGAGCATCCAGACGGTGCCGAAGACGGCGTACTCGTGCATGCCGCCCGGGCGCGCCGGGTGCCACGCGGCCGGCTCGACGACCAGCCGCTCGGCGCACAGCACGGTGCCGTCCGGGCGGGCCGCCTCGACGCCGAGGGAGAGCAGGTCGTAGCCGAAGCGCTCGGCCGGGTCGTGGTGCAGCCGCCCGGGCAGTACCACCTCGGCGAGCAGGGCGGTGGCGCCGGCCGGCAGCACGACCCGGGTGTGCGCGCGGTAGCGGCTGCCGCGGTACGGGATGGTGGGCTCCGGGAGGTACTCCAGGTAGGCCCCCTCGCCCAGGGTCAGCGTCTGCTGCTGGGTGGCGTGGTTGGCGTCCATGCGCTGCACCTTGGTCGCCGACTGGGTGGTGAGGTGGACCCGGGCGCCGGGGTCGAGCCGGACGTCGACGTCGTAGCGGTCGCCCTGGACCACGCCGCCGCCGGTGGTGACCATGACGAGGCAGGCGCAGTCGGGCAGCGTCTCGTCGTAGTGCAGGGCCTGCTGGACCAGCAGCGGCGCCTGCCGGTAGAGCTCGATCAGCTCGGTGCGGCCGCGGCGGGGCTGCAGCCGCATCCGCAGCACGCCGTGCTTGCCCACGCTGCCGGCCGGGCGCTGGGCCGGCTCATCCACGTAGGGCGCCAGCTCGGGCGGGACGGTGTTCACGCCGGGCGCGTCACGTCAGGGCGAGGTCGAACAGCGCGTCCTCGCCGAGGCGCGTCATCAGCTCGTCGATGCCCTCGCCGGTGCGGCAGTTGGTGAAGACCACCGGCCTGCCGCCGCGCTGGGCCGCCGCGTCCCGGGCCATCACGCCGAGGTCGGCGTCGACGTGCGGGGCGAGGTCGGTCTTGTTGACGACGAGGATGTCGGAGCGGGCGATGCCGGGGCCGTTCTTGCGCGGGATCTTGTCGCCGGCCGCCACGTCGATGACGTACACGAAGAAGTCGACCAGCGCCGGGCTGAACGTGAGCGTCAGGTTGTCGCCGCCGCTCTCGATGAGGACCACGTCGGTGTCGGGGAAGCGGGCCTCCATGTCCTCGACGGCGGCGAGGTTCATCGACGGGTCCTCGCGCACCGCGGTGTGCGGGCAGGCGCCGGTCTCCACGCCGATGATGCGCTCCTCGACCAGGACGCCGGTCAGCTCCCGCCGGACGTGCTTGGCGTCCTCGGTGGTGACGACGTCGTTGGTGACGACGAGGACCTTGAGGCCGTGCCGGACGAGGTGCGGCACGATCGCCTCGATGATGGCGGTCTTGCCGCTGCCGACCGGGCCGCCGACGCCGATCCGGCTGATCTTCTTCACGGTGTCCTCCTGGCTGGTGCGGTACAGGTGCGGGGTCTCAGCTCATGAACATGCGCACGTGGGCGTCGACGTGGGCGGCGGCCAGCACGTCGAGGTGCGGCGCGAAGGACGACATGTCATCGAGGGACAGCGCCCGGACGCGGCGGTAGTCCTCGGCCGCCCGCTCGTTGGCCCGCCACAGCACCCGCTGGGCGTCGAGGTGGTCCAGGCGCATCAGGCGCATGGCCGCGCCCGTGAGCATGGCGGCGGTGCCGTGCTGGTGCACCGCGAACGCGGCCGTCTCCGGCAGGCCGAGGCAGGCGCACAGCACGCCCAGCCCCACCGGGTAGGTGCCCGGCGTGCGGCCCTCGGCGATCGCCCGGCGCCAGCCGTGCAGCGCGGGCGCGCCGGTGAGCACGGAGCCGGCCGCGGCGAGCTTGCCGCCCATGCGCACGGACTGCTGGCGGGGCTCCTCGTTGAGCTTGCGGGCGTAGAGCGCCGCGTCGGCCGCCAGGATCCCGTCGTCGTCGCCACGGCCGGTCGCCCGGTGCGCGACCAGCAGCGCCACGCCGTCGCAGCCGGCCGTCTGGTGCACCACGCCCTCCACGAACGCGGCGAGCGACCCGGTATCGCGCACGGCACCCTCCTCGACCGCGGTCTCCAGGCCGGCCGAGAACGCGAACGCGCCGACCGGGAACAACGAGTCGCCCAGCTGGACGGCCTTGACGACGGTCGCGAGGTCCGCCGTCACGTGTGGGTGTGCTGCTCGGCCGCGCCGAAGAGGCGCCGGGCCTCGTGCGGGGCCAGGTACGGGATGACCTCGGCGCCGGGCACGAACCGGTGGCGGCTCAGCGCGAAGTGGTGGGTGCGCATCACCGAGTCCATCACCGCCCGGTCCACGGTCACCGGCACGAACAGCTGGGCGTCCTTGACCACCGCCGGCCAGTGCTGGTTGCCCAGCGCGTGGCCGAGCTCCACGGCGGCGCGGATGGCGGCGTCCGGGTCGGCCGGGTCCGGGCGGGGCAGGTCGACGAGCATGACCTCGCCCAGCTCCAGCCGCGCCACGATGACCGAGGCCCGGGACGGGTCGGACCACAGCACGTCGCCGTCGTGCAGGTGGGTGCCGCGCGGCAGCGACAGGGCCACGACGGTGCCGCCGCGGGTCGCCTTGCGCAGCCGGTTCTTCTGCGCCTCCCACTGGTCCAGCACCAGCTCGTCGGCCTCGGCGCCGCGCCAGCGCTCGTCGGCGATGTTGCCCTGCACGGCTTCGATCAGCATCCGGTACCCCCCGGCTCAGCTGAAGAAGTACAGCTGGCCGAGCGCGACCGACTGCACGGGCGGGACGGTGGCCTGGGTGCCGTCGACGGTGACCGAGAAGGTCTCCGGGTCGATCTCGATGCGCGGGGCGGCGTCGTTGCGGACCATGTCCCGCTTCGTCAGCGTGCGCGTGCCGTACACCGGCAGTACCTGCCGGCGCAGCCCGAGCCGCTGGTGCACGCCGGCCTCGACGCCGGCCCGGGACAGGAACGTCACGCAGGTCTCGGCCCGGGCGCCGCCGTACGCGGCGAACATCGGCCGGTAGCGCACCGGCTGCGGGGTGGGCAGCGACGCGTTCGGGTCGCCCATGAGCGACCAGCTGATCGCCCCGCCCTTGAGGACCATCCTCGGCTTGGCCCCGAAGAACGCGGGCTCCCACAGCACCAGGTCGGCCATCTTGCCCGGCTCGACGGACCCGAGCACGTGCGAGATGCCCTGCGCGACGGCCGGGTTGATGGTCACCTTGGCCACGTAGCGCAGCACCCGCGCGTTGTCGTGCCCCCCGGTGTCCTCCGGCAGCGGCCCGCGGGCCCGCTTCATCGCGTCGGCGGTCTGCATCGCCCGCAGCCAGGTTTCCCCGACCCGGCCCATCGCCTGCGAGTCGCTGGAGATCATCGAGATGGCCCCGAGGTCGTGCAGGACGTTCTCGGCCGCGATGGTCTCCGCGCGCACCCGGGACTCGGCGAACGCGACGTCGGACGGGATCTTCGGGCTGAGGTTGTGGCAGACCATGATCATGTCGTAGAGCTCGGCCTGCGAGTTGACGCCGAACGGCAGCGTCGGGTTGGTCGAGCTGGGCAGCACGTTGAGCTCGCCGGCGACCTTCATGACGTCCGGCGCGTGCCCGCCGCCGGCCCCCTCGGTGTGGAAGGTGTGGATGGTCCGCCCCTCGAACGCGGCGATGGTGTCCTCCACGAACCCGGATTCGTTCAGCGTGTCCGTGTGGATGGCCACCTGCACGTCGAACTCGTCGGCGGCGGCCAGCGCGGCCCGGATCACCGCCGGCGTCGAGCCCCAGTCCTCGTGGATCTTCAGCCCGGCCGCGCCGGCCGCCAGCTGCTCGTCCAGCGGGCCGCGGCCGGCGCAGTTGCCCTTGCCCAGGAACCCGTAGTTGACCGGCAGGCCTTCGACCGCCCGCAGCATCATCTCCAGGTTCCACACGCCCGAGGTGATGGTCGTGCCGTTGGTACCGTCGGTCGGCCCGGCGCCGCCGCCGAAGAACGTGGTGACGCCGTTGCTCAGCGCCGCGTACGCCTGCTGCGGCGAGATGTAGTGCACGTGCGTGTCGATGCCGGCCGCGGTGAGGATGAGGTGCTCGCCGGAGATGGCGTCGGTCGCCGCCCCGACCACGAGGTCCGGGCTGACACCGTCCATCGTGGACGGGTTGCCGGCCTTGCCCAGCCCCACGACCCGGCCGTCCTTGATGCCGACGTCGCACTTCACCACGCCCTGCACCGCGTCCAGCACGGTGACGTTGGTGATGACCAGGTCCAGGGCGCCGCCGGCCGCGGTGAGCTGGGTGTCGCTGCCCATGCCGTCGCGCAGCGTCTTGCCGCCGCCGTAGACCGCCTCGTCGCCGAGGATCCGCAGGTCGCGCTCGATCTCGATGAAGAGGCCGGTGTCGCCCAGGCGGATCCGGTCGCCGGTGGTGGGGCCGAAGAGGTCGGCGTACTGCTGCCGGGAGATCTCCACCCGTCAGGACTCCTTCCGGGTCAGGAAGCCGCGGAACTCGGCCAGCCTCTCGGCCTCCACCCGCCGTGGCTGGTAGCCGGGGCGCGGGCCCTCGCCGGACCAGCCGTCGACGAGGCCGTTGAAGCCGTACACACGCTGCCGGCCCCCGAAGGGCACCAGCTCGACGGTGCGGCTGTCGCCGGGCTCGAACCGCAGCGCCGTGGTGGCCGGGATGTTCAGGCGCATGCCGAAGGCCTTCGAGCGCTCGAAGCGCAGCAGGCGGTTGGCCTCGAAGAAGTGGAAGTGGGAGCCGACCTGGATGGGGCGGTCGCCGGTGTTGGCCACCTCGATGGTGACGGTCGGCCGGCCCTCGTTGAGCTGGAGGGGCTCGTCGCGCAGGACGTACCCGCCGATCGTGTGCACGGCCAGCTCGCTCGGGTGGCCGTGCGCGACCGGCCCGGGGCGGCTGGCTTCGTCCTTCGCTTTCGTGGCTTTCGTGGCCTTGGCGGGCGTGGCCTTCGCCGCTTTGCCGGGTGCGGCCTTCGCCGCCTTGGCGGGTGCGGCTTTCGCGGTCGTGGCCTTGCCCGGCGCCGCGGTCTTCGCCGGGCGGGCCTGCTTCTTCGGGTTCGTCGGCATGAGGCGGCCCCCTACTGGATCGGGCCGTGCACGGTCACGAGGCGGCTGCCGTCGGTGAAGACGGCCTCGACCTGGATGAACGGCACCATGTCGGCCACACCGTCCATCACGTCGTCGCGGCTCAGCACCGTGCGGGCGTGCGCCATGACCTCCTCGACGGTCCGCCCCTCGCGGGCCCCCTCCAGCGCGGCCGCGGCGATGACCGCCACCGCCTCGGGATGGTTCAGCCGCAGGCCGCGCTCCTTGCGCGCGGTCGCGATCTGGGCGAGCGAGAGGATCGTGAGCTTGTCCAGCTCCCGAGGCGTCAGATGCACAGCCGGCCCCTTCTGCGTGTACGGCGGTCTGCCGCGACGACCGTACGCAGGTGAGGTGGCCCGGCGGCTCACCTCGGCGGGGCGGTCCGCTTCCGCAGCGCGTCGAGGGCCTTGTCGGCGTGCACGCCCATGCGGATCTCGCTCTTCACCACGGCGAGCACCCGCCGGTCGGTGTCGATGACGAACGTGACGCGCCTGGTCGGCAGGAGCCCGATCGAGCGGCGCACCCCGAACTGCTCGCGCACCGTGCCCTCGGGGTCGGACAGCAGCGGGTAGCCGAGGCTGTGCTTGGCGGCGAACTCGGCCTGCCGCTCGATCTCGTCGCCGCTGACCCCGACCGGCTGCCCGCCGGCCGCCCGCAGCTCGGCCGCGATGTCGCGGAAGTGGCAGGCCTCCATGGTGCAGCCGGCGGTGAGCGCGGCCGGGTAGAAGAACAGCACGACGGGGCCGTCGGCGAGCAGTTCGCCGAGGGAGCGGGGCGTGCCCTGCTCGTCGGGGAGCACGAAGTCCTCGACCACGTCACCGACGTCCACGGTGTTCTCCTTCCCGGGAATCATGTCCGCCTCTATCGTGCCCGCCCGCCGTCCGCCGTCTGCTACCGGGTCGCCGGGGCGAGGCCGTCGAACACGATGGCGAGCGCCCGGTCCCGGACCTCGTCGTCGAGGCTGCGGTGGGCGGCGGCCCGGGACATGGCCACCAGCAGGGCGTACACCTCGGGCAGCTCGGCGTCGTCGCGCACCGCGCCGGCCCGCTGGGCCCGCTCGAGCAGGGCGCCCACCGCCCGGCGCAGCCCGTTGCCGGCCTCGATGGCCTCGCCGCTCACGTCGCCACCCGCCCCGAGCAGCGCGTCGCCGATGGCGATCTTCGTGGCCGCGTCGGCGACGAGGTGGCGGAAGAAGTCGTAGAAGGCCGCGCCGGGGTCCGCCGCGCCGAGCAGCGCCTCGGCCTGCGAGCGCAGCCGGTCGAACCGCCGCACGAGGACCGCCTGCAGCAGCACCGCCTTGGTGGGGAAGTGCCGGAAGACGGTGGCGATGCCAACCCCGGCCAGGCGGGCCACCTCCTCGGTCGACGCGGCCTCCCCGCCGCGGCCGAACACGTCCTCGGCCACGTCCAGGATGCGCCCGCGGTTGGCCCGCGCGTCGACGCGTTGGGTCCGCTCGCCCATCCCGTCCTCCGTCCCTTGTATCCGAAGTCGCGACTCCGTAGTATCGGAGTCAAGACTTCGGATATTGCGTTGCTGGTGACAGGAGAATCGCATGGCCGAGCCCCGGACCCCGCGCGAGGTCTTCCTCGCCCTCGTGCACGGCGTCGCCGAGGGTCGCTGGGAGGAGCTTCCCGAGCTGTACGCCGAACAGACCGACGTCGTGCACCCGTTCGACCCGCGGCGCGCCCCGGCGCTGCGCACCCGCGACGAGCTGCGCGAACACTTCCGCCCGACCGGCCTCGGGCCCCTGCTGATCCGCCGGCCGGTCAACATCACCATCCACGAGACGGCCGACCCGGAGGTCGTCGTGGCCGAGT
Organism: Dactylosporangium salmoneum; assembly: GCF_039532525.1. Lineage (NCBI taxonomy): Bacteria > Bacillati > Actinomycetota > Actinomycetes > Micromonosporales > Micromonosporaceae > Dactylosporangium > Dactylosporangium salmoneum. Next base: position 81,694 of record NZ_BAAARV010000012.1, read on the forward strand.
TCGAGTACGAGGGCACCGTCGCCGGGACCGGGGAGCCGTTCGCGCTGCCGGGCATCTTCGTCCTGCGCGTCCGCGACGGCCAGATCGTCAGCTCCCGCGACTACTTCGACCACCTGGCCTCCGCGAAGGTCCGCGGTCAGCTGGACGCCCTGGTTGCGCCGCCCGCCCGCGAGGGCTGACGCGGCCGTGCCGCCCGCTTGTGAGGGCTGACGCGGCCGTGCCGCCCGCCCGCGAGGGCTGACGCGGCCGTGCCGCACGCAGCAGGGCCCGGCCGGGAAGCGGCCGGGCCCTGCTGGAGCCGGGTTCAGTAGATCGTCACGCCGAAGTGGCTGGCCGCCGCGCGGGCGGGCTGGAAGAACGTCGTCCCGCCGCTGGTGCAGTTGCCGCTGCCGCCGGAGGTGAGGCCGAGCGCCTTGTTGCCGTCGTAGAGCGGGCCGCCGGAGTCGCCGCCCTCGGCGCACACGGTGGTCTGGATGAGGCCGGTCACGGTGCCGCCCGGGCTGCCGCTGTAGCGGACCGTGGCGTTGAGCGCCGTCACCTTGCCGGTGTGCGTGCCGGTGGTCGAGCCGGTGCGGGTGACGTTCTCGCCGACGTAGGCGTCCGCGACCGTGAAGCCGCCGGGGTGGGACAGCGACGTGTTGGAGTAGCGCACGAGCGCGTAGTCACTGCCCGGGAAGGTGTACCCCACGTTCGAGCCGATCAGGGTGGCGTGGCTCGAGTTGGTGTACCACGTGGAGGCCACCGCCCCGCAGTGCCCGGCGGTGAGGAAGTAGTAGGTGCTGCCGCTGACCACGTTGAAGCCGAGCGAGCAGCGGTACGAGCCGCCGTAGATCGCGGCCCCGGCGGACAGCAGTGGCGAGAACACCCCGGCGGTCCGCTCGATGCGCACCGCGCCCGAGCTCTGCCGGATCTTGGCGAGTGCGGCGTCGGAGACGCTGCTGTCGGCGGTGACCACGACGCGACCGGTGGCGGCGTCGGTGTGCCAGGCGATCCCGGCGACTCCGGTGCGCTCCACCGCGTCGCTGGCGGCCGCGAGCTGGCCCGAGCTGTACGACACGGGCGCCGCGGAGGCGGCCCCGGGCAGGGCGAGGGCCCCGGCCGCGAGTGCACCAGCGGCGACGGCGATCAGCCGTGCGACGTGGCGTCGTGCGTGCATCGTGTTGACCATCGTCAACTCCTTTCAGGCCGGGCGGGTGGAGGGTGGTCCCGCCGGCTTCCTGACGCGTGCGTCTGAGTATTTATATCTATCGATAAGATCGCAAGTGGTGCGACGGCGACCATCCGTGCGAATCGGGCCGCCGCCCCGACCACGAGCCGTCAGCGGGCGCGGGCATCCGTGCGAATCGGGCTGCCGCCCCGACCGCGAGCCGGCTCCGGCTGGGTAGTGCGGGGCGGGCCGTCAGCGGGCGCGGGGCCGGCCGGACACGCCCGCTCGCGGGCGCGGTCATCGTTCGCCGTTGAGCCGGCCGTCGGCGGTGAAGGCGAGGGCCCGGAGGCCGGCCGCCTGCGGGAGGTGCTCGACAACGCCGTCTCCGTCATGCAGGGCAGCGGCGGCGCCGGTGACAGCGCGGGCCCGGGCGTCCGCCGGTCGTCCCTGCCCGGGCGCGCAAGGCGCGGGAAACGTGCCGGCCGGTGCGTCGCGCGCAAGATGTTTGGAAGACCCGGCCGCGTTCGTCCTAGCGGTGGTCAGTGCGTGGGCGGGCCGAAGGTGAGCGTCCTTGCGGTGGTCAGCCTGTGGGCGGGCCGGAGGCGGGCGTCGAGGCGTCGGCGGATTCGACGCCAACGCAGGGCATGGCGGCGAGGCGGCGGGCCTCGGTGACCAGGCGGGTCGACCCGCGCCGGGCGGCGACCTCCGCCAGACCCGCGATCCGGACCGGCCCCGGAGCGGCCGCGGCGGTCTCCGCGGCCAGGGTCAGCAGGCCGGGTGTGCCGCGCGGCGCGGCGGGCTCGGCCAGCAGCA
>NZ_BAAARV010000013.1:0-39899 GCF_039532525.1 Dactylosporangium salmoneum
GCACACACGTACGACAAAATCTCAACCGCATCCAACCCGGCCAACGTTTGCGGTCACAGCACTAGTGGGCGGTCAGCAGGGACAGCGCGTGCTCGGCGATGGTGACGAGCGTCTGCTTCACCGAGTCGCGGGAGCGCGCGTCGAACAGGGTCAGCGGCACGTGCCCGGCGATGGCGAGGGCCTGGCGGACCTCCTCCACGTCGTAGCGCGGCGCGCCGTCGAAGCAGTTGACCGCCGCGAGGTACGGCAGCCCCCGGTGCTCGAAGAAGTCGAGCGCCGCGAAGCTGTCCTGGATGCGGCGGGTGTCCACGACCACGACCGCGCCCAGCGCGCCGCGGATGAGCTCGTCCCACATGAACCAGAAGCGGGTCTGGCCGGGCGTGCCGAACAGATACAGGATCAGGTCCTCGGCGATGGTGATGCGGCCGAAGTCCATCGCGACCGTGGTCGTGTTCTTCTCCGGCACCGCGCCGGCGTCGTCGACCCCGACGCCGGCCGCGGTCATGACCGCCTCCGTGGTCAGCGGGGCTATCTCCGAGATGGCGCCGACGAGCGTGGTCTTGCCGGCGCCGAAGCCGCCCGCGATGAGGATCTTCACCGCGGTGATGCGGCGCTCAGAGGTTGCGGAGTCCAATGAGAACCCTTTCCAGTATGTTGACCCGCTCCGCCGTGTCGCCCGCCTCGAGCGGCTCGTGCAGAGTCAGGATCCCTTCGGTGATCATGTCTGCCACCAGCACCCGGGCCACCCCGAGCGGCACGCTCAGCCGGGCCGCGATCTCGGCCAGCGACTGCGCGCGGTCGTTGCAGAAGCTCGCGATGAGCTGCCGGTCGCGGCCGGCGTAGCGGCTCGCCTCCACGCCCTGCCGCATGGTCAGCAGCACGGCCTCGATGGCGATCTCGTGGGTCGGCTCCGTCCGGCCGCGGGTCATCGCGTACGGGCGCACGAGCGCGCCGCGCGGGTCGTCCTCGCCGCCCTGCACCATCGCCGCCGCCCCTCAGCCCCTCGCCGCGGTCGCTACCGGGCCACGGTCTCGCGCGGGGGCGCGGTCAGCGACTGGCCGACCCGCTCGACCAGCAGCGCCATCTCGTAGCCGACGTGCCCGACGTCGCAGTGTCGGGCGGCGAGCACGACGAGCGAGGAGCCGTCGCTGATCGCCATGAGGATCAGGTAGCCCGCCTCCATGTGCACGATCGTCTGCTGCACCTTGCCGCCGTCGAAGTGCCGGGACGCGCCGTGGGTCAGGCTGACCAGCCCGGCCGTGATCGAGGCGAGCTGCTCGGCCCGCTCGGGCGGCAGGTCGCCGGTGGCGGCCAGCAGCAGGCCGTCGGACGAGACGGCGATGACGTGCGCGACCCCCTCGAGCGGCTGGGCGAAGCTGTCGAGCAGCCAGCTCAGGTTCTCCAATGCGCCGGACCCCGTCATCAGCGATTCTCCTCCGTTGCCTGGGCGTGGTTCGAGGCGGCCGTGCCGGCCTGGCGTCCACGCTGGACACCCCGCTGGTACGACGACAGCAGGCCACGCAGCTCCTCGGCGCTGGGCCGGTTGAGCTTGGCCGGTCGGGCGGGCACGCCGCCGGGCACGAGCTGGGCCTGCGGCTGGCGGATGGGCAGCCCGGAGCGGGTGCTCCCGTCGGTCGGGGGGTGCTGCGCCGCGGCGGCGGCGCGCCAGCCGTCGTCGGCCCGGGTGCGCCAGTGGTCGGGCACCTCCTCGGCCGGCGGCATGGGCGGCGCCGTCGGCTGGGGCGCGGGCGGCGGCCCGCCCAGCGCGGTGTGGCCGTGCTCGTGGAACCAGGTGGCCTCGATCTCGCGGAAGATCGGAAGCTCCGTCGTGTCGTCGTCCACCGCGACGGGCGCCACGAGATCGGCCCATCGGTCGGTGGGAGGCGCCGCCTCCATCAGCGCCGCGCCCGGGCGGCGCCGGGGCGGCAGCGCGGCCGGCCGCTCCTCGCGCGGCAGGATGAGCACCCCGGCGGGCAGCACGATCTCGGCGACGGTCCCGCCGCCGACGTTGCCGCGCAGCTGCACGGTGATGTGGTTGCGGGCGGCGAGGCGGCCGACGACCGCGATGCCCATCAGCCGGAACGCGCCGATGTCGACCGGCGCCGGTTCGGCCAGCCGGCGGTTGAAGTCGGCCAGGACGTCGGGGGCGATGCCGAGCCCGCGGTCCTCGATGCGCACCACCGTGCGGTCGCCGAGGCGCTGCCCGCCCATCACCACCGGGGCGTGCGGCGGCGAGAACCGGGTGGCGTTGTCCATGAGCTCGGCCAGCAGCCGCACCACGTCGTTGACCGCCCGGGCGGCGACGTGGACCTCGTCGTCGACGTGGGCGAACTCGATGCGCTCGTAGAGCTCGATCTCGGACTGGGCGGCGCGCATGACGTCGAGCAGCGGCGCGTCCTGGCGGCGCGGCGGCGCGGTGTCGGCGCCGGCCAGCACGAGGACGTTCTCGTCGTTGCGGCGCATGCGGGTGGCGAGGTGGTCCAGCGCGAACAGCTGGGCCAGCCGCTTCGGGTCCTCCTCGCCGCGCTCGATCCGGTCGAGCTGGCCGATCATCCGGTCGACCAGGGTCTGGCTGCGCCGGGCCAGGCCGAGGAACATGGCCGAGACGCTGTTGCGCAGCACGGCCTGCTCGGCCGCGACCCGGACCGCCTCGCGGTGGACGGTGTCGAAGGCCCGCACCACCTCGCCGATCTCGTCCCTCTGCGCGGCCCCGGCCGGGGCCCGGACCTGGCCGGCGATCTCCTGCGGCGAGCCCTCCCGCAGCGCACCGGCGTCGCGCAGCCGGCTCACCAGCGCCGGCAGGTCCTGCTGGGCCACGGTGAGCGCGGTCTGGCGTAGCTGCCGCAGCGAGCGGATCATCGAGCGGGCGGTGATCAGGGCGAGGCCGATCACCACGGCCAGCACGAGCAGCACGACGGCCGACTCCACGACCACCTGGCGGCGCACCTGCGCGCCGATGGCGGCGGCGTCGCCGGCGAGCGCGTCGTCGAGCCGCTCCTCGGTCCAGCGCATGAGGTCGTTGACCGCGCCGAACACGGCCACCGCGTCGTCGGCGCTGACCGGGGGCGGCTGGCCGACCGAGCGCTGCAGCGCGCCGGTCATGTCGTCGGCCATCTGAGTGGCGTCGCCGGCGATGGTGGCCTCGACGATCTGGCGCTGCCGGACGCTGGCCGACAGCGAGAAGGCGACGAACGCCTCCTGCTGCCCGGTGAGGGTGGCCAGCAGCGACGAAAGCTGGTGTGCGTCGATCGGCCCCGTCTTCAGCGCCGCGTAGGCGATCGCCTCCTGCTGCGACATCTGCGCCTTGGCCTTGGAGAAGGCGGCGGCCGCGCGCAGCTCGTCGGCGAGGGCCGGGTCGGTGCTCACCTGGGCGACGGCCTCGCGGTAGGCGACCAGGTCGTCGACGACGACGCCGTAGCGGACCAGGACCTCGGCGACCGACACGCCGGGGCGGCCGGCGACGTCCTTGCGGATCGCGGCGAGCGAGTCGAGCTGGTCGTCGATGCGGTCGAGCCGCTCACGCACGGCGCCGGGCACGTCACCGAGGGAGTCCCGGCGCCCGGTGTAGTTCGCCACCGCGCCGTCCGTGCGCACGATCTGGCGGTTGTAGGCCTCCGGCGTGGCGGCGGTCGAGGACAGCAGGGCCGCGGCCGCCATCCGCTCCAGGTGCACCTGCTGGGCCAGCGCGGACACGTCGGCGGAGAGCCGGGTCAGGGCGCCGACCCGCTCGGCGTCGCCCGCCCGCCGGCCGGCGTCGCCGAGGCGGAACGCGGCCAGCGTCACGATCGCCAGGATCGGGATCAGCAGGATCAGCCCGAGCTTGGACCGGATCCGGGCATTGGCCAGCCGGGGCAGGCCGATGCGAAACGGTGCGGGCATACAGGATCTCCGCGGTTGGTCGCCTATGACGGTCCCGGCGCATGCGACGCGCGGGATGCAACGGTCGGGCAGGTGCTCCGCCCCCGGGCGGCCCGGGGCGAAGGACAGGGCATTTCACCACGAACGAGACTACCGACGAAAGCCCCTGGCGTCCGACCGCACCCAGCGATGCCTGACGATCAACTTAATCTCCAGGACATTTACCGACGACACTGAGTAAAGGCATCCCATTCGCGTAGGTACTGTACCGGACGGCCCGGCATGCGATTCAGCAAGGGGGCCGGATCGCGTAATTCGAACCTCTTGACCGACCTGGTCCGAGTTGGCAAGGTGTTGGGCGCAAACTTCGACCGGGGGGAATCGACGTGCCGCGGTGGCGCAATCTTGCGGCGATGCTGGCGGTCGCACTGACAGCATCGACGGGATGCACGGACGCCAATGCCGGTAACGACGCCGACGTGGTCGTGGCGGCGAGCCTGGAGCTTTCCGGGAACGCGGCCGACCTCGGGGTGGCCTACCAGCGGGCGCTGGAGCTGCGGGCGGCGCAGATCAACGCCAGCGGGCTGCTGGGCCGGCGCCGGGTCACGGTGAGGTTCCAGGACAACCGCGGCGACCCCGCCATCGCGTCGAGCCAGATCACCGCGTTCACCGAGGACCCGTCGGTGGTCGCGATCGTCACCGGCGCGTGCGCCGAGTGCACGATCGGGGCGGCCGAGCGGATCGACGCCCGCCGCAAGCCGACCATCGCGCTGTCGCCGGTCGCGGAGGTGAGCGCGCCGGTCTCGCAGCGGCGGTACATCTTCCGCCTGGCTCCCAACGCGGACGACAACGCCGTCGTGCTCGGCCGCGAGCTGGGCCGGGCCGGGCAGCGCAGGCTCGCCTTCCTGTCCAGCGACGACGCCTACGGCCGGGGCGGCACCGACGCGCTGACCAGGGAGGCCGGCAAGATCGGGGCCAAGGTGGTGGCGCACGCGCAGTACGCGCCGTCCGACGCCGACCTCGGCCACGCGGCCCGCGCGGCGCTGGCCGGCAACCCGGACGCGGTCGTCGTCTGGGGCTACCCGCCGCAGGCCGCGCTCGCGGTCGCGGCGCTGCGCGGCGACGGCTACCACGGCCAGGTGTACCTCGACGCCGACGCGGCCGGGGACCTCTTCCTCGGCGGCCCAGCGGCGAACACCGACGGCACGGCGCTCGTCTTCATCCAGACGCTCGCCATCGACGACGTCATCGCGACCACCCCCGCGAAGGCGGCCCGGCGGCAGTGGTTCCAGGACTACACGTCGCACTACGGGACGTACCACGGCCACGCCTCCTTCGCCGCCGACGCCCTGCAGCTCGTCGCGAACGCGGTGGCGCGCTCCGGATCGATCGACGGCGAGACGCTTCGGGCCCGGCTGGAAACGTCGCAGATCGACGGCCTGAGTGGCCCCATTCGATTTACCCCCAACAATCATTCGGGTTTCATGCCGCAGGCGCTCACGATGCTCGAGGCACGGGCCGGCCGATGGCGGCTTGCCGGATAGCACGAACGTTCGAATCGCGGCGGACATCGGCCGCCGAATACACACGTCCGGACATGAGAAACGGGAGAATGGCGATGAGGCGTTATCGTGCGCTGCTCGCAGGCGTGCTCGCCGTGGCGCTGATCGGCGCGGCGGCGGGCTGCTCGGATTCCACGGCGGAGCCCGCCGCGGCCGGCGGGGACTCCGCGAAGACGGACAAGGTCACGTACCTGACGGCGTTCGGCGCGGTCGGCCGCGACGCGTTCGCCTGGGTGGCGCAGGAGAAGGGCTACTTCAAGGAGGCCGGCCTCGACGTCACCATCCAGCTCGGCGCGGCCACCGGCGAGAACCTCAAGGGCCTCGCCGCCGGTCAGGCCCAGTTCGCCAACCTGGACCTGATCGGCGCCTGGATCCTCGCGGGCAAGGGCGACTACAAGGACTTCCGCACCATCGCCGCGATCCACCAGCAGTCGCTGGTCTCCATCGTGGCGCTCGAGGGGGCGGGCATCACCTCGCCCAAGGACCTCGAGGGCAAGAAGGTCGGCGCGGCCACCGGCTCGGTGAACCAGCTGCTGTTCCCGGCCTACGCCAAGCTGGCCGGCATCGACCCGGCCAAGATCCAGTGGGTCAACGCGCAGCCGCCCCAGCTGCCCGCCCTGCTGGCCGGCGGCCAGGTGCAGGCGCTGAGCACGTTCCTGATCGGCACCAAGGGCATCGAGAAGGCGGCCGGCGGCAAGAAGACCGTCGTGCTGCCCTACAGCAAGTACCTCGGCGACCTGTACGGCAACGGCATCATCACCACCGCGAGGATCGCCAAGGAGAACCCGGACCTCGCCCGCCGGTTCCGCGACGCCTCGCTCAAGGCGCTGAAGTACACCATCGAGCACCCGGACGAGGCCGCCCAGATCCTCAAGAAGGCGCAGCCCGCCGCGGACGTCACCGCCGCGGTCGGCGAGATCACGCTCATGACGCCGTACGTCGGCTCCGGCGGCACGCTCGGCAGCATGGACGAGGAGCGGGTCGCCCGGGCGATCGCCACCCTGCAGGCCGGCGGCCTGATCCCGGCCGGGCTCACCCCGGACGCGGTCGTCGACTTCGGCCTCACCCCGAAGGCGTGACCGTGACTGCGGCCATCGATCCCGTGTCGCGGTACTCCTTCGACAACGACGACCCGGAGTCCGTCGGGCGGCACAGCCACCTGTCGGACATCCTGGACGGCCTCACCTTCCGGCGCCTCGCCGCCGTGGGTGACCTGGCCGGGAAGCGCTGCCTCGAGGTCGGCGCCGGCGGCGGCAGCGTCGCCCGGTGGATGGCCGAGCAGGGCGGCGACGTGCTGGCCACCGACCTCAACGTGCGGCACCTGCCGGTCGGCGCCGGCTTCCGGGTGCTGCGCCACGACCTGGTGACCGAGCCGGTGCCGGACGGTCCGTGGGATCTCATCCACGCCCGGCTGGTCCTGCTGCACATCCCCCAGCGCGAGGCGGTCCTGGCCCGGCTCGCGGCCTCCCTCGCGCCGGGCGGGGCGATCGTGATCGAGGACTGGGCGACCGAGTTCGGCCGCCTGTGCCTGTCCGCCCCCGACGCCGAGACCGCCGGGATCATCGAGCACTACCGCGACCTGCTGGTGAACACCGTGCTCCCGGCCCGGGGCAACGACCCGACCTGGGCCGCGAGCGTGCACGAGCGGATGGTCGGGCTCGGGCTGGAGGCGCAGACGGTGATCGAGGCCGAGTCGTGGCCCGGCGGCAGCCCCGGCGCGCTGCTCATCGCGGTCAACGTGGCCCAGCTGCGCGACGACTTCGTGGCCGCGGGCTTCACCGAGGAGCACATCCAGCGCCTGTACGCCGCCGTGCGCGACCCTCGGCTGGTCGTGCGCGGCCACTTCACCTACTCGACCCTCGGCCGGCGCCCGCATGCCTGACGAAGAGCGCGCCGCGCCCCGCTGGACCGGCCCCGTGCTGCCCCTGGCCGGTGCCGCCGTGGCCGTCGGCCTGTGGTGGGGCGCGACCGCGCTCTTCGGCATCCGGGCGTTCTTCCTGCCCGCTCCCCCGGACATCGTCGCGGCGTTCCGCGCGCAGCCCGGGTACCTGCTGCGGGAGACGTGGGCGACGCTGCGGGAGACGGCGCTGGGGTTCGTCCTCGCGGTGGCGGCCGGGCTGCTGCTGGCCATGCTGCTCACCGCGTCGCGGGCCGTCGAGCGGGCCACGCTGCCGCTCATCGTCGCGCTCAACTCGATCCCGAAGGTCGCGCTCGCGCCGCTGCTGATCGTCTGGCTCGGCTACGGCCCGGCCCCGAAGATCGTGATGATCGTGCTCATCGCCTTCTTCCCGGTCGTGGTGGCCGCGGTCGCCGGGCTGACCTCCACCCCGGCCGACCTCGGCGAGCTGGCCGCGTCGCTGACCGCGTCGTGGTGGCAGGCGTACCTCAAGGTGCGCCTGCCCTGGGCGCTGCCGCAGGTGTTCGTGGGGCTCAAGCTCGGCATCTCGCTGGCCGTCATCGGCGCCGTGGTCGCCGAGATCAGCAGCCCGAACGGCGGGCTCGGCGCGGTCATCGTGCTGTCCGGCAGCTCGCTGGACACCCCGCTCGCGTTCGCCGCCATCGCGCTGCTGGCGGTGCTGAGCATCGTGCTGTTCTACCTCGTCGTGGGCCTGGAGCGGCTGCTGCTGCCCTGGGCGCGGGCGATCTCCGGGTAGGCGAGGGAGGGTCTCGTGATCGAGCTGACCGGGGTGTCCCGGACGTTTCGCACCCGGGCCGGGGACATCGAGGCGCTGCGGGCGATCGACCTGACCGTCGCCGAGGGCGAGTTCCTGGCGGTCATCGGCCGCTCCGGCTGCGGCAAGTCCACGCTGCTGCGGCTCGTGGCCGGGCTGCTGCGCCCGACCGAGGGCCGGGTCAGCGTCGGCGGCGCCCCGGTCGCCAGGCCGAGGCGGGACGTCGCCCTGATGTTCCAGCGCCCGGCGCTGCTGCCGTGGCGCTCGGTGCTCGGCAACGTGCTGCTGCCGCTGGAGATCCACGGCCAGGCCCACCGAATCAAGCAGAGCGCCGGCGAGCGGGAGCGGGCCCGCGCCCTGCTGGACTCGGTCGGCCTGGCCGGCTTCCACAAGCGTCTGCCACACGAGCTGTCCGGCGGCATGCAGCAGCGGGTGGCGTTGTGCCGGGCGCTGGTGCAGCGGCCGCGGGTGCTGCTCATGGACGAGCCGTTCTCCGCCCTCGACGCGTTGACCCGGGAGGAGCTCGCCGGGCAGCTGCAGCAGGTGCACATGGAGGTGCGGCCGACGACGATCTTCGTCACCCACTCGATCCAGGAGGCCGTGCTGCTCGCCGACCGGGTCGCCGTGCTCGGCGCGCGGCCGGGCCGGGTGCGGCGCATCATCGCCGTGGACATCCCCCGGCCGCGCTCGTTCGGCCACAACGCCCACCTGGCCGACGTCACGGCCCGCGTCGCCGAGCTCACCGACCTGCTGCACGCCACGGACGCGCCGATGAAGGCCCTGCTGGACTCCGGCCCGGCCGGCTGACCGCCTGGTCATACAAGCGGGCCCCGCCGGACGATGCCGACGGGGCCCTGAACGGTGTTGCTTGTTGCCTACTGCTCCGGCGTGATGTTGCCGCTGGCGCCGAAGACCTGCACCTCAGCGATGCGGACCTCGTTGCGGTACGGGCTGTTGGTAGCGCAGTCCGTGTTCGCCCGCGGGTCGTTGTCCTGCTCACCGGCGTAGAACGGGTTGCCGGTGCACTGGCTCGACAGCACGACCACACGCACGTGCGTGGCCAGCGTCGGGTGGATGTTGAAGGTGCGCAGGTTCAGCTGCGGCGCCACCGGGCGCCAGGCGCCACCCGGGAAGGCGTCGTCGGCGCTGCGGTACGCCTCCTTGTAGCTCGAGTCCTTGCTGCAGTCGGCCTTCGTGGCGTCGCAGGTGAGGACCGCGAACGAGCGCAGGGCGCTGAACCGGTTCTGGTTCGCCGACGGGGAGTCGACGTCGCCCTTGAGAGCCGGGCGCAGCATGGCGCTGACGTTGAGCGACTGGACGTTGACCGGCTTGTTACCGGCCAGGGCGATCGTGACCGTCTTGCCGGCCACGCCGTTCTGCGACGCCCAGTTGGTGCCCTCGGTCTCGTCGTTGATCTTGTCGAGGTTGACGCCGTCACCCGTCGCCACAGCACCCAGAGCCGCCGATGCCACGTTCTGCGGCAGCTTGAGCTTCAGGTCCTGCTTGCCCGGCTTGAAGGTGGCGGTGAACTTCTGGCTGCCCCAGCCCTTGCCGTTGACCACGAAGTGGAACTCGGTGTTGGGCAGGATCTCGAACGTGTCCGGCAGCGGCGTCGACGGGTCAGTGTCGGCCACCGGGACCGACCGCGCCTCGTAGTCACCGACGTACAGCGTGACGTTCGCGCCGGCGGAACCGGCCATCGGCCGCAGGGTCACGGTCGCGTTGTTGGCGTACGGCGAGTGGAAGCTCGGCGTCGGGTCGGTGTCCGACGGAGCGCCCGTCGCGCCCTCACCCAGACCGGACTCGGCAAAGCCCTTCCAGATGATGTCCTGGTTGGCCCCGCCGAAGCGGACCAGGTCGGCGGCCAGCATGTTGTCGCGCATGCTGGTCATGGTGGCGCCGCTGGCCGCCTGCAGCACGAACGAGTCGAACATCAGCTGGATCCAGCGCCGGTTGCCGGCGCAGGACGCCACGTCGACGAGGCCGTCGGCGCACTTCTGCTGCAGCTCGGGGGTGCCCAGGCCGTAGCGGTTGACGAACTCCTTGCGGACGCGCAGGTTCGTGGCGACCCAGATCTCGCCGTCGGCGTGGACCTCGGGGCCGACCAGGTCGAAGCCGAAGTCCGAGTAGTTCAGCGGGCTCTTGCTGGCGTCGTAGTCGCGGATGCCCTCGTGGACGTTGCCCGTGACGTAGGCGCCGGTGACGAACTCGGTGTCGCCCGGAGCGCGCAGGCCGTTCTCGTACAGGTACTCGGCGGCGACCAGGTCGCTCCACGCCTCGCCCATCGAGCCACCCTGCGTGCCGGTGATCCCGTTGTTCGGGCCGGCGATCATGCGGTTGGTGATCGCGTGGGTGTACTCGTGACCGATGACGGTCATGTCGTAGTCGCCGTCAACGCACGGCGGGTACGCCGAGCCGGCCACCGGCTGCCACAGGTACATGTTGGTGGTCGACGTCGCGCCGTCGCGGCCGGTGCTCTGGTTGGCGTTGTTCCGGCTGCCGCTCAGGGCGCCGGACTGCGCGCGACCCTGCTCGGGGTCGTTGCCCAGGCCGCCCGGCTTGTTGTTGACGACCTGCATGTTCCACGTGGCCTCGGTGAAGCCGAGGTTGTAGCTGAAGTCGTGCATCGCGTTGTGCATGCCGAACAGGTTCGACACCGCCGCGTCCGCGTCGTTGCGCGTCGCCGAGGTGAACACGTCCGGGTTGCACTTGGACTCGTGCCACTGGTCGGTGAACGCGTAGTTGTAGTTGCGGTCCGTCTTGGTGGCCGCCGGGAAGGCCGCCACGCCACCGCCCCACGACACCAGGTTGTTGGCCGAGTTGCCCGACGAGGTGAACGTCGGCTGACCGGTGAGCTGGTTGACGTCCCAGGCCTTGCCCGAGGAGGCGTCGCTCACGGTCTTGACGCAGTTGATCGCCGGGGTGAAGCACCAGGTCACGCGCGAGTCGGTGCCCGGGGTGACCTTCTGCGGCGCGGTCGTCGGGAAGACGGCCCAGGTCGGGTTGTCGGAGTCGAAGTCGACCATGTCCTCACGGATGAGGATCTCGCCGGTGCGCGCGTCGACGAAGGTCGAGTAGGCGGTGGGGTTGTCGGCGTCGCTCGATACCAGCGTCACCTGGTACGCGGCGCGCGGCCCGCCCTCCGGGGTGGGCACGGCGACCTCCAGCACGTCGGGCGCGCTGATCTGGCCGGCCGTGAGCCCGGCGTCGGCCAGGGCCGCGGTGACGGCGTCGGAGACCGACAGCGTCGCCGGCTCCGGCGCGGTGGTGTCGCGCGAGAGCGACGACGTGACCCGGACGACATTGCCCTCGTTGAGCAGGATCGACACGAGACCGTCGTGACCGGCCGGCAGGTTGCCGAAGCGCTGCCGCAGCTGCACAACGGTGCCGGTGCCGAGCGGCTGGACGAGGAGCGGCTCCATCGCATCGACGGCCGAGGCGTCGAGCTCGTACAGCTCCTGGTTGTCCAGCAGGTACTTGCGGGCGGCGGCGACCGGGTCGCCGGTCAGGCCGGTGGCCAGGGCCTTGTCCGGGCCGACGGCCTCGGGCTCGCCGAGGGAGTTCCAGCGGACCTTCGCGGCACCGACACGGTCGGCGGCCGCCTTCTGCTTCGCGGAAGGCGCCTTGCCACCGCGGCGGTTGTCGACGTCACGCTTGCCGTGCTCGTCGACCTCATGGGCTTTTCCGGGGTTGGGCTTGGGATCGGCAGCGGCGGGCGCGGCGGTCACCGCGCTCGTCGCCACGACGGCGGCGGCAGTGAACGCGGCTAGCGTCCTGCCCCGCCAGCGCCTGGGGTTCCACCCAGATGTGCGCACGATCGGTTCTCCTCTTGCTAGATGGGGGCGCTTGTTGCTCCTTGGGGGGGCGCCAAGTGGATCTCATAGGGCCTATCACGGCCCGGCGGAGGCACACCAGGCTGCGCGGATTCGAATCCACAATGGACAGAAGGTGGCGTTCCGCTCACGACGCGTTGCCGTTGCGGCGCTTCGGGTGACAACGGGCAAATCGATCAAGGGTCTTGCCCTGCGATTTACCGGCACTTCCGGACATGGCGAGATATAGGTGAATGTTCACCAGCCGCGATCTGCGACAATTCGGTGCACAGAACCGCTCAACGGACACCAGCTCGCGCCGCAATGCATCATGCTACCTGGCTGATCGGCACCTGTCGGTGCTGGTGAGCGCCCTTGATACGACGGATTGCCGACGCGCTTCCGGGACGGCCCTGACGGTCCTCCACGTGACCGGAGCAGGAACCGGAACAGGAAGGGCGGGACAGCGATGGACCCGAAACTGGCCCAGCAGCTGACGCCGCGCCGGGGCCGCGGTCGTGCCGCGGCCCCGGGACGGCCGAAGGGTCAGCCGAGCAGCTGCCACTCGGCGAGCTGGGTCTCGGCGGCGCCGTGGTTGGCGGTGATCTGGAGGCGGTAGCGGGAATACGACGCCGTGCCGGGGACCACGAAGGCCCTCGTCTGGCGGCGGTCGGCGAAGTCGACGTTCGTGCGGGTGTCGATGGTGGTCCAGGTGACCCCGTCGTTGGAGGCCTGGAGGGTCCAGTTCTTCGGGTCGCGGCCGGGGACGTCGTCGGCCGAGGTGAGGGTGTACTGCTTGATCGTCACCGCCGACGCGAGCTGGTCCGTCAGCGTGGCCGTCGCGGCGAACGTCAGCCACTTCGTCATCGACGTGTCGTCGGTCAGCTTGTCCCGCGCCTCGCCCGGGCCGTTCTCGCCGCTGGCCGTGAGCGTGCCCCCGGTGGCCTTGTCGGTGAGCCGGGCCGGGGCGGCGGTGCCGCTGGTGATCGACGGCGGGACGTCGTTCGCCCCCGTGCCCCACGACGACGGGCTCGCGCCCATCGTGAAGCTCAGGGTGCCGCCGGCCAGCAGGTCGGCGTGGGCCAGGTAGTTCTTCGTGTAGGCCGTGCCGTTCAGCGCGGCGCTCTGGATGTAGCGGTTGGTGTCGCTCACGCCGGGCGCGTTCACCACAAGGGTGTGCCCGTTCTCCAGGCTGATGGTGGCCTTCGAGAACAGCGGCGCGCCGATGGTGTAGTCGGTGCTGCCCATCCGGGCCGGGTGGAAGCCCATGGCGGAGAAGACGTACCAGGCCGACATCTCGCCGTTGAACGTGACCATCTGGTCGGCGGTCGCGCCCTCGATGCGCACCTTGCCGAGCACCGTGTCCCACTGGGCCTGGGCCTGGGCCTCGTCGCGCACGGTGTCCAGCGACTTGCCGCCGACCTCCTGGCTCAGGTTGGCCGCGGCCTGGGCGACGCTCATCCACGAGGTGCTGATGCGCAGGGTGACCTGCTGGTTGGCGCCGGTGGCGAAGCGGACCCAGCCGGTGCCGCCCCCGCCGGAGGCGGCGATGGCGGTGTCGACGGTGGCCGAGAAGTACAGCTTCCCGCCCTTGTGGTCGGCGTAGCCGGAGATCGTGCGGCCGGCCGTGTCCACCGTGAACGACCCGGAGGCGCTGTCGATGACGTCGAAATGGTTCCTCAAGAACGACCGCGGCGGGTCCGGCTGCCACTGCATCGTGGGCGCCGGGGTGGCCACGGTGACCGCCGACGCGAGCGGCGCCCGGGCCACCCGGGCCGGCACCGGCGTCATGTGGAACGGCGCGACGGAGCCGCACTGGGGCGACGTCGGCGTCACCTACAACCCGCGCGACGCCAAGGTCTACGTCTACGGTTACGGCCCGGCCGGCCCGACGGAGTCCAGCGTCTTCCTGGCCCGCGTCCCCGCCGCCCGCGCGACGGACGTGACCGCCTACGAGTACTGGGACCAGTCCCGCCGGGCCTGGCAGACCCAGCGCCTGACCAACCCGACCCAGGCCCAGGCGCTGTTCGCCAACCGCGAGCTCGGCCAGTCCAACGCGTTCTGGAGCAACTACTACAACACCTGGATGTTCGTGGCCGGGGCCAACGTCGGCTACACGGACATCATGGTGATGACCGCGCCGAACCTGGAAGGCCCGTGGACGAAGGCCTTCACCGTCGCGTCCACCTGCCCGGACAACCAGTGCAGCGCGATCCGCTACGCCATCGCGCCGCACCCGGAGTACGACCCGACCGGCCGCACCCTGCTGGTCACCTGGACCGACTCGAACGTCATCTACTCCGCGCGCCTGCACTGGCGCTGAACTTAGGACGGTCATGAGCATCACGCGGCGGGCGTTCCTCACCACGAACGCCACCCTGCTCGCGGGCATCGCCCTGGACGCGGCGGTCCCGGCTCCGGCCGGGGCCGCCCCGAGCGGGACCGATCTCGCCCTCTACCGGCCGGTAAGGGCATCCTCGACGGCCTACGCGCCCACCCCCGCCACGTTCGCCACCGACGGGCTCTACGAGGTGGGCGTGCGCGGCTCCGGCTGGCGCGCCGGGGCCGCCACCGATCCACAGTGGATCGAGGTCGACCTGCAGGCCCCGTGCGGCATCGAGGCGCTCGTCATCACGTTCGAGGCCAGGCCGGGCGACCCCGAGTTCACCTCCGGCGGGGCCAGCGACGTGAACCCGCGGGCCGGCACGACCGGGTTCGAGATCCTGTCGGCCTACCCGACCACCTACGACGTCTCGGTCTCCGCCGACGGCACGAACTACACCCAGGTGTACCGCACGACGGCCGGCACCGGCGGGGTCGCCACCATCACGCTGAGCACCCCGGCGACCGGGCGCTACGTGCGGCTGACCGCGAGCGACCGGGCCAACCACAACCCGCTCGGGATCAACGGCATCCAGGTGTACGGCACCGCCCCGAGCCACCCCGCGGTGACCGGCTGGACCGACTTCGGCGTGCACACCACCCCGCCGCCGGCGCTCACGGTCGCGGCCGACGGGACCGTGCCGCTGGAGTCCGGCTGGGCGCTCACCTACGACGCCCGGGTCGGCTCGGCCACCGGCGCCACGCTGGCCCGCACCGGCGTCGACACGTCGGCGTGGCTGCCCGCGACGGTCCCCGGCACAGCGCCCGCCCCGGCACCGACGTGGCCCGGGGCCGCCCGGCCACCGCCTCCTCCACCGACGGCGCCGACCACGGCCCGCAGATGGCCGTCGACGGCGACCCGTCCACCCGCTGGTCGTCGAGCTACAGCGACAACCAGTGGATCCAGGTCGACCTCGGCGCCGGCGCCACCTTCGACGGCGTGACCATCGTGTGGGAGACCGCGTTCGCCTCCGAGCTGCGCGTCCTGGTCTCCGGCGACGGCACCACCTTCCGCCAGGCGGCCGCGGTCAGCAACGGCGCCACCCCGCTGCGGATCGTCGTCAACAACGTGCCGGTGTTCTGCCGCGGCGGCGCGTGGGGCTGGGACGAGCTGCTGCGCCGGGCGATGCCGGACCGGCTGCCGGCCGCCGTCGCGCTGCACAAGGACATCGGCTTCAACATGATCCGGGCGTGGCTGGGCTCGGTGACCCGCGAGGAGCTCTACGACCGCTGCGACGCCGCCGGCATCATGGTGTCGTCGCCGACCGGCCGGCCGCCTCGACGTGGGAGCAGTTCGACCGCATCGACCTGGGCGGCGGGCGCGTCGCGCTGCGCTCCCACGCCAACAACCGCTACGTGACCGTGCCGTCCGGCGCCGGCCTGCCGCTGATCGCCTCGGGCACCGCCGTCGGCACCGCCGAGACGTTCGACCTCATCACCAACGCCGACGGCAGCGTCTCCCTGCGCGCCGCCGCCAGCGGCCGGTACGTCTGCGCCGACAACTTCGGCCTCAACCCGCTGACCGCCACCAAGACCGCCATCTCCACCTGGGAATCGTTCGATCTGCTCTGACACACAGCGCGCAGCAGGGTTTGCGGCGCGTCACGTGAACGGCGTCCGGCCGGACGCACGTAGGATCGCGCGGTGCGCATCGGTGTCCTGCTGCTTCCGGCCGACCCGTGGGCCCAGTCGGTGCGGCGGGCGCGGCACCTCGAGGCGCTCGGCTTCCACCACCTGTGGACCTACGATCACCTCTCCTGGCGGCGGTACCGCGACCAGCCCTGGCACGCCGCGATCCCCTGGCTCACCGGGCTGGCCGGGGTCACCGAGCGGGTCGGGCTGGGCACGATGGTCACCTCCCCCAACTTCCGCCACCCGGTCACGCTGGCCAAGGAGGCGATGACGCTCGACCACGTGAGCGCGGGCCGGCTGATCCTCGGCGTCGGGGCCGGCGGCACCGGCTTCGACGCCACCGTCCTCGGCGGCGAGCCGCCCTCGCCGCGGGAGCGGGCCGACCGGTTCGCCGAGTTCGTCGAGATGCTCGACGGGCTGCTCGGCGCGCCGTCCTTCAGCCACCGCGGCCGGTTCTACGCCGCCGAGGAGGCCCGCATGATCCCCGGCAGCGTCCAGCGTCCCCGCCTGCCGCTGGCGATCGCGGCGGCCGGGCCGAGGGCGCTGGACCTGACCGCCCGGCTCGGCGACGCCTGGATCACCTACGGCGACCCGGGCGCCGAGGACCAGTCGGCCGCGGCGACGGAGGCGGCCGTGCGCCGGCAGGCGGAGCGGCTGGACGAGCGGTGCGCCGCGCTCGGCCGGGACCCGGGGAGCCTGCGGCGGTACTTCCTCATCGGCAACACCGACGAGCGCCCCCTGGCCAGCGCCGACGCGTTCGAGGACTTCGCCGGCCGGTACGCCGGGCTCGGCTTCACCGACCTCGTCTTCCACGACCCGCGCCCTGGCGACCCCGTCTTCACCGAGGACCCCGCCGTCGTCGACGCGATCGCCGAGCGGCTGCTCTGAGCAGCACCGACTCCCGAGCCCGGCCACGACGGGCCAGCCGGCTCACCCTCAAGGGCGAGCACGTGTGCCAGGAGGTGTGGGTGGGCGGAGCCCCCCACCTGGAGCGGAGCGACGGCTAGCACTCCGCAGCCGCTCGCACGCGCTCAGAGCCTGGTGCAGCCCGTTCTCCACGGCGCCGAGGTCGTGGCGCTCCAGGGCGTTGCGGACCCGGACCAGGTACGCGGCCAGCAGCCGAGCCTCCGCCGGCGGCCCGGCCGGGCGGGTGGCGCCGCCGCGGACCCGGGCCAGGGCGCCCTTCGTGGCCAGCCGGGCCAGGTCGCGGTGCGTCGTGGCCATCGAGGCGCCGGTCTCGGCCTGCACCTCGGTGAGGGTGACGAACTCCCGCCGGGCCAGCAGCTCGATGATGCGCTGCTGCCGCACGGCCGGCAGCATGGGTGTCTCCATGGTGCTCCCACCGTCAAGAGATCGGATACAGCTGTTCCCCGGTGTCGGCGGCGACCGCGGGGCCGAAGTCGACCTCCCGGCCGTCGACCGCGAACCGGTAGCGGCCCAGCCGGCGCACGGCCGGCTTGGCCTCCAGGTAGTCGCGCAGCTGCTCGAGCTCGGCCGGGGTCAGCCAGCTCGGCGGGTCGGAGACGGCCCGGAAGCCGCACACGTCGGCCAGGTCGCGCAGCCACTGCAGCTGCTGCGGGGTGAGCAGGTTGAGCTTGCTGCGGAAGTAGATGACGTCCGGGTCGACCTCGACCAGCGGGGACTGCCAGAGGCGGTGGACGCTGTTGACGACCGCGTTGCGGGCGGTGGCGTCCGACGGGTCCACGGAGGCGTAGTTGTCCCACATGGGCGCCACGTCCGGGCCGCTGCGCAGGCCGTCGAGCAGGCCGAGCGAGGGCAGCAGGATGGCGCCCGAGCCCAGGAGGTACACCTCTTCCCCGGCCGCAAGGCGGATGACCTCCAGCGCCTCCCGGTAGATGCGCTCGCGGTCGCGGCCGGGCAGGTACGCGGCGGCGGCGTTGATGAAGTCGAGCTTGAGGTAGCCGAAGCCCCACTCGTGCACGACCGTGCGCACCATCTCGGCGACGTGTGCGCGGGCGTCCTCGCGGGCCATGTCGAGGGCGTAGTACGGGCCGCCCCAGTTGTAGCCGGCCACCACGAGGTTGCCGGCCGGGTCGCGCAGCAGCAGCTCCGGGTGCTGCGTGGCCAGCCGCGAGTCGGGCAGCGCGATGAACGGGGCCAGCCACAGGCCGGGGGTGAAGCCGGCGTCGGCGATGCGGTCCGCGATGGCCCGCATGCCACTGGGGAACTTGGCGTTGGGCTGCCAGTCGCCGACCCGCTCCTCCCAGCCGTCGTCGATCTGCACGACGTCGAAGGGCAGGCCGGTCAGGTCGGCGACGTCCTTGGTCAGCTGGGCCTCGGCGACGTTCTCGTAGTACGCGTACCAGCTGCACCAGACGTTGCCGGCCCGGCGGCGGCCGGTGCCGAAGCGGGCGGCGAGCTCGTCGGCGTAGGCCCGGAACACCTCCTCCTCGGCACCGTAGGCGAGGAACCAGTCGGCCCCGCCGGTGGCGTACCAGCCGGTGAGGGTGTCGCGGTCGGCGGTGAGCCGGGCCGTGTCCAGGCCCAGCGCGCCGAGGAGAAGGGTGGCGCCGTCGGGGGCCTGCAGCGCGGCCACGGCCGAGCCGTGGTGGCGGCCCGGGTCGTCGAACGCGGGGTCGTCCGCGGTGACGAGCCGGGTCGGGTTGGGGATGCGCAGCGGCGGCTCGCTGAGCCGGCGCCAGCCGCAGGGGCTCCACGAGTTCTGCCCGTGCCGGTAGAAGGAGGCGTCGCCGAGCCCGTGCAGGAGCGCGACCCGGCCCGGGGGCAGCAGCATGCCGCCCGGTGCGGGGCGCGGCGTGCCGTCGCCGGAGTGCTGGAGAGCGAAGCGGCGTCCGCCGAGCTCGACGACCTGTGCCATGGTTCTCCTTACGAAGTTGCGAGGTGACGAAGTCGCGACGTCGACGAGGTCACTACGGTGACGAGGTCACGACGGTGACGAGGTCACGACGGTGACGAGGCCGCGACGGTGACGAGGCCGCGACGGTGACGAGGCCGCGAAGTGCCGCCGGGGCGGCTACTTGAACAGCGCGTTGACCTGGTCGTTGGCCTTCTTCAGGGCGTCGGCCGGGGAGGACTGGCCGAGGATCGCGCCCTGCAGGGCGTCCTGGACGATCTGGGAGATCTCGTTGCCGTGGTCGGTGACCGGCAGGAAGAACGTGCCGCCGGAGGCCGAGGCCTCGTCGGTGAAGACGTGCACGTCGCGGCCGGCCGCCTTGTGCGCGGCGAGGGCCTTCTCGCTGGCCGACTTGATGGCCGGGAAGACGACCGCCTTCTCGCCCACGATGTCCTGGCAGGCGGACGAGCCGAGGAACTTCACCCAGGCCCAGGCCTCGTTCGGGTGCTTGGTGCCGGCGTAGATCGCGTCCGAGAGGCCGTTGATCGGCGTCTTGCGCCCGTTCGGGCCCTGCGGCAGCGGCGCGAAGGCGTACTTCTGCTTCGCCCCGTCACCGAGGTAGGAGTTGATCGTCCAGGAGCCGACGATGGTGTACGCCCCCTGGCCCGCGTCCATCACGGCGTCGCGGCTGAGGGTGGACTGCTTGTCGAACTTCGGGGCGTAGCCCGCGTCCATGATGTGCTTGAACCAGGTGATGGTCGCGGCGAGCTTCGGGTCGTCGTAGTTGTAGTGGGTGCCCCACGGGTTCTTGTCGGTGAACGTGAAGCCGTTGGAGACGGCCAGGTCGCCCCAGCCGTTCTGGCCCTGCGCGCCGTCGGCCCACTCCGGCAGGAAGCCGTAGACCTTCACGTGGGCCTTGTCGAAGGCCGGGTCCAGGCCGTTCTTGCCGTTGGCGTCGACGGTGGCCTTGGCGATGGCCTGCTCGAAGGTGCCGCCGTCGGCCGGGTTCCAGGTGAGCTTGTCCAGGCCGGTGGCGTCGGTGACGTACTTGGTGTTGTAGACCAGGGCCATCGTGTCCCAGTCCTTCGGCAGCCCGTAGCGCTTGCCGTCCTTGACGAACAGGTCGGCCAGGCCCCCCTGGTACTGGCTCAGGTCGACCTTGTCCTTGTCGGCGTACGGCTGGATGTCCAGGATCTGGTTGCTGGCGACGAACTGCGGGTAGTACGAGGCGTGGTCGGTCCAGACGTCAGGGGCCGAGCCGCTGGCGAGCTGGGTGGTGAGGTTCTGCCAGTACTGCGCCCACGCCGTCTGCGAGATCTTGACCGTGATGTTCGGGTTGGCCTTGCTGAACTCGTCGGCGCAGGCCTGGTAGGCGGGCTGCTGCTTGTCGTCCCACAGCCAGTAGTTGAGAGTGACCTTGCCGCCGCCGGCGGCGTCGTCGGTGCCCGAGCAGGCGGCCAGCGGTAGGGCGAGCGCCGCGGCGGTCAGCACCGCCGCCGTGCGGGATGTTCTCAACACGGGGGTGTCCCTTCAGGGTCTACTTGATGCCGGTGAAATTGAGGGATTGCACCAGCCGCTTGCCCAGGAAGATGAGCAGCGCGAGGACGGGCAGGACGGACAGCGTGGAGGCGGCCATGAGTCCGGTCCAGTCCGGCTGGGTGTTCGGGGACTGCTGGAGAAACACCCCGAGCGCCACGGTGAGCACCCGGGTCTGCTCCCCGCGGCCGACGAGCAGCGGCCACAGGAAGTCCTTCCACGCCCACACCGAGGTGGTGAGCGCGATC
Source organism: Dactylosporangium salmoneum (assembly GCF_039532525.1). Taxonomy (NCBI): domain Bacteria; kingdom Bacillati; phylum Actinomycetota; class Actinomycetes; order Micromonosporales; family Micromonosporaceae; genus Dactylosporangium; species Dactylosporangium salmoneum. The sequence goes on from NZ_BAAARV010000013.1 coordinate 20,518, forward strand.
GTGATGAGCGGCCCGCGGCTCATCGGCATGACGACCCGCCAGAAGATGCCCCAGCGCCCGGCGCCGTCGATCGTCGCCGCCTCCTCCACCTCGTGCGGGATGGACAGGAAGAACTGGCGCAGGAAGAACACCGCGAACGGGGTCATCAGCAGGGTCGGCGCGACCATGCCGAGGAAGTTGTCGATGAGCCCGAGGCTCTTCACCAGGGTGAAGTTGGGCAGCAGCGTGAAGATGGGCGGGACCATCAGCGCCGCGATGAGCACGCCGAAGAGCAGGTCCCGGCCGGGGAAGCGCAGCCGGGCGAAGGCGTAGCCGGCCAGGGCGCAGCAGAAGGTCTGCACGGTCGCGATGAGCGCGCAGTAGACGATGGAGTTCAGGGTGTACCGCAGGAAGTCGATCTGCGCCCCGGAGCCCCCGGCCTTGCGCGCGGTGTCGGCGTCGACGAGCCCGAGGACCCGCCAGAAGTTGATCATCGTGGGATGGGACGGCACCAGGGCGCCGGCGTCGGCGTAGATGTCGGCGTCGGGGGTGAGCGCGGTGCGCACCATCCAGTAGAACGGCGCGATCGTGAGCACCAGGAACGCGATCAGGACGGTCCAGGCCAGCAGCCGGCCCGGGCGGAAGCGGCGGGTCATCGCGGCCCTCTCAGGTCAGGTCGGATCGGGAGGCGCGAAGCAGCCACATCTGCACGGCGGTCAGCGCGCCGAGGATGACCACGAGCACCATCGCGGCCGCCGAGGCGTAGCCCATGTGGAAGTACCGGAACGCCTGCTCGTAGATGTAGAAGTAGATGACCCGGGTCGCGCCGGCCGGGTCGCCCTTGGTCGTGACGGCCACGGTGTCGAAGATCTGGAACGAGCCGATCAGCGACACCACGAGCACCAGGGCCAGGATCGGGCGCAGCAGCGGCAGCGTGATCCGCCGGAACATCCGCCACTCCCCCGCGCCGTCCAGCGCCGCGCTCTCGTAGAGGTGCCCCGGGATCTGCAGCATGCCCGCGTAGAGCAGCAGGGCGGTGTATCCGGTGTACGCCCACGTGTTCATGAGCCCGACCGACGGCAGCGCCCAGGTCGGGGAGTTCAGGAACGCCGTCTTCGAGAACCCCAGGCCCATCAGCAGGTGGTTGACGAAGCCGAGGTCGGCGTCGAGCAGCCACCGCCACACCAGCGCGACGGTCACGTTCGGCACCAGCCAGGGCAGCAGCATCGTGGCCCGCACGACGACGCTGCGGGTCAGCCGGTGCATGAGCGCGGCCAGCACGAGCGCGAGCAGCGTCTGCGAGCCGATGTTGATGACCACGTAGTAGGCGGTCACCTTCAGCGCGTTGAAGAACTGCTCGTCGCCGAACAGGTGCGAGTAGTTGTCGGCGCCGACGAACTTCGGGGTGTTGAGCAGGCTGTAGTCGGTGAACGAGTACCAGACCCCGCGGACGGTCGGGTACAGGTAGAACACCGCGAATCCGATGAGCACCGGCGCCAGGAACAGCCAGGCGACCCGCCGGTCGTCCCGGGCACGGCGGCGCGGCGGCGCGTCCGCCCCGTCGGGCGGATCCGGCACCGACATGGCGGACACCGCAACGGCGTTACGCATCGTCACGATCCGACCTCGTTTCATCGATCGAAGATCTTCGAGTTTTGTGTCTTGCGGCGAGGGGTGGGCGGCCGCTAATAATGATGAAGCTCATGGAAAGTTTGTCAACACCTCCTCGTATCGATTCCGCGATCGGGGAGACTCCGCCACCCCTTGAACCCGGAGGTTCATCCATGCGCACACCCCTGCGACGGCGCCTAGCCCGCGCCGTCGCGCTCTGCACGGCCGCCGCCAGTGCCGTGCTCGTGTTCGCACCGCACAACGCCGCCGCCTTCGCGCCGGTGCCGGCCGGGCCGCCCGCCCGCCCGGCCGCGCCGGGGACGCCGAGCCCGTCCCTGACCGACCACCCGCTGGCCGCCGCCCCGAGCCCGCTGGACAACCCGCTCAAGGGCTTCGCCCGCTTCTACTTCCCGGGCGACAACCAGAACTCCGGCTACCCGCGTTCGCTGGCGTGGAGCTACTTCGGCCTGTCCGAGGTCATGACCAGCGCGACGGACTGCAACTCCTACAACTGGTCCATCGTGGACAGTGCGCTCAACGAGATCGCCTCGTACGGCAACCAGGCCGCCATCCGGTTCTACATGGAGTACCCGGGCGGCACCGGCAGCCACCCGGGCAACGCCATCCCGCACTGCTTCGACGGCCACGTCACCTACCGCAACAACACCTACTGGGGCACCGTCTCGCCCGACTACGACAGCCCCTACCTGCTCACCGCCCTGCAGAACTTCATCGCCGCCTTCGGCGCCCGCTACGACGGCGACCCGCGCATCGGCTTCATCAACCTCGGCCTCGTCGGGCTGTGGGGCGAGTGGCACACCTGGCCGTTCGACACGGACACGGCCGACGGCTACCCGAACCTCATGCCCACCGACGCCCACGCGGCGCAGATCGTGGCCGCCTTCGACGCCGCGTTCAACACCACCAAGCTCGAGATCCGCTACCCGGACTCGGCCGGCGGCGCCGCCAACGCCCGCGACATCGGCTACCACGACGACTCGTTCTGCTACAAGGAGGGCTCGCCGCTGGCCGGCGTCACCCTGCCGCAGTCCATGGGCGGCGCGAGCTACGCCCAGCTGCAGCGCGCCCTGAACATGGGCGTGGAGAACAAGTGGGTCACCGACTCGATGGGCGGCGAGGTGCGGCCGGAGATCCAGAGCTCCGCGTTCACCTCGTGGCCCGGCGGCTCCGGCCAGGTCGACAACATGAAGGCCTGCATCGAGCTCGAGCACACCACCTGGAAGATCAACCAGACCAGCCAGAGCTACTCGTCGACCGACCCGAACGTGGCCGCGGCCGTGCGGCTCATGGGCTACGACCTCAGCGCCACCCACGCGTACTACCAGAACTCCGTCACCGGCAGCAGCGCCACCGTCGGCGTGACCATCGCCAACAACGGCGTCGCCCCGTTCTACTACCCGTGGACGGTCTCGCTCGGGCTGAAGAACTCGGCCGGCACCGTGGTGAAGACCTGGGACACCCCCTGGGACCTGCGCACCGTCATGCCGCTGAAGATCCGCGCGTTCCCGGACTGGAACGTCGGGGCCGACCCGACGTACCGGGACTACGGGTACCCGCAGTACTTCCAGTCCAGCGTGAGCCTCACCGGCGTGGCGTCGGGCTCCTACCAGCTCGTCATGAAGGTCAAGAACCCCCTCGAGGCGCTCAGCCCGGCCGCGAAGCAGCTGCGCTTCGGCAACGCCACGCAGAACGCCGACGGCTGGCTCGGGCTCGGCTCCATCGGGGTCGGGACCGGCGGCGGCACCGACACCACGCCGCCGACGGCGCCGACCGGCCTCGCGACGACCGGTTCGACGACGTCGACGATCTCGCTGTCGTGGAACGCCGCCACCGACGACGTGGGCGTGACCGGCTACAACGTGTTCCGCAACGGCACGCAGGTGGGCACCCCCACCGGCACGTCCTTCACGGACACCGGGCTGTCGGCGGGCTCGTACACGTACACCGTGAAGGCCCATGACGCGGCGGGCAACCTCTCCCCGGCGTCCTCGCCCCTGACCGCCAGCACGTCCAGCACGCCCCCGCCGCCGCCCGGCCTGGTCCTCGACGACTTCGACGGGAACCCGGCCTACCCGTCCGCGGCCCAGAACGACCTGCACAAGTGGACCGGCGGCAACTGCTTCCTCAACGGCGGCGGCAACGGCGTCGTCTCCGGCGGGGCGCTCGCCCTGCAGTACAACAACTGCGGCTGGTTCGGCAGCGACGTCAACCAGGACGTGTCGGCGTACAAGTACCTCGTCGTGCGCGTCAAGGGCGCGGCCGGCGGGGAGCAGACGCAGTTCAACCTGAGCCTCGGCGGCGTCACCAAGGTCTTCGGCGACTACACCCTGGACGGCGGCGGCCACCCGGCCATCACCACCGCCTACCAGGACATCAAGATCCCGATGACCGCCAACGGCATCAGCCGCACCAGCCCCGCGCAGCTCGCGATGGGCTTCTGGTACGGCGGCAACAGCACCATCACCATCGACAGCTTCTCCTTCGCCAACTGATGCAGCGCACCCTTCGGGTCCGGGCGGCCGCCGTGGCGGCGGCCGTCCTGGCCCTCCCCCTGCTCGCCCCGGCCCTTCCGGCCGCGGCCGCCACCACCGCCACCGTCGCCTTCACCGGCGACTACGCCACCGTCTTCACCAACCCGGAGCGGGGCTTCCACAACCGGTACGAGATCATCAACGACCCGTCCGTCAACGACTACGCCAGCAACACCATCCCGGGCTTCAACCCGGACATGCTCGACCGGACGTTCTCCCGGGCGAGGGCGGACGGCGACACGCTCATCCACTCCTACGTCCACCTCGACAAGTACCAGACGACGGACCTGCCGCCGGCGCTGCTGACCAACCTGAACGGCGGGCTGGCCGCGATCCGGGCCCAGGGGCTGAAGATCGTCCTGCGGGTCGCCTACGTCTGGGACGGCTACTCCGCGGTCACCGAGCCGCAGATGGAGCGGCACATCGACCAGCTCGCACCGGTGCTGGCCGCCAACGCCGACGTCATCATGCACCTCGAGGCCGGGTTCTTCGGGGCCTGGGGCGAGTGGCACGAGAGCCCCTACACGGCCGCCTCCGAGGAGAGTCAGGCGCCCGTGCGGTACCAGCTCGTGAAGAAGCTGCTGTCCAGCACCCCGGCGACCATCCCGGTCGCCATCCGCTACCCCATCTTCAACTACGAGTTCGCGCAGCGCACCGCGCCGCCGGCGGGGTGCACGCTGCCGAACAACTGCCTGCTCACCACAGCGGAGTTCGACCGCCTCGGCTTCCACGACGACTGCTTCCTGGCCGACTCGGCCGACATGGGCACCTACGACCAGAACTCCTGGCTCGGCTGGTTCGACGTCGCCGCCAAGAAGCAGTGGGTGTACGACATGGCCACCTCGACCGCCGGCAACAAGATCGTCGGCGGGGAGACCTGCAACGCCTCCGGTGGCAACGACGCCGCCGGGGTCAACGCCCAGTACGAGCTGTCCCACCAGCACTGGACCGAGATCAACGAGGACTACGCGGCGGTCAACACCGACCTGTGGAAGAGCGCGAACATGGCCGCGTCGGGCAACGACCCCGCCGAGACCCTGTTCACCCGGATCAAGCGCAAGCTCGGCTACCGGCTCCGCCTGGTCGACGCCACCTACAGCACGCCGGCCACCGCCGGCGCGTCCTTCACCTTCTCGGCCCACCTGAACAACGACGGCTACGCCGGCCTCATCAAGCCCCGGCCGGTGTACCTCGTGTTCGACGACGGCACGCACCGGTACGACGTGCAGCTGCCCGGCGTCGACCCGCGCACCTGGAAGCCGGGCGCGGTGACGATCCCGGCGCAGACCGTCACCCTCCCGTCGATGGTGAGCGGCCAGTACAAGCTCGCCCTGTGGCTGCCCGACCAGGCGACCGGCCTGCGCGGCAACCCGGCCTACTCCGTCCGGCTGGCCGACACCGGCACCTGGGACGCGGCCAAGGGCTACAACGTGCTGGCAAGCGGCGTCACGGTCGGCTCCTGCACGGCGGACTGCGTGGCGCCGACGGCCCCGACGCTGACCGCCACCGGCGGCACCGGCACCACGGCCACGCTGTCGTGGTCCGGCGCGACGGACAACGTCGGCGTCACCGGCTACCGGGTGTTCCGCGACGGTACGGCGGTGGCGACGGTCACCGGCACGACGTACACGGACACGGGCGTGCCGGCGGGCTCGCTCACGTACACCGTGACCGCCCGCGACGCGGCGGGCAACGAGTCGCCGCCGAGCAACGCCGTCACCGTCGGCGTCGGCTGCACCGACTGCACGCCCCCGTCGGCCCCGGCGGGCCTCGCGGCGACGGGCGCCACGACGACGTCGATCTCGCTGTCCTGGAACGCGTCCACGGACAACGTCGGCGTCACGGGCTACCTGGTCTACCGGGGCGGCACCCAGGTCGGCACCCCGACCGGCACGACGTACACGGACACCGGCCTGAGCGCCGGCACCGCGTACACGTACACGGTCAAGGCCCGCGACGCGGCGGGGAACCTCTCGCCCGCCTCGGCCCCGCTGACCGCCTCCACGGCGACCCCGCCGCCGGTCGGCCTCGTGCTCGACGACTTCGACGGCACGCCGGCCTACCCGTCGGCGGCCCAGAACGACCTGCACAAGTGGACCGGCGGCAACTGCTTCCTCAACGGCGGCGGCAACGGCGTCGTCTCCGGCGGGGCGCTCGCGCTGCAGTACAACAACTGCGGCTGGTTCGGCAGCGACGTCGGCCAGGACGTCTCCGCCTATACCTACCTGGTCGTCCGGGTCAAGGGCGCCTCCGGCGGCGAGCAGGCCCACTTCAGCCTCTCGCTCGGCGGCGCGACGAAGGTCTTCGGCGACTACACCCTGGACGGCGGCGGCCACCCGGCCATCACCACCGCCTACCAGGACATCAAAATCCCGATGGTGGCCAACGGCATCAACCGGGCCAGCCCGTCCCAGCTCGCCCTGGGCTTCTGGTACGGGGGCGCGAGCACGATCACCATCGACAGCATCACGTTCCAGTAGTATTTTGTAAACTCCGTAGCAATATTGGCCGACGTATGAGGGCGGGACCGTGACGGATCGGGTCATCACCGGAACCGACCTGTCGCGGCTGCGCGAGCTCAACTCGCTGACGGTGGTCCGGGCGCTGCGGGACCAGCCCCCGGCCACCGTCACCGAGCTCGCCAAGCTCACCGGCCTGTCCCGCCCCGCGGTCGACGTCATCGCCCAGGGCCTGGTCACCGGCGGCTGGGCCACGATCGTCGAGCCCGGCGCCAGCAGCGTCGTGGGCCGCCCGGCCAGGCGCTACCGCTTCCGCGCCACGGCCGGCTACGTCATCGGCGTCGACGTCGGCGGCCACAAGATCCTCGCGCTGCTCGCCGACCTCGACGGCAACGTCGAGCACACGGCCCGCCGCGCCGTGGCTCCCGACGCCGATCCCGCCGAGCGCCTGGCCGCCCTGGACCAGGTCCTGGCCAGCTGCCTGCGGGCATCCGGCAAGACCGCCGAGGACATCTGGGCGGTCACGGTCGGCGTCACCGGCCCGGTCGACGCCTCCGGCAAGACCACGCTGTTCACTCCGCTGCCCGGCTGGCAGACCGTCGACGTGGCCGCCCACCTGAGCGACCGCTTCACCTGTCCCGTCGTGGTCGAGAACGACTGCAAGCTGGCCGCCCTGGCCGAGCGCTGGCAGGGCACGGCCCGCGACGCCAACGACATCGTCTTCCTGCTGGCCGGCATGCGCACCGGCGCCGGCCTCATCATCGACGGCATCCTGCGGCGCGGCTACGGCGGCGCGGCGGGCGAGATCGGCGCCCTGAAGGCCGTGCGCTGGCTGGCCGCCCCGTCGCACCTGGAGCACTGCCCCGGCGTCCCCGCTACGGTCAACCCGGACGACGCCGCCGCCTGGGTCTTCAACGCCGCCCGCGACGGCAACCGCGACGCCCGCACGGCGGTCCTGCGCTACGTCAAGGACCTGGCCGTCGGGACCGCCGCGCTGGTCCTCGCCCTGGACCCGCAGATGGTGGTCTTCGGCGGCGGCTTCTCCCGCTCCGCCGACCTGGTCCTGGACCCGCTGCGCCGCGAGCTGCAGAAGCTCTGCCTGCGCGTGCCGGACGTGCGCGCCTCGACGCTGGGCGCCGACAGCGTCGCCCTGGGCGCCCTGCGCCTGGCCCTGAACGAGGTCGACCAGCGCCTGTTCACGGTCGGCCTGAGCGCCCCGGTCGCCCCCCGCCGCGACTGAGCTGGGCTAAGCGGGGCGCCGCTCCAACATGCCCTTCAGCAGCGCCGCCTGGCCCACGTGCTGCAGGCCCTCCATGATGACCCCCACCAGGCGTTCCTCGACGGTGACCGTGTCGGCGAGGGTCGGGCTGAACGCCGGCCGGGAGAGGTCGTCGGCGGGGCTCTGGTCGAGGTACCCCCGGATCATCGCGACGACCGCGTGGTGATAGCCGGCGACGGCGTCGATGCCGGGCGAGCGGAACGCGGCCAGCTGCGAAGGGCCGTGCCGGTAGCCGGTCTCGTCCGGGTCGGCGGCCATCCCCCACTTCGCGTGCCAGCCGGCATCCACCCACAGCTGCGGGCGCCCGTGCAGCTCGCTCACGTTGCGGTCGTGACTGCGCGTGAGGTGCCACAGCAGCCACCCGATGGTGTTGGTGCCGGGCTCGACCGGCTCGTCCAGCCAGGCCGGCGGCAGCCCGTCGAGCACGTCGAGCAACTGCAGCTCGGTGCGGTCGATGAGCCGGCGCACGAGGCCCGGCCAGCCGCGCTGAACGGTGGTCATCGGGGACTCAGCGTACTCCGCGCAGGATTCGAGAAGCGCGCCCGCCCGGGCGCAACTAGCGTGGACGTCACCGAGCGTGACACCAACATGAGGAGTAGTTATGTCCGACGTCCTGGGCGCCAAGACCATCCTGCACCCCGTCTCCGACCTGACCAAGGCCAAGGCCGTGTACACCGCCCTGCTCGGCGTCGAGCCGACGGCCGACAGCGAGTACTACGTCGGCTACGACGTCGCCGGCCAGCACATCGGCCTCGTGCCCGGCGGCCAGGGCGGGCCGGTCGCCTACTGGCACGTCACCGACATCGAGGGCAAGATCGCCCAGGTCACCGAGGCCGGCGGCGCGGTCAAGGAGGCCCCGAAGGAGGTCGGCCACGGCCGCCGGGTCGCCACCGTGACCGACGGCGACGGCAATGTGCTCGGTCTCCTGCAGGACAAGTAGCGACCGCCGCCCGCTCCCGCGCCGATAGTGTGGCGCGGGAGCGAGGCATTCACTGGAGGACGAAGATGAGGCACGCCGCCGACAGCCACGACCTGATCCGCGTGCACGGCGCCCGCGAGAACAACCTCAAGGACGTCAGCGTCGAGATCCCCAAGCGGCGTCTGACGGTCTTCACCGGCGTCTCCGGCTCCGGCAAGAGCTCCCTGGTGTTCAGCACCATCGCGGCCGAGTCGCAGCGGATGATCAACGAGACGTACAGCGCCTTCGTGCAGGGCTTCATGCCGACGCTGGCCCGGCCCGAGGTCGACGTGCTCGACGGGCTGACCACCGCGATCATCGTGGACCAGGCCCGGATGGGGGCCGACACCCGCTCCACCGTCGGCACCGCCACCGACGCCAACGCCATGCTGCGCATCCTCTTCAGCCGGCTGGGCAAGCCGCACATCGGCGGGCCGAACGCGTTCTCGTTCAACGTGCCGTCGGTCTCGGCCGCCGGCGCGATGACGATCGAGCGCGGCAACAAGACCACGGTCCGCAAGAGCTTCAACCGCCTCGGCGGCATGTGCCCGCGCTGCGAGGGGCTGGGCAAGGTCAACGACATCGACCTCACGCAGCTCTTCGACGACTCCAAGTCCCTCAACGAGGGCGCCATCACCATTCCCGGCTACAAGGTCGACAGCTGGTGGACGGTGGGGATCTTCACCAAGTCCGGGTTCCTCGACCCGGACAAGCCGATCCGCAAGTACACCAAGAAGGAAATGCAGGATTTCCTGTACCGCGAGCCGATCAAGGTGAAGATCGAGAACGTCAACCTCACCTACGAGGGGCTCGTACCCAAGATCCAGAAGTCGTTCCTGTCGAAGGACCGCGACGCGCTGCAGCCGCACATCCGGGCGTTCGTCGACCGGGCGGTCACCTTCACCGTCTGCCCCGACTGCGAGGGCAGCCGGCTGGCCGAGGCGGCCCGCTCCTGCAAGATCAAGGGGATCAGCATCGCCGACGCGTGCGCGATGCAGATCAGCGACCTGGCGGCCTGGGTCCGCGGGCTGAACGAGCCGTCGGTGGGGCCGCTGCTGGACGCGCTCGCCCACACGCTGGAGTCCTTCGACGAGATCGGGCTGGGATACCTCGCCCTCGACCGGCCGTCGGGCACCCTGTCCGGCGGCGAGGCCCAGCGGGTCAAGATGATCCGGCACCTCGGCTCGTCGCTCACCGACGTGACGTACGTCTTCGACGAGCCCACCACCGGCCTGCACCCGCACGACATCCAGCGGATGAACGGCCTCCTGCTGCGGCTGCGGGACAAGGGCAACACGGTGCTCGTGGTGGAGCACAAGCCGGAGACCATCGCGATCGGCGACCACGTCATCGACCTCGGCCCGGGCGCGGGCACGGCCGGCGGCACGGTGTGCTTCGAGGGCACCTTCGACGGGCTGCGCTCCAGCGACACGATCACCGGCCGGCACCTCGACGACCGGGCCGCCCTGAAGACGGGCGTGCGCAAGCCCACCGGCCGGCTCGAGGTGCGCGGCGCGGCGACGCACAACCTGCGCGACGTCGACGTCGACATCCCGCTCGGCGTGCTGGTCGCGGTGACCGGCGTGGCCGGCTCGGGCAAGAGCTCGCTCATCCACGGCTCGGTGGCCGGCCACGACGGCGTGGTGGCGGTCGACCAGAGCCAGATCCGCGGCTCCCGGCGCAGCAACCCGGCCACGTACACCGGCCTGCTGGAGCCGATCCGCAAGGCGTTCGCCAAGGCCAACGGCGTCAAGCCGGCGCTGTTCAGCGCCAACTCGGAGGGCGCCTGCCCGACCTGCAACGGCGCCGGAGTCATCTACACCGACCTGGGCATGATGGCCGGGGTGGCCACCGTGTGCGAGGACTGCGAGGGGCGCCGCTTCGACGCCTCGGTGCTGGAGTACCGCCTCGGCGGGCGGGACATCAGCGAGGTCCTCGCCATGCCGGTCACCGAGGCCGCCGGGTTCTTCACCGAGGGCGAGGCCCGCACCCCGGCCGCCGCGGCCATCCTGGACCGGCTGGCCGACGTCGGGCTGGGCTACCTGAGCCTGGGCCAGCCGCTGACCACGCTGTCCGGCGGCGAGCGGCAGCGGCTCAAGCTCGCCGTGCACATGGCCGACAAGGGCGGCATCTACGTGCTCGACGAGCCGACCGCCGGGCTGCACCTGGCCGACGTCGAGCAGCTGCTCGGCCTGCTCGACCGGCTCGTCGACGGCGGCAAGTCGGTCATCGTCATCGAGCACCACCAGGCCGTCATGGCGCACGCCGACTGGATCATCGACCTCGGCCCCGGCGCCGGCCACGACGGCGGGCGGGTCGTCTTCGAGGGCACGCCGGCCGATCTCGTGGCGGGCCGCCCGACCCTCACCGGCGAGCACCTGGCGGCGTACGTCGGGCGCTGATCCGGCGTCACCCGTCCGTTCAGCGGAAAGGGTTTACTCCTTAACCATCGTTTGATATCAATCTCCGCACATGCCCCCCTGCACCACTGGAGTGCAACGTGCGGAGAACCCGTCTCGTCACCCTCGCCCTGGGCGTGGCCGCCGCCATCGGCGCCACGCTCCTCGCCTCCTCCCCCGCCGCGGCCGCGGCCTCCGACCGGTACGTCGCGCTCGGCGACTCCTACGCCTCCGGCGTCGGCGCCGACAGCTACACCTCGGAGAGCGGCTCCTGTCAGCGCAGCTCCAACGGCTACCCCGCCCTGTACAACACGAACGTCCACCCCGCCGCGTACCGCTCGGTGGCCTGCTCCGGCGCCACCACCGCCGACGTCGTGAACAGCCAGCTGTCCGCCCTGTCCACCAGCACCACGCTGGTGAGCGTCACCGTGGGCGGCAACGACATCGGCTTCTCCAGCATCATGACCACCTGCGTGCTCTCCGGCGAGTCCGACTGCATCGCCGCCGTCGCCGCCGCCGAGACGAAGGTCCGCAACGAACTGCCGGCCAAGCTCGCGGGCGTCTACAACGGCATCCGCTCCCACGCCCCCTCGGCCCGCGTCGTGGTCGTCGGCTACCCGGTCTTCTACCAGCTCGGCACGGTCTGCATCGGGCTGAGCGCCAACTCCCGCGCGAAGATCGACGAGGGCATCAACCTCCTCGACGACGTCATCAAGACGGCCGCCGCCGCGGCCGGCGCGACGTTCGCCGACGTGCGCTCGCAGTTCGTCGGGCACCAGCTGTGCAGCTACGGCGACAAGTGGCTGCACGCGCTGAACTACGTCAACCTCTCCGTCTCCTACCACCCGACCGCGGCCGGCCAGTCCGGCGGGATGTACCCGGTCTTCCGCTCCGCCGCGGGCTGAGACCGCCCCGAGCCGGGGCCGCGCCGCCCGCCCTCCGGGCGCGACGGCGGCCCCGGTGACGGCCCCCGGGCCCAGGCCTTCCACCGTCCGGCACCTGGGGGAACTTCCCCGGCCGAGAGCGCTCTCATGATGAACGCACAGCTCAGCAACGTTACCAGAAAGCGCTCTCTGACGCTCTGGCATTGACATCGATCGCGGCGATCAACCATCATTCCCAGGGACCCCCGCAAGCCCGCCACTGCAAAGGGAGTCCCCGATGCGCCTTGCCCGAGGCCGGCCCGCCGCGGCCGCCGCCCTTGTCGTCGCCGCGGCCGCCGCCGTGCTGACCGTCATGACACTGCCCAGCGCCGACGCCGCCACCATCGGCTCCGGCAGCTACGCCACCACCCGCCCGGCCGGCACCACCGGTCCGACCGGCTGCGGCAGCCTCGCCACCAACCCGCGCCAGTACGTCACCGCCAACGCCCCGGCCGGCCCGGTGCCGACCAACGACTGGTGGTCGTCGCTGCTGTTCAAGCGGACCGACTGCGCGTTCTCCTCACCGCTGCACGCCCACCCGATGTCGTTCCAGCCGTCCGCCGGCGGCCTCGGCGTCTCGTACACCACCGACGCGGCCATCTCCGGCACGGCCACCGGCGTCGGCGAGTACCACTACCCGTACACCACGGAGTTCACGCTGGGCGTGACCGGCCTCAACGCGCCGAACACCCTGGTGGACGGCTGGACCGACTGGACCGTCACCCCCTCGTGGTCCGACGGCGCCCGCACCCTGCGCGCCACCATCGGCCACGGCCTGCCGTTCGTCTACGCCCGCACCAGCGGCGGCAACGCCCAGCTGACCTTCGGCGGGGCGCCGACGGTCTGGACCAACAGCGGCAACCGCGTCGGCTTCACGGTTCGCGGCCACGACTACGTCGCCTACGCCCCCACCGGCGCCACGTGGACCGTCGCCGGCACAGCCATCACGTCCACGCTGGCCGGCAAGGACTACTACTCGGTGGCGCTGCTGCCGACCACCACGTCCACGCCCGCCGCCGACCGCACCGCGCTGGCGAACACCTACGGGCAGTACGCGCACAACCACGTCACCGGCACCCGCGTCTCCTGGAGCTTCAACCAGGCGACGAGCACCGTGAACGCCACGTACTCGTTCACCACCACGGCCCGCGAGGGCACCGGATCCGGGACCGTGCTCGCGCTGTACCCGCACCAGTGGAAGTACCTCACCGGGGCTAGCCCGATCGCGCAGACCTACGTGTCCCCGCGCGGGACCATGAAGGTGCTCACCGGCGCCGCGGCGTTCACGACGGCCACGAAGTTCCAGGGTGTACTGCCCGAGATCCCCGCCGTGGCCGACTCCTCCGGCGCCGACCTGACCACCGTCGGCGGCTACCTGGACCAGGTCGCCACCGGCGACCCCCTGGCCGCCTTCGGCAACGACACCTACTGGACCGGCAAGGGCCTCGGCCGGGCCGCCCGCGCCGCGGAGCTCGCCGACCAGCTCGGCCGCACCGCCCAGCGCGACAGCCTGCTGGCCGCGATCCGCACCCGCCTGACCGACTGGTTCACGGCGGGCTCCGGCGAGACGGGCCGGCTCTTCGCCTACGACCAGACCTGGGGCACGCTCATCGGCTACCCCGCCTCCTACGGCTCGGACGCCGAGCTCAACGACCACCACTTCCACTACGGCTACTACGTCGCCGCGGCCGCGACCCTGGCCAAGTTCGACCCGGCGTGGGCCGCCCCGGGCGCGTACGGCGGGATGGTGAACCTGCTGATCCGCGACGCCGACAACCCCGACCGCAACGACACCATGTTCCCGTTCCTGCGCGACTTCGACATCTACGCCGGGCACGACTGGGCCTCCGGGCACGGCAACTTCTTCGCCGGCAACAACCAGGAGTCCTCGTCGGAGGGCATGAACTTCGCCAACGCCCTGATCCAGTGGGGCATCGCCACCGGCAACACCACGATCCGCGACGCCGGGCTGTACCTCTACACCACGCAGGCGCAGGCGATCCAGGAGTACTGGCTGGACTCGTCCAACCAGAACTTCCCGGCCGCGTTCGCGCACAACGAAGTGGGCATGGTCTGGGGCGACGGGGGCGCCTACGCGACCTGGTTCAGCGCGGAGCCCGAGATGATCCAGGGCATCAACATGCTGCCCGTCACCGGGGGCTCGTTCTACCTGGGCTACCAGCCGTCGTACGTCACCACGAACTGGAACGAGATGGTGACCAACAACGGCGGGCAGCCGACCGTGTGGCAGGACGTGCTGTGGTCGTTCCTCGCCCTGGGCAACGGCGACCAGGCCCTCGCCAACCTCCGCGCCAACCCGGGGTACACCCCGGAGGAGGGCGAGAGCAAGGCGCACACCTTCCACTGGATCCGCAACCTGGCCGCGCTCGGGCAGGTGGACACAAGCGTCACCGCGAACACGCCGCTCTACACCGTGTTCACCAAGAACGGCGCCCGCACCTACGCGGCGACCAACCTCGGCACCGCGCCGATCACCGTCACGTTCTCGGACGGCCGCACGCTGACCGTGCCGGCCGGGAAGACGGCGACCACCGGGGCGTACACGTGGGTGGGTGGCAACGGCACGAGCACGCCGCCGACGTCCCAACCGCCCACCTCCCAGCCGCCGACGTCCCAGCCCCCGTCCTCGCCGCCGCCCTCGTCCCCGCCGCCGGTCGGGTCCAACCTCCTGTACCTTCGCAGCGGCCCGGCACTGTCCACTGTGGCCGGTAGCAACGCGACGACGCAGAACGTCACCGCCGCCAACGGCAACTGGGACGGCACCCCGCACAACCCGGTCACCTACCAGGCCTGCGGCATCACCGGCAGTGTGAACGGCGGCCAGACCGCGTTCTCGTTCCAGGTCGACGCCGGCACCTCGGTCGGGCAGGGTATCCAGGCCCGGGTGTCGTACGACTTCACCGGCGGCGGCACGTACGGGCGGGTGGAGACGTACCGGTACTTCGCCACCGACCCGGTCGTGGGCACCGAGACGTACACCCAGGCGGCCGGCCTGCAGTCGTCGACGGGCACCCTGGCCGCGATGAACCACGGCTGCGTCCGGCTCGAGGTCTGGAACGCCATCGGCAACGCGCAGACCACGGTCCGCGTCGACGCATCGGCCGCGAACGGCAGCCAGTCGACGCTCACCATCCCCTACACCGTTTCCTGAGATCAGGCGGCCGGGGCTCGCGCCCCGCCCGCCCCTCTCTCGCTAGACCCCTGCCCCGGCTGCCCTTCTCTCGCTGGACCGGGCCCTGGCGGTCTTCACCCAGCGGGTCAGGGTGGCCGCGGCGGCGCCGGAGTCGATCGCCTCGGCGCACCGCGCGTACCGGGTCTCCAGGCGCTCGCCGAGCGGCCCGCCGTCGCCCGGTTCGGCGGCGACCAGACCGGCGGCGGCGTTGAGCAGCACCGCATCGCGGACCGCCCCCGGCCGCCCGGCCAGCACCTCGTGCACCACCCGCGCGTTGGCCGCCGCGTCGCCCCCGCGCAGGGCACCGGACGCCGGCGCCGGGATGCCGAGCGCGGCCGGGTCGAGGACCGCGCGGTCGATCGCCCCCTCGCGTACCTCCCACACCTGCGAGGTCGTGGCCGTGCTGAGCTTGTCCAGCCCGTCGTCCCCGCGCACCACCAGCCCGCTCGCCCCGCGCCCCCGCAGCACCTCGGCGACGAGCGGCACCTTTCCCCCGTCGGCCACCCCGACCAGCCGATGCGTCGGACCGGCCGGATTGATGAGCGGCCCGAGCAGGTTGAACACGGTCGGCACCCCCAGCTCCCGCCGCACCGGCGAGGCGTGGCGCATCCCCGGGTGCGCGTGCGCGGCGAACACGAACGTGATCCCGGCCTCCACGGCGACGGCCGCGTGGGCGCTCGGGGTGAGATCCAGCGGTACGCCGAGATGCTCCACCACGTCCGCGGACCCCGCGCTCGTCGCCGAAGCCGCCCGCCCGCCGTGCTTGACCACCCGAGCCCCCGCCGCCGCGGCGACGATGGCCGCCATGGTGGAGAGGTTGACCGCGTTGGTGCCGTCGCCCCCGGTGCCCGCCAGGTCGAGCGTCGGCCCGGGCACCGGCACCGGCGTGGCCGCCCGAAGCAGCGCGGCGACGAACCCGCCGACCTCGGCCGCGGACTCCCCCTTGGCCCGCAACGCGACCAGCACCGCGGCCAGCCGCGCCGGCGAGGCATCGCCGCGGATCACCTCGCCCATGAGCCAGGCCGCCTCGCCCTCGGTCAGGTCACGGCCGGCCAGCAGCCGGGCGAGCAGCGCGGGCCACGATTCGATGGTGGCGAGCATGGATTTCCCTCCGGAGTCGAGGCCCCCGGGAAGGACAGGACGACCGCCCGGAGGCGGCCGTCGGCATGACGAGGAAGGGGCCGCCTACGAGGCGGGCCACCAAGCGGTCATGCGCGAGAACACGCGCAAACCTTAACCCACCCCGCCCCCGGACGGGACCCCGCCGCCGCAGAGCCATACGGCACGCGCGGAGGCACGGGCGCGGGCACGGAGGCACGGGCGCGGGCACGGAGGCACGGGCGCGGGCACGGAGGCACGGAGGCACGGAGCGGGCTGGCGATCAGCTCAGTTCGCGGGCGTGTTCCGGGACGCCGAGGCGGCCGTACAGAGCCTCGGCGCGGGCGCGGTGCTCGGCCGCCGCGGCCGGTTGGCCGGCCGCCGCGAGCACCTCGGCCAGCCCCGACAGCGCACGGGCCTGGGCGAACGGGTCGCCCGAGGCGGTGGCGATGGTGTGCGCGGCGGTGTGCCGGCGCAGCGCGTCGCTCAGCCGTCCGGCGGCGCGCAGGGTGAAGCCGAGGTCGTCGAGGGCGCCGGCCTCCATGTCCGGGTCGCGCAGGCGGCGGCTCAGGGTGAGGGCCTCGGTGAGGTGTTCGAAGGCGTCGGCGAGCCGGCCGAGGCGGCGGGCGGCGACCCCCAGGCCCCGCAGGGCCTCGGCCTGGCCGACCCGGTAGCCGATCTCGGCGCACAGGTCGACCGCCTCGCGGTACCCCGCGTGTGCCTCCTTGACCCGGGCCTGGCGGGCGTCGAGGTGGGACAGGTTGATGAGGGCGACCGCCTCGCCGGCCCGGTTGCCGAGCTCGCGGGCGATGGCGGCGCCCTGCTCGAAGTACCGTTGGGCCTCGATGTCGTGGCCGAGGCGGTAGTGCAGGAAGCCCAGGTTGTTCAGGGAGCGGCCCTCGTTGGTGCGGTCGCCGGCCGATCGGTGCAGCGCGAGGGCCTGGTGGAGGTACTCGATCGCGGTCGCGTAGTCGCCCAGCTGCAGGTGGGTCAGGGCCATGCTCTTGAGCGCCTCGCCCGCGCCGAGCTCGTCGCCGGCGCCCCGGTAGCGGCTCAGTGCCTCGGCCGCGGCGTCGAGCGCCTCGGGGTAGCGGCCGGTACGGAAGCGGGCGACCGCGATGCCGTGCAGGGCGGTGGCCGCGCCGGCCGGGTCGCCGGCGCGCTCGCAGCTGGCGAGGGCCTCGGCGTAGCGGTCGACGGCGGCGGTCAGGTCGCCGCTTCGGGCGTGCACCGCGCCGAGCCGGTTCAGGGCGGCGCCGGCCGCGGCGGGGTCACCGGCAGCCGAAACATCCGAACCGCCAGAAGCACCGAAGGCGGCCGAAGCACCCGAACCGCCAAAGGCAGCCGGGGCACCGGAAGCGGCCGAAGCAGCCGAAGGGCCGGAGGCCGCCCAAACAGCCGAAGCCCCAGAAGCAGCCGAAGGGCCGGAGGCCGCCCAAACAGCCGAAGCCCCAGAAGCAGCCGAAGGGCCGGAGGCCGCTGGATCAGCTGAAGCACCCCAAGCAGCCGAGGCAGCCGAGGCGGCCGAGGCGGCCAGGGTGTGCAGGGCGATGGCGTCGGCGTAATGGCCGCAGGCGTCGAGGTACGGGCCGAGGATCGCCGACATCGCCATCGCGTGGGTGGTCGGCTCGCCGGCCAGCGCCAGCAGGTTGAACCGCTCCGCGTCCAGCCACGCGCCGGCCTCCGCGGCGGCCGGGGTCGCGGCGAACTTGCGCCGCACCGCGCTCGTCGCGGCTTCCCGGTGGTACGCCCTGAGCCCCTCCAACGCCCCGTCGCGCTCGGCCGCGGGCAGCCCGGCGGCCCGCTCGGCGGCGTAGGCGCGCAGCAGGTCGTGCATCCCGTAGCGGCCGCCGGGGCCGCCGTCGACCAGGTGGGCGCGGTGCAGCGTGGCCAGCTCCTGACGGGCGGCGGGCACGGTCGTGCCGCACAGCGCGGCGGCGGCCGCGGCGTCGAGGTCCTGCCCGGGGTACAGCCCGAGGAGATCGAACAAGCGGCGGCCGGACGGGCTCAGCTGACGGATGGACCACGAGAACACGGTGCGCACGGCGGTCGCGCCGTCGTCGCCGGCGGCCAGGGCGTCGAGGCGCTGCTCGGCCAGCTCCGCGGTCAGCTCGGCCAGGGTCGCGGCGGGGCGGCTGACCGCGAGCTCGGCCGCGATCCGCAGGGCGAGGGGCAGGTACGCGCAGCGCGCGGCTAGGGCCCGCAGGTCGTCCGGTCCGTCGCCGGCCCGCGGGCCGATGAGCGCGGTCAGCAGGGCGGTCGCCTCGCCGCTGGTGAGCAGGTCCAGCTCCACCCGCACGGCGCCGTGCCGGGCGACGAGGCCGGGCAGCGCGTCGCGGCTGGTGACCAGCACGACGCTGGAGGCGGCGCCGGGCAGCAGGTCGCGCACCTGCTCCACGCTGCCGGCGTTGTCGAGCACGACGAGCGTGCGCCGGCCGGCCATCAGGGTGCGGTACCGCGCGGCCAGCTCCGGCACCGCCGTCGGCAGCGCGCCGCCGGGCTCGCCGAGGGAGCGCAGGAACCCGCCGAGCGCCTCGGCGGGGGTGACGGGCGCGCCGGGGTCGTAGCCGCGCAGGTCGGCGAAGAGCTGCCCGTCGGGGAACCGCTCGGCGACCCGGTGCGCCCAGTGCACGGCGAGCGCGGTCTTGCCGACGCCGGGGGTGCCGGAGAGGCTGACGATGCGCACCCCGCCCCCGGGCCGGTCGAGGAGCCGGTCGAGCTCGGCGACGGCGGCGCGCCGGCCGGTGAACCCGGCGACGTCGGCCGGCAGCTCCCGGGGCACGGCCCGGAGCACGGCGGCGACCGGCTCGAGCAGGGCGGACAGCTCGGCAGGGGCAGGCGGCTCGGGCGGGGCAGGCGGCTCGGCAGGGGCAGGCGGGCCGGGCGGGGCAGGCGGCGCAGGCGGGGCAGGCGGGCCGGGCGGGGCAGGCG
>NZ_BAAARV010000014.1:0-46191 GCF_039532525.1 Dactylosporangium salmoneum
TGCCGCACCCGCGCCCACGCCCGCGACGCCTGCCGCACCCGCGCCCACGCCCGCGACGCCTGCCGTCGACACCCCCGAGCCCGCAACCGCGGGCCGAGCGTCGGCGCCCGCGCCCGTCGGCAAAGCGTCCGAGTCCGCCGGAAAAGCGTCCGCGGGCGAAGCATCCGAGTCCGAGCGCACGGCGCCCGCCGACCCGGCGTCCGGATTCACGCTTGCGAGGCCCGCCGACGAAGCGCCGAAGCGCACCGCGCCCGCGCGCGAAGCATCCGAGCCCGCGGCACCCACCGGTGGAGGATCCGTGACCGAGCGGGTGGCGGGTGGCTCAGGCGTCCTTGTCACGCTTCTGGAGCTTCGAGAAGTCGAGCTTCGGCAGGCGGAAGCCCGGCGGCAGGCCGGCCGCGTTCGGGTCCATGGCGGCCGGGTCGAGGCCGGGCGGGAGCTGCGGCATGCCGCCGGGCAGGCCGCCGCCCAGGCGGGGCTGACGCATGCCGCTGTTGCCGCTCTTGCTGCCCTTGCGCTTGTTCTTCGGCGACTTGGTGGCCTTCCGGCGGCCGCCGGGCAGGCCCATCATGCCGCCCATCTGCTTCATCATCTTCTGGGCGTCGGCGAAGCGGGTCAGCAGCTGGTTCACATCGGTGACCGAGACGCCCGAGCCGTTGGCGATGCGCATGCGGCGGGAGGCGTTGAGGATCTTCGGGTTGGAGCGCTCTTTCGGGGTCATGGAGCGGATGATCGCGGTGACCCGGTCGAAGTGCTTGTCGTCGATCTCGGCCAGCTGGTCCTTCATCTGGTTCATGCCCGGCATCATGGCCAGCACGTTGGCGATCGGACCCATGCGGCGCACGGCCTGCAGCTGCTCGAGGAAGTCCTCCAGGGTGAACTCCTGGCCGCCCATGAGCTTGGCGGCCATCCGCTCCTTCTCGTCATCGGCGAAGGCCTGCTCGGCCTGCTCGATGAGGGTGAGCACGTCGCCCATGCCGAGGATGCGCGAGGCCATCCGGTCCGGGTGGAAGACGTCGAAGTCCTCGAGCTTCTCGCCCGTGGAGGCGAACATGATCGGCTGGCCGGTGACGTGGCGGACGGAGAGGGCGGCACCACCGCGGGCGTCGCCGTCGAGCTTGGAGAGCACGACGCCGGTGATGCCGACGCCGTCGCGGAACGCCTCGGCGGTGGTGACGGCGTCCTGGCCGACCATGGCGTCGATGACGAAGAGGACCTCGTCGGGGTCGACCGCGTCGCGGATGTCGGCGGCCTGCTGCATCATCTCGGCGTCGATGCCGAGGCGGCCGGCGGTGTCGACGATCACGATGTCGCGCATCTGGCGCCGGGCGTGCTCGATCGACTCGCGGGCGACCTGCACGGGGTTGCCGACGCCGTTGCCGGGCTCGGGCGCGTACACCTCGACGCCCGCGCGGCCGCCCAGCACCTGCAGCTGGTTGACGGCGTTGGGGCGCTGGAGGTCAGCGGCGACGAGCAGCGGCTGGTGGCCCTGGCCCTTGAGCCATCGGGCGAGCTTGCCGGCGAGCGTGGTCTTACCGGAGCCCTGCAGACCGGCCAGCATGATCACGGTCGGCGGGTTCTTGGCGAACTGCAGCCGGCGCGCTTCGCCACCGAGCGTCGCCACGAGCTCCTCGTGAACGATCTTGATGACCTGCTGGGCCGGGTTCAGCGCCTGCGACACCTCCGCGCCCCGCGCCCGCTCCTTGAGCCGCGCGATGAACGCCTTGACCACGGGCAGCGCGACGTCGGCCTCGAGCAGCGCCAGGCGGATCTCGCGCGCGGTGGCGTCGACGTCGGCTTCGGTGAGCCGGCCCTTGCTCCGCAGCTTCGAGAAGATGCCGGAGAGCCGGTCACTCAGGGTGTCAAACACGACGTATCCGTCCTCGGTGTAGGAGTCCCTTGAAGGGTACGCGACCGCGGACACCGCGGCGCGGCCCGCGACACACGCGGGAACACGAGCCGGCAAATGGTGCAGAACGTCACAAAGACGGGCCACAACGGCAGGTCACGGAGGCGGTCACAGAGGCAGGGCGGCCTGCAGGACCGCGGCCTGCACCCGAGCGCGGGCCTCCGCGTCCCAGGTGCCGGCCAGGTAGAAGGCGTCGACCACCTCGCCCCCGAGCGTGGAGATGCGGGCCGAGCGCACGTCCGCCCCGACGTCGCCGAGCGCGCTGGCCACCCGGAAGAGCAGCCCAGGGGTGTCGGTGGCGCGCAGCTCCAGCACCGTGGCGTCCGTCGCGGCCGACAGGGGCTGCCAGACCACGCGCGGAGGCGCGCTCGCCGCCCTGCGCCGGGCCGAGCGCTCCCGCGCGGCCAGCCGCTCGGCCACCGGGAGGTCGCCGGTGACCGCGCGGCGCAGGTCGGAGGCGAGCGCCTCGCGGTCGATGTCGCCGCCGTAGCGGGGGTGCACGGCGCAGACCATCCGCGCGAGGCCGTCCACGGTCACCGTGTCGGCGGTGACGACGTCGAGGCGGTGCAGCGAGAGGCAGCCGGCGACGGCGGCCAGCAGGCCCCGCCGGTCGGACGCGGTGACGGCGACGGTGTGGGTGTCCAGCAGTACCGCCGGGAGCTTCGACGGCACCGCGAGCGCCGCGGCGGGGTTGGGCGGCGCGGCCACCACTCCGGTGTCGAGGGCGCGCTCCACGTGGCGGACCAGCTCGGCGATGAGCCGGCCCTTCCATTCCGACCAGGCGGCGGGCCCGGTGGCGGCCGCGTCCGCGCGGGCCAGGGCGTGCAGCAGGGAGAGCGTGGTGGCGTCGCCGACCGCGCTGGCGACGGTGGCGATGGTGCGCGGGTCGGACAGGTCGCGGCGGGTGGCGGTGTCGGGCAGGAGCAGGTGCAGGCGTACCACCTTCTCGACCTGGGCGACGTCCGCGGCGCTGAGGCCCATCCGGGCGGCGGCCACGGCGGCGATCGGGGCGCCGACGATGCTGTGGTCGCCGGGCAGTCCCTTGCCGATGTCGTGCAGCAGGCCGCAGAGCACGAGCAGGTCGGGCCGGTCCACGTCGCGGGTCAGGCCGGCCGCCTGGCGGGCCGTCTCGACCAGGTGCCGGTCGACGGTGAAGAGGTGCACCGGGTTGTGCTGCGGGAGGCTACGCACCCGCGCCCACTCGGGCAGCCACTTGACGACCAGGCCGTAGCGGTCGCAGGCCTCCCAGACGGAGATCATCGACGGGCCGCTGCCCAGCAGCGTGAGCAGCGCGTCGCGCGCGGGGGCGGGCCAGGGGCGCGGCATCGGGCCGGCGAAGCCGCCGAGCCACTCCAGGGTCGCGTGGGCGATCGGCAGGTCGGCCCGGGCGGCGGCCGCGGCCACGCGCAGGGGCAGGGCCGGGTCTGGGCGCGGGGTTACCGCGGCGCGGGCCAGCACGACCTCGCCGCGCTGCTCGACCACGTCGCGGGCGAGGGGGCGGCGCTCGGCGTGGCCGCGGGTGCTCGGTGCCGACCAGCGCTCCACGGCGCGCCACGCGTCGTCGCTGGCGTAGGCGATGGTGCGGGCCGACTCGGCGATGCGCCGCAGCACCTCGTCGCGGTCGCCCAGGTCGAGCAGCTCGGCGACCTCGTCGCGGTCCTGGGCGAGGAGGCGGTCGACGCGGCGCCCGCGCACGGCGTGCAGGGCGTCGCGGACGTCGAGGAGGGTGCGGTGCGCGCCGCGCACGGCCGGGCGGGGGCCGTCGGCGACGCCGGCGAAGCCGATGCCGCGCAGGACGCTGAAGTCGCGCAGGCCGCCGCGGGACTCCTTGACGTCACCCTCGAGGAGGAAGGCCAGCTCGCCGTGGGCCTGCCAGCGCTGCGTGGTGAGCGTGCGCAGGGCGGGCAGCAGATGGCGGGCCTCGCGCCGCCACTGGGCGACGGCGGCCGCGTGGAGGCGCTGCAGGAGCGCCTCGTCACCGGCGATGAGGCGGGCGTCCAGCAGGCCAAGGGCGACCTTGAGGTCGTCGCGGGCCAGCTTCAGGGCCAGCTCAGGGCTGCGGGTGGAGTGGTCGAGGGCGAACTTGGCGTCCCAGACCTGGTACCAGATCTGGCTGCCGAGCTCGTCCGCGGCCGCCTCCGCGCCCGGGCCGCCGTCGTGGAGGAGCACCAGGTCGAGGTCGCTGCGCGGGGCGCACTCCCGCCGGCCGAGGCCGCCCACGGCGACGAGGCAGGCTCCTGCCGTACCGCCGCCGGCACTTGAAAAGACCGAGGCGAGCCACTCGTCGATGGCGGCGCAGCGCTCGGCACGCGCGTCCGCGCCCGCCCCGGTCGAAAGGACCGGAGCGGGCGCGGGCAGCTGGGTCATCTGTTGTGGACGGAGATCGACGGCGGCTTAGAGGGCGTCGAGCCCGCGCTCGCCGGTGCGGACCCGGACGACTTCGTCGACCGAGGTGACCCACACCTTGCCGTCACCGATCTTGCCGGTGCGGGCGGCGGTGACGATGGCGTCGACGACCTTCTCGAAGTCGAGCTCGTCGGTGACGATCTCGACCCGGATCTTCGGGACGAACTCCACCGTGTACTCCGCACCGCGATAGACCTCGGTGTGGCCCTTCTGACGGCCGTAACCCTGGACCTCGCTCACGGTGAGCCCGGCGACGCCGAGCGCGTGCAGGGCCTCCTTCACCGCGTCGAGCTGATACGGCTTGATGACCGCGGTCACCAGCTTCATGCCCATTCCCTCCGACATCCCTCGACGCTATCCGGCCACTGTTTCGGACGCCGGGGCTTCTGCCGCCGGCGCGGGTGCCTTGCCCGCCCCCACGCCCGCCAGGGCGAAGGCGCCACCGCCACCGCTGCCGGTGCCCGGGGTCATGTCGTAGGCGCTCTCCGCGTGCTCCGCGATGTCGATGCCCTCGACCTCCGCCTCGGCGCTGACCCGGAAGCCGATCGTCTTCTCGATGATGAAGGCGAGCCCGAAGGCGATGGCGAACGAGTAGACCGTGACGATAGCGCTCGCGCCGGCCTGCGCGCCCAGCTGGCCCACGCCGCCGCCCATGAACAGGCCGTTCTTGGCGCCCAGGGCGTCGCTGATGGCCGAGTTGAGCTTGTCGTTGGCGAAGAAGCCCAGCCACAGCGAGCCGATCCAGCCGCCGACGAAGTGCACGCCGACCACGTCGAGCGAGTCGTCGAAGCCGAAGCGGTACTTCAGGCTGACCGCCAGGGCGCAGACGAGGCCGGCGACGAGGCCGAGCAGCGCGGCCGCCCACGAGTCGATGAAGCCACACGCGGGGGTGATGGCGACGAGGCCCGCGACCGCGCCGGAAGAGGCGCCGACGAGGGTCGGCTTGCGGTCGCGAATCCACTCGACGATGACCCAGCCGAGGACGGCGGCGGCGGTGGCGACCTGGGTGTTGACGAAGGCCAGGCCGGTGACGCCGTCGACGGTCAGCTGGGAGCCGGCGTTGAAGCCGAACCAGCCGAACCACAGCAGGCCGGCGCCGAGGGCGACGAAGGGCACGTTGTGCGGCTTCATGATCTCGCGCGGCCAGCCGATGCGCTTGCCGAGGACCAGCGCGACGCCGAGCGCGGCCGCGCCGGCGTTGATGTGCACGGCGGTACCACCGGCGAAGTCGAGCGGGTGCAGGTGCTGGGCGATCCAGCCGCCGCCCCACACGTTGTGCGCCACCGGGAAGTACACGAGGGTGCCCCAGCCGAACGCGAACAGCAGCCAGCCGCCGAACTTCGCCCGGTCGGAGATGGCGCCGCTGATCAGCGCGACGGTGATCACGGCGAACGTCATCTGGAAGACCATGAAGACGTACGTCGGAATGCCGATGCCACTCGGGTTGTCCGCGGTCGCGCCCCACATCTGGTCGATGTAGGTCTTGCTGCCGAAGTACTGGCCGAGATCACCGAAGAGGCCGCCGGCGCTGTCGGTGCCGAATGATGCGCTGAAACCGTAGAACAACCACATGATGCTGACGAGCCCGATGCTCGAGAAGCTCATCATCATCATGTTCAGGACGCCCTTGTTGCGGTTCAGGCCGCCGTAGAACAGGGCCAGAGCGGGCGTCATCAGCAACACGAGTGCGGTCGACACGAGAAGCCAGGCGGTGTTGCCAGTATCGATCTTAATTTCAGGCACGCGGGCCTCCAGATGGTCGAGATCCTCCCTCCCGACCTTCGAGGCAGCGTCGCCCTCCAGCCGGTTGCGCGAGAGCTTGTCGGGCTCACGTTTCGCGCACCGGCGCTGCGCGGTTTCTACCGCGTCACGTCATGTTTCCAGCGTGTGAAGAAACGCTCACACCTGCGAAAACGCCTAACGGAGCGCGTATTCGAGGGTGTGCCGCTCATAGTCGATGAGCCGCAGGTCACGCACCGGACGACGGAGATGTCCCTTGTGCACGATGCGCACGAATGCGGGGTCTCCGGCGGCCGCCATGCGTCGAATGCCTTCGATGTGATCGACAATTCGTTTCCGAATGACCCGGACGAGGCGGTGCCGGTCGCGCGGCGTCAGCCCGTAGGCGTCGGCGAACATCCGCAGCCGGCGCGGGCGGTTCGGCCGCTTCCAGCCCAGCGTGTAGGAGTCGCGGTCGGAGAACAGCGGGACCCACGTCCACGCCGCGTACGCGACGTCGTAGATCCGCGCGCCCGGGGAGGCCAGGTCGAAGTCGATCAGCGACAGGGTGCCGTCCGGGCGCCAGATGACGTTGTGCGGCGCCGCGTCGTGGTGGCAGATGACCTCGGTGTCGGGCGGCGGGGGCCCGAACGAGCGCCACACGGCGTTGGGCGGCGGGCGGAAGCCGGCCTGGGCGTCGTGGAACATCCGCAGCATGGTGGCGACGGTGACCATTGCCTCGTCCGTCACCCAGTGCGGGGCCAGTGGGTACTCTCCGCACTCGCCTTCGAGGTATTGCAGTACCTCACGGCCGCGCTCGTCGATGCCGTACGCGCGCGGCGCACCGGTGAACCCGACGTACTCGAGGTGGCGCAGCAGTGCATGCACGGCGGGCGTCCAAGGGCCCGCGTTGCGGCGCACCGTGTCGCCCGAGCGCACCACGACGGAGGTGTTCCCGCCGTGGAGCGGGATCTCCTGCTGCGTCACCTGATCGTCCTTCGCTGACCTGACCGGGGGAGCCCTGCCATTGCCGACCTGCCGTTTTTCCCCGCCGCGGCGAGCGCGGCGGGGTCTTACCGTCCCAAGGTACCGTCCGAGGTTACGCGTCCGCGCCAATGAGGGCGTCGACGAACTGTCGGGCATCGAACGGAGCGAGGTCGTCGGGCCCCTCGCCGAGGCCGACCAGCTTCACCGGGATGCCCAGTTTGCGCTGAACCGCGATGACGATCCCGCCCTTGGCGGTGCCGTCGAGCTTGGTCAGCACGACGCCCGTGACGTCCACCACCTCGGTGAACACCCGGGCCTGCTCCAGGCCGTTCTGCCCGGTCGTCGCGTCGAGGATGAGCAGCGTCTCGTCGACCGGCCCGTGCTTCTCCACGACCCGCTTGACCTTGCCGAGCTCATCCATCAGGCCGACCTTGTTCTGCAGCCGGCCGGCCGTGTCGATCAGCACCGTGTCCACACCCGCATCAATACCCCGTTTGACCGCGTCGAACGCCACCGACGCCGGATCCGCGCCTTCCGGGCCGCGCACCACGTCGGCGCCGACCCGCCCGGCCCAGGTGGCCAGCTGCTCGGCCGCGGCCGCGCGGAACGTGTCGGCGGCGCCGAGCACGACGGTGTGACCGTCGGCGACCAGCACGCGAGCGATCTTGCCGCAGGTGGTGGTCTTGCCCGCGCCGTTGACCCCGACGACGAGCAGCACCGCCGGGCGGCCCGCCCGCGGCGTGGCGGCCAGCGAGCGGTCGCGATCCGGCTCGAGGGCGGCGACCAGCTCGTCAGCCAGCATCGAGCGCAGCTCGGTCGCGGTGGCGGTGGCGTGGATCCGGGCCCGTTCGCGAAGCTTGGCGACGAGCTCGGTCGTCGCCTGTACGCCCACGTCGGCCCCGATCAGCGTCTCCTCGATCTCGTCCCAGGTGTCGTCGTCGAGCCGATCGCGCGACAGCAGGGCCAGCAGGCCCTTGCCGAACACGTTCTGGGAGCGCGCGAGGCGCGAGCGGAGGCGCACCAGCCGCCCGGCGGTCGGCGCCGGTGTCTCGACGACCGGCGGCGCCACCAGCTCCTCGACGACTTCCGGCGCGGGCGCGGGCGCCACGACCTCGGGCGGAGGCGCCACGACCTCCGGCGCGGGCGGAGCCTCCGGTTTCTCGACGACCGGCGGGGCGGCAGGTTTCTCGATGACCGGGGGCGCCGCCTTCTGGGCGGGCTTCTCCGGCGGCGCCGGCGGCAGTGTCGGGGGCTTGCGGTAGCGCGGCGCGATCAGCGCCAGGGTGGCCCCGATCACCACGACCAGGAGCACCAGGCCGAAGACGATGTACGACTCCATGACATGAATCCTTCCAGACGCGACGGCGCACGGCCTGCGGTGGCGCGGAAGCCGAGTGGGCAGGATCATTCGGGTTGCATCGGCAGACACCCGCCACCCACCCGTCCGGAGGTCGCCACGCCATGTCCGAGACCGAACTCGACGCCGATCGGGGCCCGCTCCTGCTCGGCCCGGTGCTGCGGCGGGTGGAGGGCGACCGGGCGACGGTCTGGGTCGAGACGTCGCGCCCGGCGACCGTCGAGGTCGACGCCGCGCCCGCGGCCGGGGCGGCCCGCACGTTCACCGTGCACGGCCACCACTACGCGCTCGTCGTGGTCAGCGGGCTGCCCGGGGACGCGGTCACGCCGTACCGGCTCAAGATCGACGGCGTCGAGGTCTGGCCGCGGCCGGACGACCCGTTCCCGCCTCCCGCGATCCGCACCCGGCCCGCGGGGGCGCCCGTGCGGCTGGTCTTCGGGTCGTGCCGCAAGGCGAGCCCGCTGAGCGTCACGCAGTACCCGCCGGACGCGCTGGACGCCTACGCCGGCCGGCTGGCCGCCGCCGTGCGCGCGGACACGCCGACGCCGTGGCCGGACCTCCTGGTGCTGCTGGGCGATCAGGTGTACGCCGACGAGACCCCCGAGAAGATCCAGCGCTGGCTGCGCCGCCGCGAGGACCGCCGCGCGGACGCGCCGGTGACCCAGGTGGTCGACTTCCACGAGTACACGAAGCTGTACCTCGACTCCTGGAGCGACCCGGAGATCCGCTGGCTGCTCTCCACCGTCCCCAGCGTGATGATCTTCGACGACCACGAGATCATCGACGACTGGAACACCTCGCAGCGCTGGCGGGAGCAGGTGAGCCGGCTGAGCTGGTGGGAGCAGCGCATCCAGGCCGGCCTGGCCTCCTACTGGGTCTACCAGCACATGGGCAACCTGCCCCCGGACGCCCTGGCCGAGTGCCCGGTCTACGCCGCGGTCTCCGCCACCACCGACGCCACGCAGCTGCTCGACGACTTCGGCGCCCGCGCCGACCGCGACCGCGCGGCGTACCGCTGGAGCTACACGATCGACCTCGGCCGCACCCGCCTGGTGGTCGTCGACAACCGCGCCGCCCGCCAGCTGGAGCAGGGCAAGCGGGCGATGCTGCCGGACAGCGAGTGGGCGTGGTTCGTCAAGCAGCTGCCGGGCGACTACGACCACCTGCTGATCGGCTCCTCGCTGCCGTGGCTGCTACCGCCGGCCATCCACCACCTGGAGGCCGCGACCGAGCGCCTGGCCGAGTCTCCGCGGCCGTGGCTGGGCCGCCTGGGCGAGAAGCTGCGCCAGGCGGTGGACCTGGAGCACTGGGCCGCCTTCGGCCGCTCCTTCGACGCGCTGAGCGCCCTGCTGGGCCAGATCGCGGCCGGGCACGGCGGCGTCTCCCCCGCCCCGGCCACCATCAACGTGCTCTCGGGTGATGTTCACCACTCCTACGCCGCCCGCGCCGACCTCGGCCCGGAGGCGGTGAGCGCGGTGCACCAGCTGACCTGCTCCCCCGTCCACAACGACATGCCCAAGCTCGTCCGCCCGGCGATGAAGTTCGGCTGGAACCCGCCGGCGGCGCGGATGATGCGCTCCCTGGCCCGCACGCTGGGCCTGCGCAAGCCGCCTGTGCGGTGGCGCAAGACCGCCGGGCCGTACTTCGGCAACGCCGTCGGGCTGCTCCTGCTGGAGGGCCGCTCGGCCCATGTCACGATCGAGGGCACCCGGCCGGACAAGTCGCTGGGCGAGGTGGCCTCGCTCAAGCTGAGCTAGCCCGCACGCGTCCGCGCGTTGGCGGGCGCTCCGACGCCGCGCGGAGGCGCTGACGCCGGGCTGGTCGCCGTGCATCCGCGCATCCGCGCGGGCGGGCGGCACCACGCGGGCGGGCTTACCCGCGAGCGCGCCTGGGCGGGCTGGCCCACACACTGGCCTGCTGAGGTCGCGGGCGGGCGGCACCACGCGGGCGGGCTTACCCGCGAGCGCGCCTGGGCGGGCTGGCCCACACACTGGCCTGCTGAGGTCGCGGGCGGGCGGCGCCACGCGGGCGGGCTTACCCGCGAGCGCGCGCGGGCGGGCTGGCCCACACACTGGCGTGCTGGGGTCGCACGCCGACGCACGGACGCGCGAGCAAGCCGACACACACCGGCCGGGGAGGGGGTCTGGCCGCGCGCGGACCCGCACGGGCCGAACTTGCCGGCGCGGGAGCAGGTCGGTCGGCGCGCGGACGCGCTGGGCTGACCAATCCCACGCTGCGGCGGGCGGGGCCGAGTCAACCTCGCTCGGACGCGCCCGGGCCCAGCTCGCCGGCGCGGGAGTCGGCCGGCAGACGCGCGGACGCGCTCGGCTGAACCCAATCCCCACACTGCAGCGGGTAGGGCCGAGTCAACCTCGCTCGGACGCGCCCGGGGCCGGCTCGCCGACGCGGGAGTCGGCTGGCAGACGCGCGGACGCGCTGGGCTCAGCCAAGTCCCCTCAAGTGGCGGCGGGCGGGGCCGAGCCAGCCCGCGCGGAGGCGCGAAAGGGGCCGAGCCAGGCCGCGCGGAGGCGCGAAAGGGCCGAGCCAGGCCGCGCGGAGGCGCGAAAGGGCCGAGCCAGGCCGCGCGGAGGCGCGAAAGGGCCGAGCCAGGCCGCGCGGAGGCGCGAAAGGGCCGAGCCAGGCCGCGCGGAGGCGCGAGAGAGCCGGGCTAGCCCGCGCGCGGGTGGGTGAGCGGGGGCTCGTTGAGGTCGGTCCAGGTCCACAGCGTCGCCACCCGCGCCCGTCCCGTGAGATACGCCACAGCCGGATCGCGGATGGGCGCGAACCACATGTGCTCCAGCCGCTGCACCGCCTCCGGGAGCGGCACCCACGCGCCTGAGCCGTCATGCGGGCCCACGCCGGTCACCTCGAAGCCGAGCATCTCGTAGTCGACGCCCCCGGCCGGGTAGCGGGCGACCCACAGGAGGCGCTCGGGCAGTACCGACGCGAATCCCGACTCCTGGGTCACCTTGGCCAGCAGCGGCTCCCCCGGCTCGACCGCGCCCCCGGGCAGCGCCCAGTCCGGCGGGTCACTGATGAGCAGGACGTCCTTGCCACGGCGCACGACCGCGCCGACCGCGAGCTGTTGGCCGGTCACGCCCCACTGTAATGCGCCGGGCATACGATCGCGGCATGAGCTTTTACGACGTCGAGATCGCCGACCTGCAGGGCAAGCCGCTGGACCTCGGGCAGTTCCGCGGGCAGCCCGTGCTGGTCGTCAACGTGGCCTCGCGGTGCGGGCTGACGCCGCAGTACTCCGACCTGGAGGCGCTGCACAAGGAGTACTCGGGCCGGGGCTTCTCCGTGCTCGGCGTGCCGTGCAACCAGTTCGCCGGGCAGGAGCCGGGGACCTCCGAGGAGATCGCCGAGTTCTGCAGCACCACCTACGGCGTGACGTTCCCGATGACCGAGAAGGTCGAGGTCAACGGGGAGGGGCGGCACCCGCTGTACGACCTGCTCACGCCGGTCGCCGATGCCGAGGGGCACACCGGCGACATCCGCTGGAACTTCGAGAAGTTCCTCGTCGGCAAGGACGGCAGCGTCGCGGCGCGGTTCGGCCCCCGCACCGAGCCCAAGTCCGACGAGGTCGTCACGGCCGTCGAGGCCAACCTGTAAACGCGCCCGCGCGGTACCGCTACAGGCCGAAGGCGCGGCGCGGGTACGACAGGTCGTCGCCCGGCGTGTAGCGGTACGCGGTCAGCCCGGCCGCGCGGGCGCCCCGGACCATCCGGTCGGTGTCGTCGATCAGCATGCAGCGCGCGGGTGGCGTGTCGAGGAGGGCGCAGGCGGCCTGGAAGTACTCCTTGGCCGGCTTGTGCACCCCGATCTCGGCCGAGTTGGCCACCACGTCGAACTCGGCGGCGAGGTCGAAGGACTCGAGCACCTCGCGGAACTCGACGGTCGAGTTGGTGGCCACGCCCACCGGGTGCCCGGCCGCGCGCACGTCGCGCACGAACTGCAGCACCGCGGGGTCAACGGTGCCCGGGTACACCACCCACTCGTCCATCAGCTCGGCCGCCCGCTCGGGGCCGCCGACCCGATCGGCCAGGGTGGCCGCGACCGTGGCGAGCCAATCGGCGCGCGTCATGCGCCCCGTGATGGCCGGCAGGAGGCGATCCCACTCGAGCGCGGTGTCGAGGACCGTGCCCGGCTCCAGCCCGTACCGTTGCTCGATCTTGGCATTGATCGACGGGTCGAAGGCGCGCAGCACCCCGTCGAAGTCGATCAGCAGGGCCGTTGGGCGCTGGGTCACGCTGCCTCTTCCGTCCGCAGGCGCTGGGAGATGACCTCGGTCACGCCCGAGCGCATTGTCACGCCGTAGAGGGCGTCGGCGACCTCCATCGTGCGCTTCTGGTGGGTGATGATGATCAGCTGGCTGCGCTCCCGCAGCTGCTCGAAGAGTGTGATGAGCCGGCCCAGGTTGACGTCGTCCAGGGCGGCCTCCACCTCGTCCATGATGTAGAACGGGCTGGGGCGGGCCCGGAAGATCGCGCAGAGCAGCGCCACCGCGGTCAGCGAGCGCTCGCCGCCGGACAGCAGCGAGAGCCGCTTGATCTTCTTGCCGGGCGGCCGCGCCTCGACCTCGATGCCGGTGGTGAGCATGTCCTCAGGGTCGGTGAGCACGAGCCGGCCCTCGCCGCCCGGGAACAGCACCCCGAAGACCTGCTCGAACTCTCGGGCGGTGTCGTGGTAGGCGCTGGTGAACACCTCGAGGATGCGGTCGTCGACGTCCTTGACCACGGTGAGCAGGTCGCGCCGGGTCGCCTTGAGGTCCTCGAGCTGGTCGGAGAGGAACTTGAAGCGCTCCTCCATCGCCGCGAACTCCTCCAGCGCGAGCGGGTTGACCTTGCCCAGCAGGGCCAGCTCCCGCTCGGCCTTGGCGGCCCGCTTCTCCTGCGTGGCGCGGTCGAACGGCACCGGCTCGGGGGCAGGGCGCCCGTCGGCCTCGGCGGCGGCGACCTCGGGCGCGGTCGGCGGGACCGGCAGGTGCGGGCCGTACTCCGCGACGAGCGTGTCGGCGTCCAGCCCGAACTCCTCGGCCGAGCGGGCCTCCAGCTGCTCGATGCGCATCCGCTGCTCGGCCCGGGCCACCTCGTCGCGATGCACGGCGTTGGTGAGCCGATCCAGCTCGGCGGTGAGGTGCTTGGACCGGCCGCGCACCTCGGTCAGCGCGGTCTCGCGCTCGGCGCGCGTCGCGGCGAGGGTGTCGCGGGTCTCCTGGGCCTCGGCGATCGAGTCGGCCAGGCGCTCCAGCGCGAACGCGGCGCCCTCGGCGACGGCCTGCGCGACCCGGGCGCTGCGGGCGCGGGTGGCCTTGCGGGCGGCGGCGCGCTCCCGGGCGGCGCGCTCGGCCGCGGCCTGGCGCAGCAGCGCATCCGCGCGGCCTGCGAGGGCGCCCACGCGCTCCTCGGCCGTGCGCACCGCGAGGCGGACCTCCATCTCCTGCTGCCGGGCGACGGGCACCTCGGAGGCGAGGTCGTCGCGCTCCAGCGTCGACGGGTCCTCGTCGATCGGCGTCTCCTCGGCCGCCGCCAGCCGCTCCTCCAGCTCGACGAGGCTGGCCAGGCCGGACTCGCGGACCGCCTCGGCCTTGGTCTTGGCTGCGGCGTGCCGCTCGACCTCGGCCCGGGCCGACTTGGCGGCGGCGCCGAGCTCGGCGAGGCGGCGCGCGGCCGCGTTGCGGGCGCTGTCGGCCTCCTTCTTGGCCGCGGCGGTCTCGGCGACGACCTGCTTGGCCCCGGTGGCCGCGTTGCGGGCCAGGGCGAGCAGCTCCCGCGCCTCGGCGACGCGGCGCTCGGCGTCGACCTTCTGCTGGCGGGCCTCCTCGACGGCCGCCTGGACCTCGATGAAGCTGTGCTGCTTGCCGGAGCCGCCGGCCGCCGCGTAGGCGCCGATGACGTCGCCCTCGGGGGTGACGGCGCGCAGCGCGGGCGCGTAGGACACGATGCGCCGCGCGGTCGCGAGGTCGGGGGCGAAGACCACGTCGCCCAGCGCCCGCTCCAGGGCCGGGCGCAGCTCCTCGGGGGCGCGCACCAGGTCCATGGCCCAGGCCGCGCCCGGGGGCAGCGGCACCCGCTCGACCGCGGGCGCGTCGAGCATCGGCGCGGACGCGATGAGCAGCGCGGCCCGGCCGGCGTCGTCCTGCTTGAGCATCTCCACCGCGGCGATCGCGCCGTCCACGCCGGCGACCGCGACGGCGTCGGCCAGGGCACCCAGCGCGGCGGCGAGCGCGGCCTCGTGGCCGGCCTCGACCGACAGCAGCGCGGCAACGCTGCCGAGCAGGCCGGGGACGCGGTCGGAGCGGGCCAGCAGGGTGCCGGCGCCATCCTTGCGGCGCAGGCCCATGGCGAGCGCCTCCTCGCGGGCCTTCCACTGCGCGGCGTCCTTCTCCGCGGCCCGCTCGGCGTCGCTGTGCTGGCGCACCTCGCTGTTGATCGCGTCGAGCTCGCGGGTCGCCTCCTGGTGACGCATCTCCAGGTCGGCGTTGGCGTTGTCGGCCACCGACGCGCCGGCGCTGGCCTCGTCGTAGAGGCCCTGCGCCGCCTCCGCGCGCGCCTCGGCCTCGGCCAGCTGTACCGCGAGCCGCTCGATCTCCCCCGCGGCGGCGGTCGTGCGCGACCGGGCGGACTCGACCTGCCCGGCGAGCTTGGCCAGGCCCTCGCGCCGGTCGGCGATGGCCTTGTGCGCGGCCACGATGGCCTTCTCGGCGAAGGCGAGGCGCCGCTCCAGGTCCTGGCGGCGCTCGACCGCGTCGGCGAGGCGCTCCTGGCTGGCCTCCAGCGCCGCGCGCAGCTCTTCCTCCTGCTCGCGGACCTTGTCGGCCTCGGCGGTGAGCTGGTCCGGGTCGCGCCCGGGCCGCTCCTCAACGGGCGCGGCGGCGAGGTTGCGGTGCCGCTCGGCCGCCAGCTGGTGCAGCGAGCGGTAGCGCTCCTGCAGCGTCGAGAGCTGGTACCAGGTGTCCTGGGCCTCGGCGAGCACGGGCGCGTCCGCGGCGTGCTCGGCCTCCAGCGCGGCGAGGCGCTCGTTGACCGCCTCGACCTCGGCCTCGACCTCTTCGCGGCGGGCCCGCAGCGCGGTCTCGTCGGCGATCTCCCGGTCCAGGGTCTCGCGCAGTGTGGCCAGGTCGTCGGCGAGCAGCCGCAGCCGGGCGTCGCGCAGGTCGGCCTGGATGCCGGCGGCGCGGCGGGCCACCTCGGCCTGGCGCCCGAGCGGCTTGAGCTGGCGGCGCAGCTCGGTGGTGAGGTCGCCGAGGCGGTTGAGGTTGGCCTGCATCGCCTCGAGCTTGCGGATGGCCTTCTCTTTGCGCTTGCGGTGCTTGAGTACCCCGGCCGCCTCCTCGATGAAGGCGCGGCGGTCCTCGGGGCGGGCGTGCAGTACACCGTCCAGGCGGTTCTGACCGACGATCACGTGCATCTCGCGGCCGATGCCGGAGTCGGACAGCAGCTCCTGAATGTCGAGCAGGCGGCAGCTGTTGCCGTTGATCTCGTACTCGCTCTCGCCGGAGCGGAACATCCGGCGGGTGATCGACACCTCGGTGTAGTCGATCGGCAACGCACCGTCGGTGTTGTCGATCGTGAGTGTGACCTCGGCGCGTCCCAGCGGGGCCCGGCTCGCGGTCCCGGCGAAGATGACGTCTTCCATCTTGCCGCCGCGCAGGGCCTTGGCCCCCTGCTCACCCAGCACCCAGGCGATCGCGTCGACCACGTTGGACTTGCCCGAGCCGTTGGGCCCGACGACGCAGGTGATGCCCGGCTCGAGCCTCAGCGTGGTCGTGGAGGCGAAGGACTTGAAGCCCTTGGCCGTCAGCGTCTTGAGGTGCACGGATCTCCACGGTGTCGAGGTGTGTTACCGGGCAGGCTACCGCCGGGCAGCGTACCCGTCCCTGCAGCCCCGCACACCATAATGCGCGTGTCGTGTGCACAGCGCCCACCGGAGCCCCACGCGTCACTTACCGGACGAGCGGGTCGTTACTCACCGCGAGGTCGAACCCGAGGCACTCACCGCTACCGCGAGGTCACACCGAGACACTCACCGTGAAGTGGCACCAAGGTGCGAACATGACTGCGCGCCGAGACCCAATGGATGTCGGCGCGCGGGTTTACTGTGCAGTTCTGCGCAGGTTGCGGTGTCCCGAGAACTTCAGGCCATCGCCGGCTCGACGAGCCGGACCAGCTGGTCCGCCTCCGAAGCCGCGGCAGCGAGCCGGTCGTTCTCCGCACGGAGCCGCACGACCTCGAACTCGAGCGCCCGAACCTTGGCGCGCAGTGTGGTGACCTCGTCGACAAGACGCCGATCGGGCGCGCTGCCTACGTGGCCGAAGAGGGCCTTAGCCATATCGTCTCCTTGTTAAGCGCAGCCGGTCGAGTCCGGCAAACGCGCGCCCAGCGTCCCGCGACCGAAGCACAAGGGCATAATTGGGCGCGACTGGCGACCCCTCTATGTTCCGTCCGGGGTGGCACTTAGTCAAGCCGACGGGCACGCCAAACGTGCTGGCCAGGGTGTTCTCACTCACCCGGGTGCGTGATCCGCACCGCCGTGTCGATCGTGGCAGTGTGCCACCGGTTGCCCTGCGGCGCCACTGCAAAGTAGCGTCTTGTTCGGGAAATCTGCGGAACCGACACGACCGGGAGCGTCCGATGACGGCACCACGACCCGGTCTGCTCGCGCGGCTCGGCCCTGCGGGCATCGCCGCGCTCGTAGCCGGTGTGCTCGTGATCTTCGGCGTCGGCTCGGTGATCGTTCCGGCTCTGAGCTCCGGCCCCGCCCCCGCCGCCACACAGCAGGCCGCCGCGCCACCACCGGCGTCCGCGCCCGCCCCGTCCAGCGCCGCCCCGGCCGCCAGCAGCGCTCCTGCTGACACACCCAGCGCGGCCCCCGCCAAGACCACCCTCGTGGCCGCCAACTTCAACAGCGGCTACGAGGACAAGGTGGTCCAGCTGGTCAACAACGAGCGCCGGAAGG
The DNA here is from genome assembly GCF_039532525.1 of Dactylosporangium salmoneum. Taxonomy (NCBI): domain Bacteria; kingdom Bacillati; phylum Actinomycetota; class Actinomycetes; order Micromonosporales; family Micromonosporaceae; genus Dactylosporangium; species Dactylosporangium salmoneum. Next base: position 17,340 of record NZ_BAAARV010000014.1, read on the forward strand.
AGAAGTGCGCCCCGCTGCGGGTCGACGCGAAGCTGCGCACGGCCGCGCGGGAGCACGCCGCCGACATGGCTTCCCGCGACTTCACCGGCAGCCGGGGCAGCGACGGCAGCGACGCGGCCGGGCGCGCGCGGGCGGCCGGGGCCTCCGGCTTCGCCGACGAGCTGACCGCCAAGGGCGGCGACCCGGGCGACGTCGTCAAGCACTGGATGCACGACGGCAACGCGCGCGACGTGCTGGTCGACTGCGGCACCACATCGATCGGTGTCGGGGCCGCGATGCGCGGCCGCACGCCCTACTGGACGCTGGACACCGGCCGTGCTTGAGGGGGCCCAGCATCGTTAGTCCGGTCGTGGACCGGGTTCCGACGCTCCTGCCGCTGCGGGCGCATCCGCTGGCCCGGCCACACGCGTGGGAGATCGTCGCGAAGCACGGTCCGGCATTCACCGTCGTCGTCGACGTGGCCGGCGGGCCCGGCAGCGGCCGGGACCCGCTGTGGACCGCGGCCATGAGCCGCCTGGACACGGCCGGCGTGCGGCTACTCGGCTACGTCGACATCGACTACGGCACCCGCCCGGTCGCGGACATCCGCGCGGACGTGTACCGGTGGGCCGGCTACCCCGTCCGCGGCGTCTTCATGGACCACACGCCGGTCAGTCCCTACGCGATCGGCCCGGTCGCGGTCATCGCCCAGGCGGCCGCGCGGGCGGGACTGCCGGAGGCGGTGCTCAACCCCGGCGAACCGCCCGACGAGGCGTACCGCGAACTCGGCCTCCCCGTCTGCGTGTTCGACGGCAGCTGGCGGGAGTACCGGCGCTGGTCGGGCACGGGTGCGCGCCCGGGCGACGGCCACCTGGTGCACGCGGTGCCGCCGTGGGAGCTCGACGAGGCGGCCCGCCTGCAGGTCAGCCGCGGGGCCGGCTTCGGGCTCGTCACCGACCTGGGAGCGCCCGACCCCTACGCCGACCTGCCGGCCTGGTGCGGCCTCGTGCCGGGCCTGGCCGAGCTGGGCGCGGAGGCGGGCCGGCCCACCCCGGCGCCCCGCCGGCCCCGCCCGTACCCGCCGCTCAGCGTGGTGCGAGACGGGGCCGCGGCTGGCAGCGTGGGCAGGAGTACGAGGACCGGTTCATGAAGGCCTCCCGGCGGATCGGGCTGCCGCACCGGTTGCAGGGCAGGCCCTCGCGGCCGTAGGCGTTCAGCGACCGGTCGAAGTAGCCGCTCTCGCCGTTGACGTTGACGTAGAGCGCGTCGAAGCTGGTGCCGCCCTGGCCGATCGCCTCGTTGAGCACGTCGCGCACGTGAGCGAGCAGGCGCCGTACGACCGGGCGGGACAACTGCGACGTGTCGCGCGCCCCGTGCAGCCCGGCCCGCCACAGCGCCTCGTCGGCGTAGATGTTGCCGACGCCCGAGATCAGCGTCTGGTCCAGCAGCGCCCGCTTCACCTCCGTGTGCCGCTTGCGCAGCCGCTCCACGAACGCGTCGTCCACGAACAGCGGGTCGACCGGGTCCAGCGCGATGTGGGCGAGCTCGGCCGGCAGCACCGCACCACCGGCGGAGACGCTCAGGCCGCCGAACGTGCGCTGGTCGACGAAGCGCAGCTCCGGCCCGTCGTCGTCGAACGTGAACCGGATGCGCAGGTGCGTCTCGGCCGCCGCCGAGGCCGGCTGCATGAGCAGCTGCCCGGACATGCCGAGGTGGCCGACGAGGGCGTCCTCGTCGTCCAGCGGCAGCCACAGGTACTTGCCGCGGCGCATCACCGCGCCCACGCGCCGGCCGGCCAGGATGCTCGCGAAGTGCTCGGCGCCGGGCAGGTGGCGGCGGATCGCGCGCGGGTGCAGCACGTCGACCGCGGCGATGCGCCGGCCGGACACCCACTTGTCGAGGCCGCGGCGGACGGTCTCGACCTCGGGAAGCTCAGGCATGCAGGACCCCTAGATCGCGTAGTGCCAGACGGTGACGAGATACGAGCCGTACCACAGGCCGAACGCCCCGCAGAAGGCCAGCACCGTCATGATCGTGCGCGTCCGCGCCCGGGCGAGCGCGACCGCGGGCGGCACCAGAATCAGCAAGGCGGGCACGAGCAGCCGGGGCTTGGAGTGGTAGTAGCCGGCCTGGCCGAGGACCAGCACCAGCACGATGACGCCGTAGACGGCCAGCGGCGGCCACACGCCCCCGCGCAGCGCGACCACGGCCAAGGCGACGACGCCGATGAGCATCCAGGCGATGCTGACCTGGATCCAGCCGTCGCCGGCCAGCAGCGCGTCGTGCAGAAAGCGCAGGCTCGACGTGCCGTAGTCGAACGTGGTGCCCCAACCCGCGGTCTGGATGTCGAACCAGGCGCCCAGGTCCCCCACCCGCAGCCCGACCCACAGCAGGTAGGCGGGCACGCCGGCCAGAGCGATCAGGGCCGCGGCGATCGGCCGCCAGACGTCGCGGGGCTCGCCCTCGGGCTGGCGGCGCTGGCGGTACAGGTGGATGCCGGCGGCGACGGCGAGCGCGACGGCCGCGGCCGCGCCCGTCGGGCGGGTCAGCGCGGCGCCGAGCCCGAGCAGGCTGGCCGCCAGCCAGTCGCCCCGGTGCGCGCACAGCAGCATGCCGGCCACCAGCGCGGTGAACAGCGCCTCCGAGTACCCCATGGACAGCGCGAGCGACATCGGCTGCACGCAGAAAAGGACCGTGAAGATCAGGGCCACGCGCTCGGAGTACAACCGCGCGAGCAATGCGCAGAGCAGCACCGCGGCCGCGCCCCCGGCCAGCCACGACACGGTGATCGCGGCGGTGCCGTATTCGAGGCGGGTGACGTAGTGCACGAGGCGCACCAGCATCGGGTACGCCGGGAAGAACGCGAGGCCGTTGCCGACCAGGTGGCCGTCGTTGTCGAACGTGTAGCCGGTGGGGTACCCCTCCTGGGCCACGCGCACGAAATGCCCGGCGTCCCACGCGAGGAGGCGGTCGCGGACCTTGTCGTCGGGCGACATCCACCACAGGAAGGCAAGTTGCACCAGGCGGCTGAGGGCGTAGATGCCCAGCGGCAGCGCGAAGAGGACCGCGCGGCCGCGCTCGGTGTCCTTATCGACCTGCGTCATCGTCATCGGCGGCCGGTTCCTCGGTCGAAGTGGGTGCGGACAGCTCGCGCCACGCGGCCTCGGCCGCCCGCTGTTCGGCCTCCTTCTTGCTGCCGCCCTGCGAGCCGCCGTACCGCTGCTTGGCCACGATCACCCAGGCGGTGAACCGCTTGGCGTGGTCGGGCCCTTCCTCGTCGATGCGGTACTCGGGCACGCCGAGGCCACGCCCGGCGGTGAGCTCCTGCAGGCTGGTCTTCCAGTCCAGGCCGGCCCCGCGCAGCGCGGCCTCGGCCATCAGCGGGTCGAAGAGCTTGTGGATCACCTTGGCCGTGGTCTCCAGGCCGTACTGCAGATAAATCGCGCCGATGAGCGCCTCGAGCGTGTCGGCGAGGATGCTGGCCTTGTCGCGGCCCCCGGTCGCCTCCTCGCCCTTGCCGAGGAGCAGGAACGGCCCGATGCCCTGGGGTCCCAGGCGACGCGCGACGTCCGCGAGGGCGCGCATGTTGACCACGCTCGCGCGCAGCTTGGCCAGCTGCCCCTCGGCGAGCTTGGGATGGTTCTGGAACAGCGCGGTGGTGATCACCACGCCGAGGACGGCGTCGCCGAGGAACTCCAGCCGTTCGTTGGTGGGTAGGCCGCCGTTCTCGTACGCGTACGAGCGGTGGGTCAGCGACCGCTTCAACATCTCCGGGTCGAACTCGACGCCGAAGGCCACCTCGAGATGATTCTGATGCTTCACGATCGCTCTCCCAGTGCGTCCCGGATGGTGAGCCCGCCGGCCGAGGAGAGTTCGGTCAGCAGATCGTCGGCGAGCCCCGCGACGGCGGGGGTGATGCGTTCGCGATGCAGGCGCGCGGCGAGCGCGATGCCGCCGGCGACCTGGTCTCCGTTCGCGGCGCCGTGGCAGACGACGACGTCGCCGGCCACCCCGAGCAGTACGGCGGCCGCCTCATGATCCGACGATACCGAGATGGCGCCTTCGATGCCTTTGAGCAGTACGTTGCCGGTGAACCCGTCGGTGACGACCACGTCCGCCGGGCCCCCGCGCGGCACGTCGAAGCCCTCGACCAGGCCGATGTAGCGGCCCCCGGCCGGCAGCGGGACGTCGGACAGCGCGATCGAGACGGCCCGCCGCAGCCGGTCGCCCTTGCCCGGCTCGCTGCCGATGGACAGCAGGCCCACGCGCGGGCGCGCGATGCCGAGCCCGACGGCGGCGTAGGCGGTGCCGAGCACGGCGTGCTGCACCAGCTCGAGCATGGTGGCGTCCAGCGTCGCGCCGACGTCGACGAGCAGGACGGCGCCGCGGGGTGTGGGCACCCGGGCGGCCAGCCCGGGCCGGCGCACGCCGCGCAGGCGGCCGAGGACGTGCGCGGAGGCGGCGACGGCGGCGCCGCTGGACCCCGCGGAGACCATCGCGTCCGCACGGCCCATGTAGACGGCCTCCGCGGCCGCGCGCACCGTCGACTCGCGGCGGATGTGACGCAGCGGCGAGTCGGCCATGCCGACGGCGGAGTCGACTGGGATGACGCTTACGCGCCCGCGGTCTTCGTCCGCGAGCGCGCCGATGACCTCGCCGGCCGCTTCTCGCGGCCCGACGAGGACGAGGTGGAGGTCTGGATCGGCGCTGCATGCGCGCAGAGCGCCGTCAACCACGACGGCGGGAGCCCCGTCCCCGCCGAGGAGGTCGACGGCGATCCGCGCGACGCCGGACGGGAGTTCCCCGCCGTGCGGCGATCGGTCGGATCGCGTCACCCGGATCCGGTGGTCAGACCTCGATGACCTGGCGGCCGTTGTACGTGCCGCAGACCGAGCACGCCGCGTGAGGCAGCTTGGGCGAGCGGCACTGCGGGCACGGCTGCGTGGAGACGGCGACGGCCTTCCACTGGCTCCGGCGGGCCCGGGTGTTGCTGCGCGACATCTTCCGCTTGGGAACGGCCACGGGTCTTACTCCTCTGACGTCTTGATCTGGGACAGGGCGGCCCAGCGCGGGTCGAGCTGCTCGTGGGTGTGATCCGCGGGCAGTTCGTCGAGCGGTACCCCACACTCGGGGCACAGCCCTGGGCAGTCTTCACGGCACACAGGGTTGGCGGCCAGGGAGAGCACCACCGCGTCCCGCAGTGCCGGCTCCAGGTCGATCAGGTCGCCCTGCAGCCGTCCGACCTCGTCCTCGTCCGTCGTCTCGTCCGTCGTGCTGTGCTCGTAGGCATAGAACTCTTGGACCGGGACGTCCAGCGTGTCGCTGATCGGGCGTAGGCAGCGTCCGCACTCGCCGACCAGCGGGCCGGTGACGGTGCCGGAGACGAGGACGCCTTCAGACACCGACTCCATGCGCAGCTGGAGGTCGAGCTCGGCGCCCTGGGGCACGCCGATCAGCTCCAGGCCGAGGTCCTCGGGCGCCGGCACCTTCCGCGCGACCGCATGCAGGGCGCCCGGTCGGCGTGGGAGGTCTCTCGTTTCGAGGACCAGCGGCGACCGGGGATCCAGGTGCGGGTGTGGCTGATGTGGCATTCTTCAGACTCCGGCCAGGCAGGGCCGACGGACTAGGCTACCCGAGTGGCAGATCTTCCGTCGAATCGCCCCCCACGATAGCGCGCCGTCAGAAGGGCAGGGGACGGTCATCCTCGCCGGAGGGGGTGAACGAGCCGATCTCGCGCAGCGCGTGCATCTTGTCGCGGCCGCGCTCGATCGAGGCGAGGGAGCGGGTCAGGAACTGCTCGAAGTTGGCCAGCGCGGTGTCCACGTAGTCGTCGACCTCGTCGCGCAGCCGCTGCGTCTCGGCCCTGGCCTCATTGATCATGCGGGACGCCTCGTGCTCGGCCGACACGACGATCTCGTTGATCGACACGAGGCGGGTGTGCTCGGCCTCGGCCTCCGCGATGATCCGCTCCGCCTCGCGCCGTCCCGCGTCGACGATCTTGTCCCGCTCGTCGAGCAGCGCGCTCGCCCGCCGCAGCTCGCCGGGCAGGTCGGCCCGCAGCTGGTCGAGCAAGTTGATCATATCGGCCCGGTCGAACACGAAGTTGCTCCGCGACATCGGCGCCGACCGTGCACCCTCAACCAGCGCGATGATCTGGTCGATGCTCTCGAGCGGATCCACCTGCGGTCACTCCTGTTCCCACGTCGAACGACCTAACCATGATGCGGCTCGAACACCGATGCCGCTCCATCGCCACTCGGGTTTTGCATCTACTTTCGTGCCGAGGCGAGTCGTTCCTGCAGGCGATTCGCCACGAGATCGGGTACATGTGGCGAAACGTCGCCGCCCCACTTGGCGACCTCTTTGATCAGGCTCGACGAGACGAACGAATATTTGGGGTTGGTCGACATGAACAGCGTCTCGATGCCGCTGAGCCCGTAGTTCATCTGGGCCATCTGCAGCTCGTAGTCGAAGTCCCCGGCCACCCGCACGCCCTTGACGATCGCCGTGATGTCGTTGGCGCGGCAGAAGTCGACCAGCAGTCCCTGGAACGCGTCGACCCGGACGTTGGCGTACGGCGCGGTCACGGCTGCGAGCATCTCCAGCCGCTCGTCGACGGTGAACAACCCCGCCTTGCTCTGGTTGATCAGCACCGCGACGACGACTTCATCGAATACCTGCGATGCCCGGGCCACGATGTCCAGGTGTCCATTGGTCACCGGATCGAACGAACCCGGACAGACCGCGCGCCTCATTGCACCAGCCCAAGCCTCATGAGCGGGGACCGTACCAAAGCTTCGCTCAGCCGTCGTGCTCGCGTTGGGCATACCACAGCGCGGTCTCCCCGTAGCGCCGCTCGGCGACCTGCTCCAGCCCGCCGGGCCACGCCATCGGCGCCCCGCGGCTGGAGCGCTCGACCACCACGACCGCCCCCGGTGCGAGCCAGCGCTCGGCTAGGGCCTCCAGCACCGCGCGGACGCGCTCGTCGGCCACCGCGTAGGGCGGGTCGATGAAGACCGCGTCGTAGCGCCCGTCCGGCTCCCCCGCGACGAGGCGCTCGACCTTGTCGGCGACCACCCGCACCCGCGCGCCAACGCCGAGAGCAGCGACGTTGTCGCGGACGACGCGGGCGGCCTTGGCGTCGGCCTCGACGAGCAGCACGTGCTCCGCGCCACGGGAGCAGGCCTCAAGGCCGACTGCGCCCGAGCCCGCGTAGAGGTCGGCGAAGCGCGCGCCGTCGAGGTCGACGAGGTTGTCCAGGCTGCTGAACAGCGCCTCACGGACCCGGTCGGAGGTGGGTCGGGTGCCCTGCCCGGCCGGCACGGTCAGGCGGCGGCCACCGAGCGTCCCGGCCACGATTCGCGTCACGGGACCAATGTAGAAGCCGCCGCCGTCGGGGAATCGGTGTCCACCACCCGGCCGAGGCGCGTCGGCCGGCCGTCGGTGACCTACACCACTGCCCATTCCGGCAATTGCGACAGTTGCGGCAGGGTCCGGCGGGCAACGGGCGCGGTCACCACCGCGACGCCCAGCTCGACCTGGACGCCCAGCCCGATCAAGAGCACCGCCGACGTGCCGCCGTCCAGCGGCGCCGGCAGCAGCGCGGCCGACGACGCCACGACCCCGGCCTCCCCCGCCAGGGCCGCCGGGCTCCCGATCACCGGCTCCAACGTGATGATCCTCGCGGGCGCTGACCTTGCGCCCGAGGCGCCCGCGCATCCGCGCGGGCGCCTCGCTGTTTCTTCGGACCCCTCGGCGGGCGTCGGCCGGGTGCGGCGTCGCCCGTTACGTTGTGATCCGTTTCACCGACGAATCGCCACGAATCCGGACGAGATCCCCGATCAACGCAATTTTCCCGGCGGGCGGTGCCGGCAGCGTCACGCGGCGCCGATCATCGAGCGCCGTTGTCGTTTATTCTTCGGCGCTCGGACGCGGACCGTCAGCCTTTCTCGAGGTACTCCGCGCGTTCCTCGTCGACCAGGCGCGCGATGGTGGCCGCGAGGTCCGGGTACCGCTCCAGCTCGCGGTCCTCCTCGATGAGCTCGGCCGCCTCCGCGCGCGCCTCGCCGATCAGGTCGGCGTCGCGCTGCAGCGACAGCAGCCGCAGGTGGGAGCGGTGGCCGGACTGGGCCGCCCCGAGCACGTCGCCCTCGCGGCGCTGCTCCAGGTCGAGCTCGGCGAGCTTGAAGCCGTCGGTGGTCGAGGCCACCGCGTCCAGCCGTTCCCGCGCGGGCGTGCCCTCCCCCGCCTCGGTGACCAGCAGGCACAGGCCGGGCGCGCTGCCCCGCCCGACGCGCCCGCGCAGCTGGTGCAGCTGGGAGACGCCGAACCGGTCGGCGTCGAGGATGATCATCATGGTCGAGTTCGGCACGTCCACGCCGACCTCGATGACCGTGGTGGCGACCAGCACGTCGAGCTGGCCGGCGGCGAAGGAGCGCATCACCGCGTCCTTCTCGTCGGCGGGCAGGCGCCCGTGCAGCACCCCGATCCGCAGCCCGTGCAGCGGCCCGTCCTCCAGTTGGGGGGCGACGTCCAGGACCGCGACCGGGGGCCGGCGGCCGTCGTCGCCGACCGGCGGGACGTCCTCGCCGTCGGACTTGGCGTCGCCGATGCGCGGGCACACCACGTACGCCTGGTGCCCCTTCGCCACCTCCTCGCGCAGCCGCCGCCACGCCCGGTCCAGGAACGCGGGCTTCTCGGTGACCGGCACCACGTGGGAGGCGATCGGCGAGCGCCCGCGCGGCAGCTGGCTGAGCACCGACGTCTCCAGGTCGCCGAAGACGGTCATCGCGACCGTGCGCGGGATCGGGGTGGCCGTCATGACGAGCACGTGCGGCGGCTGGTCGGCCTTGGCCCGCAGGGCGTCGCGCTGCTCGACCCCGAACCGGTGCTGCTCGTCCACCACGACCAGGCCGAGATCGGCGAAGTCGACGCCCTCGTAGAGCAGGGCGTGGGTGCCGACCACGATTCCCGCGGTACCGCCGCGAATCTCTTCGACGACGCGACGGCGCGCGGCCGCGCCCAGCGAGCCGGTCAGCAGTGAGACCCGGGTGGCCTCCGGCGCCGCGTCGAGCTCCCCCGCCCGCGCCATGCCCCCGAGCAGGTCCATCACGTTGCGGTGGTGCTGGGCGGCCAGGACCTCCGTCGGGGCCAGCATCGCCGCCTGCCCGCCCGCGTCCACCACCTGCAACATCGCCCGCAGCGCGCAGAGCGTCTTGCCGGAGCCGACCTCGCCCTGCAGCAGCCGGTGCATCGGGTGCGCCCGCGCGAGGTCGGCCGCGATCTCCTCGCCCACGTCGCGCTGCCCGCGCGTCAGCTCGTACGGCAGCCCCGCGTCGAACGTGGCCAGCAGGCCCCCGTCGCGGCGCGGGCGCGGCACCGCCGGCCAGTCCTCTGCCCGCTTCTTGCGCTGCACCAGCGTCAGCTGCAGCGCGAACGCCTCGTCCCACTTGAGCCGCCGCCGCGCGATCCCCAGCGACTGCTGCGACTCCGGCCGGTGGATCTCCCGCAGCGCCTTGTCCAGCGAGGTCAGCCGGCGCCCCGCCCGCGTGGTGGCCGGCACCGGGTCGGGCGTCGGCGGCAGCACGTCGAGCACCGTGCGCACGGCCGCCGCGATGCGCCAGGTCGGCACCCGCGCGGTGGCGGGGTACACGGGGATGATCGCCCCCGCGAACTCCTCCACCGCCTCCTCGCCCTCCCCCGCGTCGAGCAGCACGTAGTCGGGCTGGTTGAGCTGCAGCTTGTTGTTGAACCGGCCGACCTTGCCGGAGAACAGCCCCCAGCGGCCCGGGCGCAGCTGGTTCTCCCGCCACGGCTGGTTGAAGAACGTGACGCTGATCTCCCCGCCGCTGTCGTCGCCGATGACCGCCTCGACCAGCGAGCCGCGCTTGCCCCGCGCGCCCCCGCGCTGCTGTGTGAACTGCCGCGAGTTGACCCGCTTGACCTGACCGAACACGGTCACGTCGGTGTCGATCTCCAGCGCCCGGATGTCGGTGTGCTCCCCGCGCTCCTCGTAGCGGCGCGGGAAGTGGTACACGAGATCGCCCACGCTGTGCAGGTCGAGGTGCTCGGCCAGCAGCTTCGCGCCGTTGCCCCCAAGGACCTTCTGCAACGGCGTGGACAGGTCGATGTCGGCCATAACCCCTATTCGACTCCCACCAGCAGCGGATAGTGCGGCTGGCCCCCTTCGTAGCACTGGACCTCCACGAAAGGCCAGGAACCAGCCACGTGGCGCCGCAGGGTCTCGCCCAGCTCGTCCGGCGCGTCCCGGCCCACGATGAGGGTGACGAGCTCGCCGCCGCCGCCCAGCATCCGGTCCAGCAACTGGCACGCGGTCTGCGCCACATCGCGCCCGATGAGGTTGACCTCACCGTCGACGATCGCGAGCACGTCACCCGCCTGGCAGCGCCCGGCGACCGTCAGCGCCTCCCGCACGGCCATCGTCAGCTCGGCCGAACGGCACCGCGCGGCCGCCTCCGCCATGGCGATCACGTCGTCATCGAACCGGCGCACCACGTCGCGCACCGCCATCGCGGCCAGCGCCTGCACCGGCGACCGGGTGGGCACCACGCCCGCGCGCACGCCCTGCGCGCGCGCCTCCGCCGCCGCCGCAGTGGCCACGGCCTGGACGTTCGGGTCATTGGGCAGCACCACGACGCGGCCCGCGCCCGTGCGCTGGATCGCCGCGAGGACCTCCGCGGTGGACGGGCTGCCGCTGGTGATCACCACCGCGCCCTCGGCCCCGAGCAGCTCGGCCAGGCCGGGGCCGGTACACACCACGACCACGCCGCGCTCCCCCGCGACTACCGGCTCTTCCTGCCCCTTGGCCGCGTCCTGCTCCGCGCCGGCGGCGTCCCACGGCGCGGGCGGCCGCGCATCCGCGCGAGCGTCCACCTGGTCGGCGAAGCGCGTCACCGAGATCCGGCTCGGCCGGCCCGCCTCCACACCCGCCTCGATGGCCGCCCCTACGTCGTTGACGTGCACGTGGACGTGCCAGACGCCCTCGTCGCCGACCACCACCAGCGAGTCGCCGAGCCGGGCCAGGGCGCGCCGCAGCGCGTTCACCGCGGGCTCGGGGGCCTCCAGGAGGTACTGCACCTCGTACGCGTACTCCGCCGAGCCGGCCTCGCGCTCCATGAGCCCGCCCGGTCGCCCGCCGTCTGCCCCCCGCACCACCCCGGCCGGCCCCGCGACCGGCGGCACCGAGCGCACCGTCTCGTCGCCGCCCAGGGTTTGCACCAGCGCCTCGAGGAGCACCACCAGCCCGCGCCCGCCCGCGTCGACGACCCCGGCGCGAGCGAGCGCCGGCAGCTGCTCGGGCGTCCGCGCGAGCGCGACCCGCGCCCCGTCAGCCGCCGCCCGGGCCACCCCGAGAACGTCGCCGTCCGCGGCGCCCAGTGCCGCGGCCGCCGCGGCCGGGCCGACCGAGAGCACCGTGCCCTCGACGGGGGCCGCGACCGCGCGGTAGGCCCCGCGGGCCGCCTCGTCCAGCGCCCGCGCCAGCTGCCCGCCGTCGGCCGCCACGACCCCGTCCAGCGCCCCCGCCATCCCCTTGAGCAGCTGGGCGAGGATGATGCCGGAGTTCCCGCGGGCACCGAGCAGCGCGCCGCGCGCCATGCGCCGCAGGACGTCGCCCGCCCCCGCGCCCGGCTCGGCCGCGGCCTCGGTGGCGGCGGTCATGGTCAGCACGAGGTTGGTGCCGGTGTCGCCGTCCGGGACCGGGTACACATTGAGCGCGTCGATCTCGGCCCGATGGCGGCGCAACGCGTCGAGGCCGGCGGCACCCCACCGGCGGACGGTCGCGGCGTCCACACTGTCTGGCACGCGCCAGAGCCTAACGGTGAGCGCCGTCATTCCCCACCGACCGGCCGACGGGAAGGGCGATCGGATGCCGATTGGGTGTCCGGGCCAGGCATCAGGTAACCTTGCGGGGTTGCCCGCCGCTCACCCGGCCGGTGACGCCTGGAACGAGATCCGCAGTGCGGGTCCGTTTCGATCCGAGACTGCAATCAATCCCAGGAGATCCCCGTGGCTAGCGTGTGCGACGTCTGCGGCAAGGGACCGGGCTTCGGCCACAACGTGTCCCACTCGCACCGGCGGACCAACCGCCGTTGGAACCCCAACATTCAGACGGTGCGCACCCCGGCCGGTGGCGGCACCACGCGGAAGATGCAGGTCTGCACCTCCTGCCTCAAGGCCGGCAAGGTCGTCCGCGGCTGATCCAGCCTGCACAAAAGGCCCCGTGACGCGGTCACGGGGCCTTTTGTCGTGTCTCCGTTGCGGGCCGTGGCCCGGGCGCGGCCAGCGCTCAGAGGTCGCGTCTCCGTTCCGGGCCATGGCCCGGGCGCGGCCAGCGCTCAGAGGTCGCGGCCGAACGACCGCACGTCGGGGTACCCCTTGTAGTGGCCGAAGTCCTCGATCCGGATATATCCGCAGCGCTCGTACAGCCCGATCGCCTCGGGCTGGGCGGTCCCGGTCTCCAGCCAGATCCGCCGGCGCCCGGCCTCCCGCGCGGCCCCCTCGATCGCCAGGAGCAGTGCCTTGGCGACGCCCCGCCCGCGGAACTCCGGGGCCACGTACATGCGCTTGAGCTCCGCCGTCGTCTCGTCCTCGACGAACGTGCGGAAGCCGGCGCACCCGACCGGCTCGTGGTCCACGTACGCCACGAGGAAGGCCCCCTCCGGCGGGTCGAACTCGCCCGGCTGGATCGGGGTCGTGTCCCCGTCCCCGCCGTACCGCGCGCTGAGGTCGGCCAGCGCGGCCGTGGTGAGTTCGGTGGCGACCCGCGAGCCGTAGCGGGTCAGTCGGATGTCGATCTCGTTCACGAGCGTAAAGGGTACGGCCCGCTCGGGCCCTTACCGCATCGGCGGGAAGCCGTCACCGGAAGTGATCCCATCCGGGCGCGCCCCCGGTGTACCTGCGCCCGTCAACGGTCACGCCGTCACCGGACGTGAACATGCTGGCCGCCACGACGGAGCCGACGACGAGCCAGTCGGCCGGCAGCTCGGTGTCGGCCGGGAAGGTCGCGGCGAGCGCGTGGTCGTCGCCGCCGGCCAGGATCCAGCCGTACGGGTCGACGCCGAGCGCGGTCGCGGCGTCGCGCATCGCCTCGGGCACGGTGAACGCCTCGCGGCGCAGGTCGATGCCGACCCCGCTGGCCGTGGCGATGTGCCCGAGATCGGCCAGCAGCCCGTCGGACACGTCGATCATGGACGTCGCGCCCATCCGCGCGGCGATGGGCCCCAGGTGGTACGGCACATCCGGCCGCCGATGCGCGTCGACCAACAGCTTCGGCGAGCGGAACCCTCGCGACAGGATCGTGTACCCGGCCGCGGCGTGCCCGATCCGGCCCGCGACCGCCACGACGTCGCCCGGACGCGCGCCCGAGCGCACCAGCGGCGCCCGCCCCTCGAGGTCCCCGAGCGCGGTCACCGCGATCGTCAGGGTCGGGCTGGCCGACATGTCCCCGCCCACCACCGTCGCGCCGATCTTCGCCGCCTCCGCGGCCAGCCCGTCGGCGAGCTCCTCGACCCAGGAGATCTGCAGGTTCGCCGGGGTGCACAGCGCCACCAGGAGGGCCGTGGGGCGCGCGCCCATGGCCGCGATGTCGGCGAGGTTGGCCGCGGCCGCGCGGTGGCCCACGTCGCGCGCGCTGGACCAGTCGCGCCGGAAGTGCCGCCCGTCGACGAGCACGTCGGTGCTCGCCACGACGCGCGCGTCCGGGGCCGCGACGATCGCCCCGTCGTCACCCGGCCCGAGCAGAACAGAGGGCGACGCCGCCCCGAGCCGAGCCGTCACCCGTGAGATGAGCCCGAACTCCCCGGCGGTTGCTACGGTCACCCCGTCCTCCAACCTGATGCTCGATAGTGTCGCGAAAGCCGCGTGTCATGGCATGATCACGCACGGCGGTTGATTTGCCGGTTCCATTCTTGCGGTAGGTTGACGCCTGATCAGCGCCCGTTCGGCGCAGGGAGGGAGTCGTGTCGTGGTACAGGCCTACATCCTGATCCAAACAGAAGTCGGCAAGGCACGCGACGTGGCCTCGGCCATTCACGGCCTCACAGGAGTGGTCCGCGTGGACGCAGTCACCGGCCCCTACGACGTGGTCGTGCTCACGGAGGCCCGCAACATCGACGAGCTCGGCCAGCTCATCGTGTCCAAGGTCCAGCTCGTGCCGGGCATCACGCGCACGGTCACCTGCTCGGTGGTGCACTTGTAGTGAGCGCGGTAACCACGCGTCCGGGCGCAGGCGCGGGCCGGATCGCCACCCTGGCGGCTCTGCCGATCGCCCTGGTGGCCGGCATCGTCGCCTTCTGGGCGCTGGGCGGCTTCCCGAGCCATGCCGACAAGCCAAGTGCCGCACCGGTACCTGCTGAGGCCCCCCAGCTGGAACCGTCCACCTCCACCGTCTGCCGCGCGCTGGTCGCCAAGCTGCCGGACGTCCTCGGCGGCCTGTCCCGGCGCCCGGTCACGGCCGGCACGGAGCAGAACGCCGCGTTCGGCGACCCGCCGATCGTGCTCTCCTGCGGCGTGGCGAAGCCCACCGTTCCGGCCGACGCCCAGCTCATGGGCCTGTCGAACGTGTGCTGGTTCCCGGACGAGCAGCCCGACCGGACGGTGTGGCAGACGGTGGACCGCGAGGTGGCGTTGCGCGTCGTGGTACCGAAGGCCGCCGACGGTTCCTGGCTCGTGAACCTCTCCGCGCCCATCGTCGCGGCCGTGCCGGCCACGGACCCGGGGCCGGTCCACTGCTGACCGCGATCCGCGTGTAGCTTTCACGCGCCCGCGCCCCCTACTTGCGGCCGTGCTCGCCCCTCCCAGCAAGTCGTGCTCGCCCCTGCCAGGAGGCCGTGTTCGCTCAGTGATGACGCGCGACGTCAGCCGAGCGCGGCGTCCAACGCGCGGCGGACGTCGGCGACCAGATCGGCCGCGTCCTCCACGCCGCAGGACAGCCGCACCAGCCCTTCGGGCACGTCGTCCCCCCACTGCGCCCGCCGGTCCGCCGACGTGTGCAGCCCGCCGAAGGACGTCGCCGCGAAGACCAGCGCGGACGCGGCCAGGAAGCGGTCCACCGCCGCCTTGTCGGCCAGCGTGAACGTGACCACGCCCGGCACGCGCCGCATCTGCCGCGCCGCCGCCTCGTGCGCCGGGTCGCCCGGGCGCCCGGGCCACCGCACGGACGCGACCGCCGGGTGCCCGGCCAGCAGCTCGGCCACCGCCGCCGCGTTCGCCGTCTGCCGCGCCAGCCGCAGGTCGAGCGTGCCGAGGGACCGGTGCGCCAGCCAGGCCTCGAACGGACCCGGAATCCCGCCCGTCCGCGCCCGCCACGTGCGGATCATCGCGACGAGCTCGGGGTCCCGCGCGCACACGTACCCCAGCAGCATGTCGGAGTGCCCGGTCAGCGCCTTGGTGCCCGACGCCACGGAGAAGTCCGCCCCGAGGTCGAGCGGCCGCTGCCCGAGCGGCGTGGGCGTCGTGTTGTCCACGGCGACGAGGCCGCCGGCCGCGTGCGCCCGCGCCGCCAGCTCCGCGACGTCGCACACGTCCAGGCCGGGATTGGAGGGCGTCTCGAGCAGCAGCAGCCGGACCCCGTCGAACGCCGGGTACGGCCCGGCCGTCGGCATCGTGCGCACCTCGATCCCGCGCCCGGGCAGGTGCTCAGCGGCGAAGGCCCGCGTCAGGAAGTACCCGTCGCTGGGCAGCACCACCGCGTCGCCTCCGCGCAGCGTGGCCAGCAGCACGGCGGTGATCGCCGCCATACCGGAGGCGAAGGCGACGCACTCGCCGCCCTCCAGCTCCCCGATGGCCCGCTCCAGGCCGCGGTACGTCGGGTTGTCCGACCGCCCGTACCCGTCCACCCCCTCCTGCGGCCCAGCCACCGGATCGAGGTGATAGGGCGCGGCGAACATCGGCGAGGGCAGGAACGGCGTCCCCGGCACGGGCTCCGGCACCCCGGCGTGCACCACCCGCGTCCCGTCTCCGGGGTGCATCGCGCCCCCGGGCGCGGCGCCGCCGGGCGCGACGTTCACGGGCGCGGCGTCCTCGGCCGCGGCGCCTCCGGGCGCATTGTCTCCGGGCACGGCGTTCACGGGCGTGGCACCTCCGGGCGCGTCGTCTCCGGGCGCGGCTGGCAGGTCCGGGGCGGGGCGGCCGGCTGCCGTGCGGGGGCGCTCGGGTCCGGCGCGGGCATGGTCACTGGCCGGTCGAGGGGACGCCCGGACGCTCCGGCTTCGTCTCCCTGGACATGAGCGCGGCGATAGCCTTGAGCGGGTCCACGCCCTCGTGGCAGACCTGCTCGACCTGCTCCGTGATCGGCATCTCCACGCCTACGCTGCGCGCGAGGTCGCGGATCGACAGGCAGCTCTTGACGCCCTCGGCGGTCTGGCGGGTCGCCGCCTGGGCCTGCTCCAGGGTCTCGCCGCGTCCGAGCCGCTCGCCGAACGTGCGGTTGCGCGACAACGGCGACGAGCACGTCGCGATGAGGTCGCCCAGGCCGGCCAGGCCAGCGAACGTCATCGGGTTGGCGCCGAGGGCCGCGCCCAGGCGCGACGTCTCGGCGAGGCCGCGGGTGATCAGCGTCGCCCGGGTGTTGTCGCCGAACCCGAGTGCCGAGGCCATCCCGTAGGCGAGCGCGATCGCGTTCTTCACGGCCCCGCCGAGCTCGCAGCCGAGCACGTCGTCGTTCGTGTACGGCCGGAAGTACCGCGTGCTGATCGCCCGCTGGACGAGTTCCGCCCGCCGGACGTCGCTGCAGGCCACGACGGTGCCGGCGATCTGCTCGGCGGCGATCTCGGGGGCCAGGTTGGGCCCGGTGACCACGGCGACGCGGTCCGGCTCCACGCCGGCGACCTCGACGATCACCTCGCTCATCCGTTTGAGCGTGTCGAGCTCGATGCCCTTCATGAGGCTCACGAGGGTCGCGTCCGCGCGGATCGCGCCGCTCCAGGCCGACAGGTTGGCCCGCAGCGTCTGCGACGGGATCGCGAGCACGACCAGGTCGGCCCCGTCGATCGCCTCCTGCGCGTCGCACGTCGCGGTGACCGCCCCCGGCAGCCACATCGTGGGCAGATAGTCCGGATTGTGGTGCTCGTCGCGGATCGCCGCGGCCAGCTCGGGCCGGCGCGACCAGATGGTCACGTTCGGCGTGCCGGCGTCGGCCAGCACCTTCGCGAACGCCGTGCCCCACGATCCGGCGCCGAGGACCGCCGCGCGCTGGATGCTCATGCCGCCTGCTCTTCGGATCGCTGTTCTCCGGAACGCTGCGCCTGGGACCGCGGCTCGCTGGCCCGCTTGGGGGTCCACAGCGGCGGCGGGGTGCCGCCCCTGATCTCCACGAGCATGTCCCGCAGGTGCAGCATGACGTGGTCGGTGATCTCTGCGAGGGTCTGCGCCGTCGGCTGCGCGTCCGCCCAGGCCGACAGGTCCATCGGCTCGCCCGCGATGATCGTCACCTTCGCGCGCGGGAGCAGCCGCAGCTTCTTGGTCCGCGGGTCGAAGATCTGCTCCGGACCCCACATGACAATCGGGATCACCGGCGCCCGCGTGTCCAGCCACAGCCGCGCCGCGCCGGTCTTGCCGCGCATCGGCCACAGGTCGGGCTCGCGTGACGTGGTGCCTTCCGGGTAGATGACGACGGCCTCCCCCGCCCGCACCCCCGCCCGGGCGGCCTCGAGCGCCTTGACGGCATCGGTGGTCCCGCGGCGTACGGGGATCTGGTGCACGGCCTTGAGCAGGTACCCGAGCACCGGCACCTCGAACAGGCTGGACTTCGCGAGGAACGACGGCCACCGCCC
The DNA here is from genome assembly GCF_039532525.1 of Dactylosporangium salmoneum. Taxonomy (NCBI): domain Bacteria; kingdom Bacillati; phylum Actinomycetota; class Actinomycetes; order Micromonosporales; family Micromonosporaceae; genus Dactylosporangium; species Dactylosporangium salmoneum. The sequence goes on from NZ_BAAARV010000014.1 coordinate 35,111, forward strand.
GGCGTCGAAGATGTAGTGCGCGACCGCGAGCGGGTCCGCGTGGGAGATGTGGTTGACCACGATGATCACCCCGCCCTCGGCCGGGATGTGATCCATGCCCCGCCAGATGCGACGGGTCAGCACCTGGATCGCGGGCTTGACGGTCATGACGGCGAAACGCCGCCAAAAGCCCAGCCTCCGGCGCACCATCTCACCCTCCCCTCACGGTTCTGCTGCGAATCATGCCACTGCCGGCCGCCGGGTGGCCGTGTCAGGATGGCTCATGCCCAGCCACGGCCCATCGACCACCCAGCCGAAGGTTGCCGACCGACCGGCCGCCTGGGTCGCCGTGGTCCCGGTCAAACCCCTGCAAGCAGCCAAGACCCGGCTGCGCGGCGCCGTCCCGGAAGACGTGCACCCCGATCTTGTGCTGGCCATGGCACGCGACACGGTAGCCGCCGCCCTGTCCTGCCGCGCGGTCGCCAGAGTCGTGGTGATCTGCGACGACCCCGCGATCTGCGAGGAGCTCACCGTCCTGGGCGCGCTGTGCCTGCCCGACGCCCCGGCCGCCGGCCTGAACGCGGCCCTGACCTACGGCGCCGAGACCGCCCGGCAGGTCTTCGAGCCCGGCCCCCGCGCGGCTGCGACCTCCTGTCCCGACGCCGCCGGCCCGCAGGTCGCGCCACCCGCCCGCGGGGACGCGGCCCACCCGGAACCCACATACGCGGCAAGGCCGGCCCGCGAGGACGCGGCGGCCCACACCCCGCCCACGGACCTGGCGCCCGTCGAGACCGGACGCGCGGAGGCGGCAAGCACGGCACCAAGCCCGGGCGCGGGCACAGGACGCCCGGACGCGGGCACGGAGCGCGGCTGCCTGGCGGGCCTGGGCGTGGTCGCGTTGACGGCGGATCTGCCGGCGATGCGGCCCAAGGATCTCGAATCGGCGCTGGTCGCGGCCGCGGGAACGGGCCACCGGGCCTTCGTGCCCGACCTGGAGGGCACCGGGACGGTCCTGCTCGCCGCTCCGGCCGGAGAGGCGCTCTTACCCCACTTCGGGCCGGGGTCGGCGGCGGCCCACGCACGCTCGGGCGCGACACGGCTCGACGGCGACTGGCCCAGCCTGCGGCGCGACGTCGACACAGCGGCCGATCTCGATGCCGCGGCACGGTTAGGACTCGGCACGCATACCGGACAAGTCCTCTGCACGGTAGCGTGATCGGTATGCAGGGCACGGTGGCGACGTTCGACGAGGCGAGCCGTACCGGAACGGTGCTGCTCGATGACGGGGTCGAGGTGACCTTCCCGGCCGCGGCGTTCGACGCGTCCGGGCTGCGGCACCTGCGGCTCGGCCAGCGGGTCCGGCTCGACCACGACGATGTGGGGACGATCACCAAGGTCACATTGCCGACCCTGTCGTAATGGCCAAGCAGCGGGAAGTTCATGTTCAGACCGGCACAAACGGGCCATGATGATCCGGTGGACGAAAGCACAGCCGGTCGAAGCCGCCCGCGAAAAGCAGCCCCCCGGCCGGACCCGGCAAGCGCACCGCCCACGACGACGAGGTCCAGCGGAAACGGGGCCCCGGCACGCGCTCGTCGAGCCACAAAGGTCGTGCGGTCGGCTACGGCCGACGAAGCAACGGTGAGCGAGGTCACGGTGAACGAGGCCACGGCAGACACGGCGAAGGCAGCAGAGCGGGTGCCCGCCCAGAAGACCCCGACGAAGGCGCCCGCGCGGGGCGCCGCGAACCCGCAGCCGCCAAGCGCGCCGGAGGGCACGGCCCAGCAGGCCAAACAGCCGGAGAACGGCCAGCCGGAGGGCACCCGGCCGAACGCCGCACAGGCGACCGGTGCGCGGCAGAGCGCGAGATCAGTCGGTGCGACTTCACAGACGGCCAAGTCCACGGCCGCTGCCAGGCAGAAGCCAACCGGCGCACCGAAGACCGCGCCCGAGCCAGCCGTCGCCGACGGCGTGGCGGCGAACGGCCAGGAGGCCGAGGTCAGTAAGGCGGGCGCCGGAAACGAACCGAGCCCCGCCCGCGCGGACGCCGCCGCAGCCGCCGGCGCTCCCGAAGCCCGCACCGAGGCCGCCGAAGGCTCCGCGAATGCCGCCGACGGTCACGCGGCCACCGTCGAGGGCACCACGGAGGCCGCCGCAGCAGGCGCGGACGCCGCTGAAGCTCTCGCGGAGGTCGCGCCCGCGCCCGGCGTCGCCGACACCACCGGCGAGCCGGCCGAGGCCCCGGACGACCCCGTGACGGCCGAGGACGAGACCCTCGAAGCGGCGCGGACGGCGCCGGCCGCCACCGGCGAAGAACCCGACGCGATCGTGGACGACACGACCGAGGGGGCCGGGGATGCCGGGCACCCCGGCGCCCGCGCGGACGCCCCCGCCGGCCCGCTTCAGGCCGTCATCGAGGAGGACGGCGCCGGGTGGGTCAGTCCCGAAGGGGACCTGATGCGGGTACCGGAGGAGGAAAAACCCCTGCCGGACGACCGCTATCTCGACCGTGAGCTGTCGTGGCTCGACTTCAACGCGCGCGTCCTGACGCTGGCCGAGGACCCGGCCACGCCGCTGCTGGAGCGGGTCAAGTTCCTCGCCATCTTCGCCAGCAACCTCGACGAGTTCTACATGGTGCGCGTCGCCGGGCTGAAGCGGCGCCTGCAGACCGGCCTGCCGGTGCGCCGGCCCGGGTTCCAGCCGCCGACGGAGCAGCTGGAGCAGATCGCCGAGCGCACGTCCGCGCTGATGTCGCGGCAGTCGCGGGCCTTCGCCGAGGACATCGCGCCGGCGATGGCCGACGAGAACATCCACATCGTTCGCTGGGCGGAGCTGGACCCGGCGGAGCGGGAGCGGATGCGCGCGTCGTTCCGCGAGCAGATCTTCCCGGTGCTGACCCCGCTGGCCGTCGACCCGGCGCACCCGTTCCCGTACATCTCGGGGCTGTCGCTCAACCTGGCCGTGGTGGTGCGGGAGAAGGACGGCGGCCCGGAGCTGTTCGCCCGGATCAAGGTGCCGAACAACGTGCCGCGGTTCTTCGCGCTGCACGGCGCGCGCGACGGGGCGCGGGTGATGCGCTTCCTGCCGGTCGAGGAGCTCATCGCGGCACACCTCGGGCAGCTGTTCTCCGGCATGCAGGTGGTCGAGCACCACCTGTTCCGGGTGACGCGCAACGCCGAGGTCGAGCTCGACGAGGACCGCGACGAGGACCTGCTGCAGGCACTGGAGCGGGAGCTCGCGCGGAGGCGCTTCGGTCCGCCGGTGCGGCTCGAGGTCGCGGCGTCCATTTCGGACCACGTGCTGGAGCTGCTCGTCCGCGAGCTGGACATGGACTCCCACGACGTGCTGCGCGTGCCGGGCCTGCTGGATCTGACGGCGATGTGGGAGGTCTACAACGGCGTCGACCGCCCGGACCTGAAGGACCCGCCGTTCGTGCCGGCGACGCACCCGCACTTCGCCGAGGGCGAGACGCCGCGCAGCGTCTTCGCGCGGTTGCGCGACCACGACATCCTGGTCCACCACCCGTACCACTCGTTCTCCACCAGCGTGCAGCGCTTCATCGAGCAGGCCGCGGCGGATCCGAACGTGCTGGCGATCAAGCTGACGCTGTACCGCACCAGCGGCGACTCGCCGATCGTCGACGCGCTCGTCGACGCGGCCGAGGCGGGCAAGCAGGTGGTCGTGCTGGTCGAGGTGAAGGCGCGCTTCGACGAGAAGGCCAACATCGGCTGGGCGCGGACGCTGGAGCGCGCGGGCTGCCACGTCGTCTACGGCCTCGTGGGCCTCAAGACGCACACGAAGACGGCCCTCGTGGTGCGCCAGGAGGGCAACCACATCCGCCGCTACTGCCACGTGGGCACCGGCAACTACCACCCCAAGACGGCGCGCCTGTACGAGGACTACGGGCTGCTGACGGCCGATCCGGAGGTCGGCGCCGACCTGACCGACCTGTTCAACGTGCTCACCGGCTACAGCCGCCAGACGTCGTACCGCCGGCTGCTGGTCGCCCCGCACGGGGTGCGCCGCGGCATCATCGAGCGGATCGAGCGCGAGGTCGCGTACGGCGCGGACGGCCTGGTCCAGCTCAAGGTGAACTCGCTGGTCGACGAGGAGATCATCGACTCGCTCTACCGCGCCAGCCGCGCGGGGACGCGGGTCAACCTCATCGTGCGCGGCATCTGCGCGCTGCGCCCGGGCGTGCCCGACCTGTCGGAGAACATCCGGGTCCGATCGGTCCTGGGCCGGTTCCTGGAGCACTCGCGGGTGTTCCGGTTCGGCCACGGTGCGCGCTCGGAGTACTGGATCGGCTCGGCGGACCTGATGCACCGCAACCTGGACCGCCGCGTGGAGGCGCTGGTGCAGGTGACCGACCCGGCCTCGACCGAGGAACTGCACCGGGTGCTGACCCTGATGATGAGCGACGACACTGGCGCGTTCGAGCTGTCCGGCAACGGTGAGTGGCACCGGCGGCCCGGCAAGAACCCGCAGGAGGTGCTGCTGCGCCGCATCGTCGATCGGGTGGAGTGAGCCCATCCTCCGACTAGGGTGACGGGATGCTCGAGGAAGAACGCAAGTACCTCGTCGATAACGGGTTCACGATGCCGGACCTCAGCGCCGCCGGCCGGGTGCGCGCGCGGAAGCCGGTGACACTGCGGGCGACCTACTACGACACCACCACGCGGCTGCTCGCCAGGCATGGGGTTTCGCTTCGGTACCGCGCGGGCGACGCACGGTCGCGCGTGTGGACCCTCAAGCTGCCGACGTCACGGGCGGGAGTGCGGCACGAGCACTCCCGCCCGGCGGCCGGCGCGGGCGTCGTGCCGGAGGAACTACTGGACCTGGTGACGGCGTTCCGGCGCGGACGCACGCTGCTGCCGGCGGCCGTGCTGCGCACGGTGCGGACCGTCTACGACGTCACCGACCGGGACGGCACCGTGCTGGCCGAGGTGGCCGACGACGAGGTGAGCGTGCTCGACGGCCGCAAGGTCGCGTGGAGCTTCCGCGAGATCGAGGTCGAGCGGGTGTCCGGCGAGCCCAAGGTACTGGACAAGATCGAACGGCTGCTGCTGCGCGCGGGCGCCCAGCTGGGCGACTTCGTACCCAAGCACCTGCGGGCGATGGGGCCGCTGCAGCCGGCGGTGCTGGTCGCCCCGGAGCCGCTGCGACGCAAGCCGCGGGCCGGCGACGTGGTCACCGAGGCGATCCGCCGCGACGTGGCACGCATCTTCAAGCACGACCCGTTCGCGCGGCTGCGGCAGCTGATGCCCAACGGCGACACCCCGGTGCACCAGATGCGGGTCGGCACCCGGCGGCTGCGCAGTGACCTGCAGACGTTCCAGGCGCTGCTGGACCCGGAGTGGACAGCCCGGCTGCGGGTGGAGCTGGCGTGGCTCGCCGAGGCGCTCGGGGGCGCCCGCGACGTCGAGGTACTGCGGGAGCGGCTGCACCGCACGGCCGCGGCCGACCCGCTCGCGCCGACGGACCAGCAGGCGGTGGAGCGCCTCGACGCGGCGCTGGCCGCGCGGCAGGAGGCAGCGCTGGCGACGCTGGACGCGGCGCTGCACTCGCGGCGCTACGTGAAGCTGCTCGACGCGCTGGTCGGGGCGGTGCGCGAGCCGCGGCTGTCGCCGCTGGCACGGGAGCGGGCCGAGACGGTCCTGCCGGACATCGTGCGCAAGCCGTGGCGGCGCCTGGTCCTCGGCGGGGGCGGCGTTCCCGGCGCCGGCGGGCTCACCCCGGACCTGCCCGACGACGACTGGCACGAGGTCCGCAAGCGGGCCAAGCGGGCCCGCTACGCCGCCGACGCGGTGTCGCCGATCGTGGGCGCCGAGGCGCTACTGCTGGCCAAGGCGATCGCCCGGGCGCAGGCGGTGCTGGGCGAGCACCAGGACGCGGCGATCGCCGCGGACGCCTGGGTGGCGGAGGCCGCGGCCGCGCCGCGCAACCACGCCCTGGCAGTGACGGCGGGCCGGTTGTACGAACGCGAGCGGGCGGCGGTCACCCGCGCCCGCGCAGCGTTCCCGGCCGTGTGGGAGTCGGTCGCGGAGGAAAAGAACATCGCATGGCTGAAGTGAACTCGGTCGTCCGCGCGGCGGGCGGCGTGGTGTGGCGGCGCGCCGGCGGAGCAACGGAGATCGTGCTGGTGCACCGCCCCCGATACAACGACTGGTCGCTGCCGAAAGGCAAGCTCGACCCCGGCGAGCACGAGCTGACCGCCGCGGTCCGCGAGGTGTTCGAGGAGACCGCGGTGGAGGCGGTGCCGCAGGTCCGGCTGCCGTCGATCCGGTACCTGACCGGGGAGCCGGGCGTGGAGAAGTCGGTCGACTTCTGGTCGATGCGCGCGGCCGCGTGGACGCCCCGCCCCGCCGACGACGAGATCGAGGAGGCCCGGTGGGTGCCGGCCGCCAACGCCCAGTCGATGCTCAGCTACGCCCATGACCGCGGGGTCGTACGCGCGTTCCTGGACCTGCCTCCGGTGACCGCGGTGGTGGCCCTGGTACGGCACGCGAAGGCCGGCAAGCGGCGCGAGTGGACCGGACCGGACGCCGAGCGGCCCCTGGAGCCGGCCGGGGAGCGCGATGCACGGGCCCTCAACGGCCTGCTGACGCTCCTGCGGCCCGACCGGGTGGTGTCGGCCACCCCCGTGCGCTGCCGGCAGACGGTGGAGCTGCTGGGGCTGCCGCTGGAGCTCGACCCGGCGTTCGACGAGCTGCACCCGCCCGGGCCGGCCGCGGCGCGGCTGACGGCACTCGCCGGCCGGGGCGGCACGACGGTGGTGTGCAGCCAGGGCAAGCTGATGCCGCCGCTGCTCGCGGCGCTGACGAACCGCGCCGACGTCAATTTCCACACCCGCAAGGGCGCTGGCTGGGTCCTGTCCTTCGCCGAGGGCCGCCTTGTCGGGCGGGACCGGCTCGCCCCGGTGACGCTGCAGTAGCGATTCAAGGTCCGGTGAAGATCCCGGAAATGCGAAAGGGCGGCGCCGCGGACAATCGCGGCGCCGCCCTTTTCGTTGCCTGCTTACTTGGCGGCGGCCTTCTTGGCCGGCGCCTTCTTCGCGGCGGTGGTCTTCGCGGCGGCCGCGGTGGCCGTCGTCGTCTTGCGCGCCGTGGTCGACGCCGCGGCGCGGGTCGTCTTGGCGGCGGTCTTCTTCGCCGGCGCCGCCTTGGTGGCGGCCTTGGCCGGGGCGGTCTTGGTGGCGGCGGCCTTGGCCGGGGCGGCCTTCGCCGTCGTCGCCTTCGCCGTGGTGGCCTTGGCCGTGGTGGCCTTGGCGGTGGTGGCCTTGGCGGTCGTCGCCTTCGCGGCGGTGGTCTTCGTCGCGGCGGCCTTCTTGGCCGCGGCGGCGACCTTCGGCACCTTGCCGCTGGCGACCATCTCGCGGAAGCTGGCGCCGGCCCGGAACGCGGGAACCGACGTCTTCTTCACCTTCACCGCTTCACCAGTGCGCGGGTTCCGGGCGGTTCTCGCGCCACGGACGCGCTTCTCGAAGACGCCGAAACCGGTGATGGCGACCTTGTCGCCCTTGGTCACGGCGGCCTGGATCTCGGCCAGCACCGCGTCCAGCGCCGCGTTCGCCGACTTCTTGTCGCCCAGGCGAGCGCTGAGCGCCTCGATGAGCTCGGCCTTGTTCACGTTTCCTCCCGTACCAGAATTGAAGTCCCTGTGGGCAAGGTATCCCAACGCACACAGGATACAAACATATGACGGAAAAGAAATCGTTGTGGAGTAACGGATTTGACCGACAGCTCATCGAGACGCCCTGCGGGGCCTAGTGAACGACGGGTGTCCACTCCGGACGGCCTTGCTCGAAGGCGGTGATAGCTTCCTCGTGGCGAAGGGTGAGGCCGATGTCGTCGAGGCCTTCCAGCAGCCGCCAGCGACTGAAATCGTCCAGTGGGAAGGCCCATTCGTGGGCGCCCGCGCGCAACTGGCGGGCCTGCAGGTCGACCGTTACCGCGAGCTTCGGGTCGGCCTCGATCGCGGCCCAGAGCTGCTCGACGTTTTCGAGATCGAGCTCGACCGGCAACAGCCCGGCCTTGAGCGAGTTGCCCCGGAAGATGTCCCCGAAACGGGGCGCTACGACAGCCCGGAATCCATAGTCCTGCAGCGCCCAAACGGCGTGCTCACGCGAGGATCCGGTGCCGAACTCGGGCCCGGCGACAAGGATCGAAGCGCCCTCGTAGGCCGGATTGTTGAGCACGAATTCCGGATCGGAGCGCCACGCGTTGAACAGCCCGTCGGCAAACCCGGTGCGGGTGACGCGCTTGAGGTAGACGGCGGGGATGATCTGGTCGGTGTCCACGTTGGACCGGCGCAGCGGCACGGCCGTGCCGGTGTGGACGGTGAACTTCTCCATGTGTCCGTTGTCCCTTTTAGTTCAGATCGGCGGGGGCGGCGAGGTGACCGGCGACGGCGGTCGCGGCGGCGACCGGCGGCGAGACGAGGTGGGTACGCCCACCACGGCCCTGGCGGCCCTCGAAGTTGCGGTTGGACGTCGAGGCGGAGCGCTCGCCGGGCTTCAGCGTGTCGGGATTCATGCCCAGGCACATGGAGCAACCCGCGAAGCGCCACTCCGCGCCCGCCTCGGTGAAGACCTTGTCGAGGCCCTCCTCCTCCGCGGCCGCGCGCACCGAGGCCGAGCCGGGCACCACGAGCATCCGCACGCTGTCGGCGACGCGGCGCCCGCGCAGCACCTCGGCAGCGGCCCGCAGGTCCTCCAGCCGGCCGTTGGTGCAGGAGCCGAGGAACACCACGTCGATCGCGACGTCGCGCAGCGCGGTGCCGGGGGTGAGCGCCATGTACTCCAGCGCCTTCTCCGCAGCGACCTTCTCCGCGCTCTCCTCGAAGTCGTCCGGGCTGGGCACGAAGCCGCCGAGCGGCGCGCCCTGGCCTGGGTTAGTGCCCCAGGTGACGAACGGGGTGAGCTGTGAGATGTCCAGCGTCACCTCGGTGTCGAACTTGGCGCCCTCGTCGGTGCGCAGGCCGCTCCAGTACTCCTTGGCGCGATCCCAGTCCTCACCCTCGGGCGCGTACTGCCGGCCCTCGATGTAGGCGAAGGTGGTCTCGTCCGGCGCGATCATGCCGGCCTTGGCGCCCCACTCGATCGACATGTTGGAGATGGTCATCCGACCCTCCATGGACAGCTTGTCGATCGCGGGGCCGCGGTACTCCACCACGTGCCCGCGCCCGCCGCCCGTGCCCACCTGGGTGATGAGCGCCAGCACCAGGTCCTTGGCCGTCACGCCGGGGCCGAGCTCGCCGACGACGTTGACCGCCATCGTGCGCGGGCGCGCCTGGGACAGCGTCTGCGTCGCCAGGACGTGCTCGACCTCGGAGGTGCCGATGCCGAACGCGAGGGCGCCGAACGCGCCGTGCGTGGAGGTGTGCGAGTCACCGCACACGATGGTCATGCCCGGCTGGGTGAGGCCCAGCTGCGGTCCCATGACGTGGACCACCCCCTGCTGGGCGTCGCCCAGCGAGTGCAGCCGGATGCCGAACTCCTCGGCGTTGCGCCGCAGCGTCTCGATCTGCGTGCGCGAGACCGGGTCGCTGATGGTCAGCAGGTTGTCGGTCGGCGTGTTGTGGTCCTCGGTCGCGATCGTCAGGTCGCGGCGCCGCACCGTGCGGCCGGACATGCGCAGGCCGTCGAACGCCTGCGGGCTGGTGACTTCGTGCAACAGGTGCAGGTCGATGTAGAGCAGGTCCGGCTCGCCGGCGGCGGTGCGCACGACGTGCGCATCCCACACCTTCTCCGCCAGGGTGCGCGGCTGCTGCTGACCTTGCTGTCGTGCTTCTCCCACCATCTGGACATCCTAAAATTTGGGAGGTATGTTTCGGTCTGTGGGACACAGTATGAGCGGTGTAGGCGTGCTCGACAAGGCGGTAGTCATCCTTGCCGCCTGCGTCGACGGCGCCAGCCTGGCGGAATTGGTCGAGCGGACCAAGCTCCCGCGCGCCACCGCGCACCGCCTGGCGCAGGCGCTGGAAATCCACCGCTTACTCGTTCGTGACGCCCAGGGCCGCTGGCGCCCGGGCCCGCGCCTGGGCGAGCTGGCCAACGCCGCACCAGACGTGTTGCTGACCGCCGCCGAGCCGATGCTGACCGCATTGCGGGACGCGACAGGCGAGAGTGCCCAGCTGTACCTGCGCCGCGCCGACGAGCGCCTGTGCGTGGCCGCGGCCGAGCGGGCCAGCGGGCTGCGCGACACGGTGCCGATCGGCGCGGTCCTGCCGATGACGGCCGGCTCGGCCGCACAGGTGCTGCTCGCGTGGGAGCCGCCGGAGGCGGTGATGCCGCTGCTGCCCCGGTGCAAGTTCACGGGCCGCACCCTCGCGGAGGTGCGGCGCCGGGGCTGGGCCCAGAGCGTGGCCGAGCGCGAGCCGGGCGTGGCGAGCGTGTCGGCGCCCATCCGGGACCGCACAGGGCGGGTCATCGCGGCGATCAGCGTTTCCGGCCCGATCGAGCGGCTGGGACGCCGGCCGGGCGATCGCCACGCGATGGCGGTAGTGCGCGCGGGGCAGCGCCTCTCGGGCCTGTAACGGGACTCTGGTCAACGGCGTCGCCTCCGGGCGGCGCCGTTGTCCATTTCCAGGGATTCCGCCATTCGGTACCGCACGAGCCTCCCACGCGGCCGCGAAGCACACGGCCCGATCCGACGGTTCGGCTTCTCTCCCACCCACGCACCTCGCCCGGCTCGGGCGCGGCTCCACCGGGGCCGTCGGCACCCGCAACGGGCCCAGGTCGCCGCCGCACGACGGCCGCGATACGCCCCCGGCGGGCGCAGCGGGCACGGCAGGCTCAGCGGCGCAGGCGGGCATGGCGGCACACGGCCCGGTTGCACAGCGGGCACGGTGGCACGCTGCTCGGCGGCACGGGCGGCTCGGCGGCACGGGCGGCTCGGCGGCACGGGCGGCTCGGCGGCACAGCGGGCACTACGGCACGCGGCCCGGTGACGCAGCGGGCCCGGTGGCACATTGGCGGCACAGTGGGCACGAGGGCACCCGCACGGCAGCACGGGCGGCACGCGGTGGCACGGGCGGCACGCGGCGGCACGCGGTGGCACGGGCGGCACGCGGCAGGCACGGGCGGCACGCGGCGGCACGGG